>NZ_CP042344.1:3000000-3333437 GCF_007954405.1 Comamonas flocculans | reverse complement strand
TGCGGGTTTCGGCCACCACGGCGCCGGCGCAGTCGCCATAGACCCCGGTGGTGGAGACATAGACCAGCGCCTGCGCCGCGCTGCGCCGGTGCAGCGCCCGCACCAGCGCGCGCGTGCGCGCGTCCTGGCGGCCGTGCGGCGCGGGCGGCGCCAGGTGCAGCACCCGCGTGGCGATGCCGGCCAGGCGCGCCAGGCTGGCCGGCTCGTCCAGATTGCCGGCGAGCGGCACGACCCCGGCGGCGCGCAGGACGGCCACCCGCGCGGGCGACGAGGTGAGCGCCAGCACCGTGCAGCCGGGCGCGAGCAGCCGGGCGGCGCGCAGCCCGATGTCGCCGCAGCCGACGATGAGCACGCGGCTGCGCCGAAAGCGCGAGGGCAGGCAGCCCAGGGGGTTTTGGCGCACAGGCAAAATCGGTGGCCCCGCAGTTTGACAACGTCGCAGAGCATAGCCGTGTCCATGTCCGTCCCAGATTCCGTCTTCCAGGTCACCGTGCTGCCCAGTGGGCGCCGCTTTGAAGTCCACGCCGATGAAACCGTGCTGGCCGCCGCCATCCGCCAGAACGTCGCCATGCCCTATGGCTGCAAGGACGGCGCCTGCGGTTCGTGCAAATGCCGCATGGTCAGCGGCCAGATGCACATGCGCGCGCATTCCAGCCAGGCGCTGGGCGCGCAGGAGGCGCAGCAGGGCCTGGTGCTGGCCTGCAGCACCTTCGCCGAATCGGACCTGGTGCTCTACAGCGAGCAGGTGACGGACGCCGACAGCTTTCCGGTGCGCAAGTTCCCGGTGCGCGTGAACGCGCTGCAGCGCGTGACCGAGGACGTGATCATCGCCCGCATGGGCCTGCCCAATGGCGCCAACTTCGGCTACTTTGCCGGGCAGTACGTGGAGTTCATCCTGCGCGACGGCAGCCGCCGCGCCTATTCCATTGCCAACGCGCCCCACACCCAGGAAGCCGCGCCGGGGCTGGAGCTGCACCTGCGCCACACGCCCGGCGGGCGCTTTACCGACCATGCCTTCAGCGCGATGAAGGAAAAGGACATCCTGCGCATCGAGGGGCCCTTCGGCAGCTTTCGCCTGCAAGAGGACAGCGACAAGCCCATCGTGCTGCTGGCCTCGGGCACCGGCCTGGCGCCGATCAAGGCCTTGATCGAGCACCTGCAGTTCACCGAAAGCCGGCGCCCGGCCACGCTCTACTGGGGCGTGCGCCGCCCGCGCGACCTCTACCTGGACGCCTGGGTGCGCGAGCAGCTGGCGCAAATGCCCCGGCTTGCCTACGTGCCGGTGGTCTCCGACGCCCTGCCCGAAGACGCCTGGAGCGGGCGCGCCGGCCTGGTGCACCAGGCGGTGCTGGACGATTTCGCCGACCTCTCGGGCCACGAGGTCTATGCCTGCGGCAGCCCGCTGATGGTGGAGGCGGCGCGCGCCAGCTTCGAGGGCGGGCGCGGCCTGCCCGAAGGCGCCTTCCTTGCCGATGCCTTCCTGACCGAGGCGGACAAGCAGCGCGGCTGAAGCGCGGCCTGCAGCGCTGGAAGAAAAACAATAGCTGTTGGCGCTTTCCTGGAAACGGTTTCAGATATAAAACTATCTGAAAACCTTGATGGACAGGTGCTAACAGCTATCAATCTTGATACTGAGCCTGCACCCACGCCGCAGGCGCCGCCACCCTTTCGATGCGCTGACCGGCCACCTGGGCCAGCTGCGCGGCGCTGACCCGCTGCGGCGCCAGCTCGGCCAGCGGCAGCAGCACGAAGGCGCGCTCGTTCATGCGCGGGTGCGGCAGGCGCAGCTCTTGAGTAGCCAGCCTGAGCTCGCCATAGAGCAGCAAGTCCAGGTCCAGCGTGCGCGGCGCGTTGCGGTAGGGGCGCTCGCGCCCGGCGGCGTTTTCCAGGGCCTGCAGGGCGTGCAGCAGCGCCAGCGGCTGCAGGGCGGTGTCCAGGCAGGCGACGGCGTTGAGGTAGTCGGGGCCGCCGGCATCCACCGGCGCGCTGCGGTACAGCGAAGAGACGGCCAGCAGCCGCGTTTGCTCCAGCGCCGCCAGCGCATGCACCGCCTGGCGCAGGCTGGCCCGGGCGTCGCCCAGGTTGGCGCCCAGGCCGATGCAGGCCTTCACGGCTCGCGCGGCGTGCCCTGACTGGCGTCGGCGCTGGCGGGCTTGCGCCGGCGCCGGCGGCGCTTCCTGGGCGCGGGCTCGGCAGTGCCCTCAGCGCTGGCGTCGGGCTCGGACTCGGGCGCGCTGCTGCCCGTGCGCGCCGGGCCGCTCTTGCGCTGGCGCGAGCGCTGGCGCTGCTCGTCGCGCAGCTGGTCGAGCATGTCGCTGCGCCGCTCTTCGTCGGCCAGCGAGAATTGCTGCCACCAGCTGACCAGCTCTTCGGCCACCTCGCCGCTGTCGGCCCTCAGGCGCAGGAAGTCGAAGCCGGCGCGAAAGCGGATGTGCGCCACCATGCTGTGCGCGCCGTGGCCGGTGCGCCGCTCAAAGCGCGGCTGCATGACCCAGATCTCGCGCATGTCCGCGGCCAGCTTGCCGCGCCCGGACACGTCGCCGATGCGCTGGGCGAAGACCTCGTCGATGGCCGCCTGCAGCGCCGGGAAGGGGTGCTCGCCGGCCTGCTGGTGACGCTCCCAGCCGGCCTTGACGTCGGGCCAGAGCACGCACGACAGCAGGAAGCTGGGCGCCACCGCCTTGCCTTCCTTGACGCGCCGGTCGGTGTCCTGCAGCACGCCGCGCACCAGCGGCAGAGCGGCGCGTTCGACCACGATGTCCAGCAGCGGGTAGATGCCCTTTTCCAGCCCCAGCTTCCTGAGCTGCGCCACCGACGCGAGCGCATGCCCGGTCTGCAGCAGCTTGAGCATTTCGTCGAACAGCCGGCTTTGCGGGATGTCGCGCAGCAGGTGCTCGCAGGCCACCAGCGGCCTGGCGGTGCGCGGCTCCAGCGTGAAGCCGAGCGCATCGAGCTTGGCGGCAAAACGCGCCGCGCGGATGATGCGCACCGGGTCTTCGTGGTAGCGCAGCTCGGGGTCGCCGATCATGCGCAGCACGCGTTTTTGCGCGTCCTGTATGCCCTTGTGGTAGTCCACCACGATCTGCGTCTGCGGGTCGTAGTACATCGCGTTGACGGTGAAGTCGCGCCGCGCCGCGTCCTCTTCCTGCGGCCCCCAGACGTTGTCGCGCAGCACCCGCCCCGACGCGTCCACCGCGTGGCGCATGCCCGACAGCTCGGCCTTGCTGGTCTTTTCATTGCCCTGCACATGTTCGGCCGCCGCATGGTCGAGGTAGGCACGAAAGGTGGACACCTCGATCACCTCGTGTTCGCGCCCGCGCCCATGCACCACGTGCACGATGCGAAAGCGCCGCCCGATGATGAAGGCGCGCCGGAAGAGCGCCTTGACCTGCTCGGGTGTGGCGTCGGTGGCCACGTCGAAGTCCTTGGGCTTCAAACCCAGCAACAGGTCGCGCACCGCGCCGCCGACGATGTAGGCCTCGTGGCCCGCCTTCTTCAGCGTGGCCACCACCTCCAGCGCCCGTTTGTCCACCAGGGCCGGGTCGATGTGGTGCACGCTCGCCGGCACCTCCTCGCGTTTGCCGAAAGGGTTTTTCGCGCCGGCGCGCTTGCCCAGCAGTTTGTCTATGAAGGTCTTGATCATGGGGTCTCGTCGAACAGATCCAGTATGGGCCAATGGCGCTCGCGGGCAATCGCGCGCAGGCGCTCGTCGGGGTTGGTGGCCACGGGGTGGTCCACGCGCTCGAGCAGCGGTAGGTCGTTGATCGAGTCGCTGTAGAAGGTCGATTCGGTCTGCGCGAGGCTCAGCCCGCGCGCCTGCAGCCACTGTTGCAGGCGCGCCACCTTGCCTTCGCGCATCGAGGGCACGCCCAGAATCTCGCCGCTGTACCAGCCTTCGGCGTCGCGCGCCAGCTCCACCGCGATCAGGTGCTCCACGCCCAGCGCGCGGGCGATGGGGCGCGTGACGAACTCGTTGGTCGCGGTCACCAGCACCACGGTGTCGCCCTGCGCGCGGTGGCGTGCCAGCAGCGCGAGCGCGGCGGGGCGGATGGCCGGCGCGATCACCGTCTGCATGAACTGCGCATGCGCCGCCTCGGCCGCCGCCCGGCCGCGCTGGCGCAGGGCCTCGGTGGCAAAGCGCACGTAGTCGTGCACGTCCAGGCGGCCGGCCTGGTAGGCCTCGAAGAAGGCCTGGTTGCGCCGGCCGAAGGCCTCGCGCTCGCACCAGCCCAGGCGGATGGTGAATTCACCCCATTCGTAGTCCGAATCCAGCGGCAGCAGCGTGTGGTCCAGGTCGAACAGGGCCAGGCGCGGCCGCTGCGTGGGCGTGGGGCTTGCGGCGGTCAAGGGGTTTCCGCCGCGATGGGTTCGTCCTGCAGCATGGCGCGCAGCAGGGCCAGGGTGATCAGGCGCTGGGTGCGCAGCGCAAAGCGGTCCAGGCGTTCGAGCAGCCGCATCTGGCTGCCCAGGTCGCGCGCAAAGTGCGCCCGCATGTATTCGAGCACCTCTGCGCTCAGCGCGATGCCGCGCTGCGCGGCCTGCCGCTGCAGCACCTGCCGGCACTGGGCCTCGTGCAGCGCTTCGAGCCGGAACACGTGGCCCCAGCCCAGGCGGCTGCGCAGGTCCTCGCGCAGCGGCAGGTCAGCGGGCGGCAGGCGCCCGGCCGCAAGCACCAGGCGCGCGGCGCCGCTGGCGGGGTTGCCGGCGTTGATGAACCAGTTGAAGGCCGCCGCCTGCTGGCGAGCGTCGTAGCGGTGCACGTCGTCCAGCGCAACGGCGTCCCAGGCCTCGTCGAAAGCGCCCGGGTCGGCAACGCCCGCATCCATCCAGCCCACCCTGGCACCGGCATTGCCCAGCGCCTGCACCGCGGCCCTGAGCAGGTGCGACTTGCCCGTGCCCTGCTCGCCCCAGAGGTAGACGGGCGTGGCCGGCTGCGCCGGTGCATCGAGCATGCCCTGGATGTGCTGCCACGCCTGCCGATTGCCCGCCACCAGGAAGTTCTCCATCGTCGGGCCGGCGGCCACGCCGATGTCCAGGACCAGCTGCTTCATGGCAGGGGCCGTCTGCGGTTCAGGACCGGTCTGATGTGCATGGAGGGCGATGCTGCGCCGCGGCAGGTGCCTGCGGCGGTTCGGGTTTTGCTGAAGCGGCAATTCTAGGGCGCAGCCGCCCCGCCCCCGCAGGCGGCCCGCAGCCGCGTAGCCGGGGGCGCATCGCCTAGAATTGCGCCCTTCCCCCGTGCAATCCCCGATGCCGCTTGCGGCGCGCCCCCTTCATGAGCCTCTCTGCCGCGCAGCCCCCGATTTCCTACAAAGATGCCGGCGTCGACATCGATGCCGGCGACGCCCTGGTGGAGCGCATCAAGCCGCTGGCGAAAAAGACCTTGCGCGAGGGCGTGATGGCCGGCATCGGCGGCTTTGGCGCCCTCTTTGAAGTGCCCAGGCGCTACAAGGAACCGGTGCTGGTCTCGGGCACTGATGGCGTGGGCACCAAGCTCAAGCTGGCTTTCGAGTGGAACATGCACGACACGGTGGGCATAGACCTCGTGGCCATGAGCGTCAACGACGTGCTGGTGCAAGGGGCCGAGCCGCTGTTCTTCCTGGACTATTTCGCCTGCGGCAAGCTCGACGTCGATACCGCCGCGGCGGTGATTGGCGGCATTGCGCGCGGCTGCGAGCTCTCGGGCTGCGCGCTGATCGGCGGCGAAACGGCCGAGATGCCCGGCATGTACCCCGATGGTGAATACGACCTTGCGGGCTTTGCCGTCGGCGTGGTCGAAAAATCCAGCATCCTCGCCGGCGACCGCGTGCAGGCGGGCGACGTGGTGCTGGGCCTGGCCTCCAGCGGCGTGCATTCCAACGGCTTTTCACTGGTGCGCAAATGCCTGGAGCGCGCGGGCGGCACGCTGCCGACCACGCTCGACGGACAGCCGTTTCGCCAGGCGCTGATGCAGCCCACGCGGCTGTACGTCAAGAGCGTGCTGGCGGCATTCGCCGAGCATGAAGGCGCAATCAGGGCGCTGGCCCACATCACCGGCGGCGGGCTGCTGGAGAACCTCCCGCGCGTGCTGCCCGCGCACCTGGCCGCGCACCTGACGGCAGACAGCTGGCCGCGCAGCGAGCTCTTCGCCTGGCTGCAGGCAACGGCGGGCGTGGACGACATCGAGATGAACCGCACCTTCAACAACGGCATCGGCATGGTGGTGGTGGTCGCGGCGCAGGCGGCCGCGCAGGTGAGCGCCACCCTGCAGGCGCACGGCGAGAGCGTGCACACCATAGGCGTGGTGGGCCCGCGCGCCAACGGCGCGGCCGTGACCATCAGCTGAGGTGGCGCCCGCCCTGCCAACACGGATACCCGCTTGAGTCGCTTTCCCGACACCGCTGCCTCCCCCATCGTGGCCGCCAGCCACGTGCTCATGGTCGGCGCGCTGCTGCTGGTCATGCACTTCGGCCTGCTGGCCGGCCTGCTCAGCGCCTGCCTGGGCTTTCTGCTGACGCGCTGGCTGGTCAGGGTCTTCGGCGGGGTGCAGCCGCAGCTGCCCTTCAAGGTGGAAAACCTGGCCGCCGCGCTGGTCATGTTTGCCCCGCTGCTGCTGCTGGCGATAGCGCTGTCGCGCTCGCGCAGCTACATCATCGGCGCGCCGCTGCAGTACCGCGAGCTGCTGGACTTCCTGGCCCACACGGTGCTGGAGCTGCGCGAGAAGCTGCCTCCCGAGATCGGCGACCAGCTGCCCGAAGGCGCGGCCGAGATCCAGCGCGCCCTCGCCAGCTACCTGGGCGCCAAGGCCGGCGCGCTGGCCAGCGCGGGCCGGGCCTGGCTGGGCGGGCTGCTCTATGCCTACGTGGGCGGCATCGTGGGCGCGCTGGCGGCGATCGGCCACCCGGGGCCGGGAGGCGGGCCGCTGGTGCAGCAGCTCACGGTACGCGCATCGCGCCTGGGCGAGGCCTTTCGCCAGATTGTTGCCGCGCAGTTCTGGATCGCGGCCTTCAACACTACGCTGACCGCCATTTTCCTGCTGCTGGTGCTGCCGCTGTGGGGCCAGAAACTGCCCTACACCGCGATGCTGATCACGCTGACCTTCGTCGGCGGGCTGATTCCCATCGTCGGCAATCTGGTGTGCAACGCGGTCATCACGCTGGTTGGCCTTTCGGTCTCGCCCATCACCGCTGCGGCCTGTCTGGCCTTCCTGATCCTGATCCACAAGGCCGAATACGTGATCAACGCGCGCGTCGTCGGCCAGCGCACCCACATCCGCGTGTGGGAGCTGCTCACCGTGCTGTTCGTCGCCGAGGCCATCTACGGCCCAGCGGGCCTGGTGGCGGCGCCGCTGCTCTATGCCTATGCCAAGAAGGAGCTCGCGGCCGCCCAGCTGGTCTGAGCCGCCGGCCTCGACCACTGGCCACGCGCGGGCCCTATCCTGCATAATCAAAGCTGTCATTTCACAACAACACCAGCAGGAAAGCACATGACTGTTCTCGTCGCGTACGTACCCCGCCCGGAAGGCCAGGCTGCACTGGACAAGGGCATAGAACTAGCCACCCAGAACAACGAACAGCTGGTGGTCATCAACGCCGGCCCCGGCGGGCGCAGCGAAGACCCCAACGTCGTCTCCGGCTACGAAGTCGAACGCGTCGAGGAGCGCCTCGCATCCCTGCCCATCAAGGCCGAGCTCAAGGTCTTCGTGCGCGGCAACAGCGCCATCGAGGAAATCGAGGAGATGGTGCAGACCCTGCAGGTGAGCGTGCTGGTCATCGGCCTGCGCAAGCGCAACCCCGTGGGCAAGCTGCTGCTGGGCAGCATGGCGCAGGAGATCCTGCTCAACGTGCCCTGCCCGGTGCTGGCGGTCAAGGCGGACTGATCCGCCGCACGCCGCCCCCGACGCGCGGGCGGCGTTTTTTTCGGTCAGTTCCCCGCCAGCCGCCGTATCAGCGTCTGCACCTCGAACGCATCGGCGGCCTGGGGCATGTGGTCCAGATAGGTCTGCAGGTCGGACGCGGCCCGGTCGTCGTCGCCCGCTTCGACGTGGGCCATGCCGCGGTCGCGCCATTCGCTCCAGGCCTGGGGGTCGAGCACCAGCATGCGGTCCTGCACCGCGATGAGGCGCGGCCAGTCCTGGTTGCCGCGGTGGATTTCCTTGAGATTGCGCAGCATGCGCGCCACGATGTCGCGCGCCGATGCCGCCTGCAGGTACAGCGCCAGCGGCAGCTCTTCGTCGGTGTCGTCGTTGAGGAACTTGCGCAGCGGCTCGAGCTGCTCGGCAATCTCTTCAGGCGATAGCGACTTGCCGCTCAAGGGGTCCAGCACCACGTAGCCGTCGGGCAGGCGCACCTTGAGCAGGAAATGCCCCGGAAAGGACACGCCGTCGGCCTTGAGCTTCACGCCGCGCGCCAGCTCCAGCCAGATCACCGCGAGCGACACCGGTATGCCCATGCGCGTGCGCAGCACCTCGTGCAGGTAGCTGTTCTGCACCGCGTAGTAGTCGTTGCGGTTACCGGCAAAGCCCAGCTCGGTATAGAAGAAATGGTGCAGCATGCGCAGCCGGGTCAAGGGGCCGGCATCTGCGGGCAGGCGATTCTTCAGGCGCAGCAGCAGCGTGTCCACCTCGGTGACCAGCGCCTGCAGGTCCAGTTGCGGCTCATCGTCCTGGGCAATGCTGGCGACGGTTTCCAGCAGCGGCATGGCTTCGCCGCTGCGCACCAGCGTGGTGAAGTATTCAAGCGGTGTAGGGGCAGCCCATTTCATCAGCGACGCGCAAATTGCGCCCATTTCAATCCCGAGGCGGCGAGCACCCCGAAGTACGCCATGGCCGAACCCAGCAGGACGGCCGCCAAGAGCCCCACACGGTGCAAGGGACGTGCCCGCAGCGCAATCCAGTCGAATTGCGTCGCGCTCCAGGCCAGCAGCAGCGCGAGCGCCGCCGCCGCCAGCGCCACGCGCGCCAGCAAGGCCGGCCAGCCCGGGCGCGGCCGGTAGCGGCCCGAGCGGCGCAGCCCGAACAGCAGCCAGACGGCGTTGACCAGGGCGCCCAGCGCAATGGACAGGGCAAGACCGGCATGTGCCATCCACGGCACCAGCAAGGCGTTGAGCAGCTGGGTGACGACCAGCACCACAATGGCAATGCGCACCGGGGTGCGCATGTCCTGGCTGGCGTAATAACCCGGGGCCAGCACCTTGACGGCCACCAGCCCCACCAAGCCCACACCATACCCCATCAGCGCGGTGGCGATGTGCAGCACGTCGGCATCGGTGAGCGCGCCGTAGTGAAACAACGTGGCCACCAGCGGGCGCGCGAGCACCAGCAGGCCCACCGCGCAGGGCACGGCCAGCAGCACCACCATGCGCAGGCCCCAGTCCAGCATGGCCGAATACTGCTCGCCGTCGCCGCGCGCCAGCGCGCCCGACAGCTGCGGCGCCAGCACCACGCCCAGCGCCACGCCGAGCAAGGCCGTCGGGAACTCCATCAGGCGGTCGGCGTAGAACAGCCAGGTGACGCTGCCCGGCGCAAGGTAAGAGGCAATCTGGGTGTTGATCATCAGCGACAGCTGTGCCACCCCCACCCCGAGCACCGCCGGCGCCATCAAGCTCAGGATGCGGCGCACGCCCGGGTCTCTCCAGGCGGCCAGGATGCGCGCCGGCAGCAGGTGCATGCGCGGCAGCAGGCGCAGGCGGCGCAGCGCAGCCAGCTGCACCACGAGCTGCAGCAGCCCTCCGCCCATGACCCCGCCGACCATGGCAAAAATGGGCTGCACGCCCCGCGCCGCCAGCCAGGGCGCACCCCACCAGGCCGCGGCGATCATGCACAGGTTCAGCAGCACGGGCGTGACGGCCGGCACGGCAAAGCGCTTCCAGGTGTTGAGGATGCCCGCCGCAAACGCCACCAGCGACATGAAGCCGATGTAGGGGAACATCCAGCGCGTCATGAAGATGGCGGCATCAAACCCCGCCGGGTCCTGGCGCAGCCCACTGGCCAGCGCCCAGACCAGCAGCGGCGCGCCCAGCATGCCCGCCACGCTGGTCAGCACCAGGGCGCACAGCAGCGCGGTGCCGACGGCGTCGATCAGCCGGCGGGTGTCGGCCACGCCGTGGCGCTCGCGGTGCGCGGCAAGCACCGGCACGAAGGCCTGGCTGAATGCGCCTTCGGCAAACAGGCGGCGAAACAGGTTGGGGATGCGAAACGCCACGTTGAAGGCGTCGGTGAAGATGTTGGCGCCGAAGACGGCCGCCATCAACAGGTCGCGCGCCAGCCCGGTGATGCGCGAGGCCAGGGTCAGCAGCGAGACGGTGGAAGCGGCTTTGAGCAGAGACACCGGCGCGAGTGTATGCGCCGCGCCCAGGCGTTGTCGAACCGCGCGCTATAAATTACAATACCCGGTTTTGCGACATCATCCACAGACACTACAAGGAACACTTTCATGGCATCAGCCAAGCCAGTCAAGAAGAATCCGCGCCTTGCGTCGGGCCGCAAGCGCGCGCGCCAGAACGTCAAGCTCAATGCGCACAACACCTCGCTGCGCTCGAGGTACCGCACCTTCGTGAAGAACGTCGAAAAGGCCGTTCTCACCGGCGACAAGACCAAGGCGAGCGAAGCCTTCGCCAAGGCGCAGTCGGTCATCGACTCGATCGCCGACAAGGGCATCTTCCACAAGAACAAGGCCGCTCGCGACAAGAGCCGCCTGTCCGCCAAGGTCAAGGCCCTGGCCAACGCAGCCTGAGCTCTACGGGTTGCACGCACGGGCGCCCCGGCGCCTGCCGTTTGTAACGGGTGCGCTGTCGCAGAAGCAAGAAAACCGCCCCAGGGCGGTTTTTTTGTGCCCGCGCGGGGGGGGGCGAGGGCTGCGGCCTGGCCCCGGCCTCAGCGCTTGTCCAGCAGGCAGGCTTCGCTTACCTGCAGGTCGTTGTCGCGCGCGAAGTTCATCACGAAGTCCCAGGCCATGGGCTCGTGATCGCGCAGTTCGGTGCTGACCACCACGCAGCTGACGCCGTTGACGCTGGTGGGCACGCACCAGGGGGAGTAGCTCAGGTGTGCCTGCGGCGATGACGACGCTCCGCCGGGGCGAAACTGCCCCATCACGCCTGCCAGCCGCTCGGCCCAATCGCTGGGGCGAAAGCGCCTGCCGTCGCGCGTCACGCCCTGTATGAAAAATTCTTGGTGAGTGGTTGCAACCATCAATGCACGGCAGCGGTGAAGATGCCTGCTGCAGGCTGCAGCAGCAAACCGCCCATTGTAACTCTTATACAAGAGTTGAACCGTGGCGCCAGGTCGCCCGCACGCCCGCAATCGCGGGCGCCTAGAATCACAGGCTTTTTCCTGCAGGTCTTCGCACCTGCGCCTGTCCGGAGATATTGCATGAACGCACCGACTGCTGCCATGGCCTCGCATGTGATGAACACCTACAACCGGGTGCCCATCGCGCTGGAGCGAGGCAAGGGCGTGCGCGTGTGGGACATAAACGGCAAGGAGTACCTGGACGCGCTGGCCGGCATTGCGGTGAGCACGCTGGGGCACGACCACCCCAGGCTGGTGCCCGCCCTGCAGGAGCAGCTGGCCAGGCTGATCCATTGCTCCAACTACTACCAGGTGCCGGGGCAGGAGCGCCTGGCTGCGCTGCTGTGCGAGCGCGCGCACATGGACAAGGTGTTCTTCTGCAGCACCGGTCTGGAGGCAAACGAGGCGGCGATCAAGATCGCCCTCAAGCACGGCGTGGACCGGGGCGTGCAGCGCCCGCGCATCGTGGTCTATGAGCACGCGTTCCACGGCCGCTCGATCGCCACCATGGCCGCGACCGCCAACTCCAAGGTGCGCGACGGCTTTGGCGCCCTGCCCGACTGGTTCGTGCGCGTGCCGGTGGACGACATCGCGGCGCTGGAGGCGGCTGCGGCCCAGCACCCCGACATCGTGGCGGTGCTGATGGAGCCCATCCAGGGCGAAGGCGGTCTGCACCCGGTGGATCCGGCCTACATGCAGCAGGTGCGCAAGCTCTGCAATGCCAAGGGCTGGCTGATGATGCTCGATGAGATCCAGTGCGGCATGGGGCGCACCGGCAAGTGGTTCGCCCACCAGTGGGCCGACATCGTGCCCGACGTGATGAGCATGGCCAAGGGCCTGGCCTCGGGCGTGCCCGTGGGCGCGGTGCTGGCGCGCGGTGCGGCCGCCGAGGTGCTGCAGCCGGGCAACCACGGCACCACTTTTGGCGGCAATCCGCTGGCGATGCGCGCGGGGGTGGAAACCATCACCATCATGGAAGAAGACGGCCTGCTGGCCAATGCCAGCGCGGTGGGCGAATACCTGCGCGCCCGCCTGGGCGAAGCCCTGGCGGACATCAAGGCCGTCACCCAGGTGCGCGGGCGCGGCCTGATGATAGGCGTGGAGCTGGACCGCCCCTGCGGCGCGCTCATCGGCATGGCGGCGCAGGCCGGGTTGCTGATTTCGGTCACCGCCGACCGCGTGATCCGCATCGTGCCGCCGCTCATTCTCACGCGCGCCGAGGCCGACGAGATCGTCGCTCGGCTCAACCCCGTGGTGCGCAACTTCCTGTCGCAGTAAACGAGGCACACCATGAAGCATTACCTGCAGTTCAGCGACTTCAGCGCCGACGAATATGCCTACCTGTTTGCCCGTACCGCGCTGATCAAGCGCAAGTTCAAGAGCTACGAGAAGTACCACCCGCTGGTGGACCGCACCCTGGCGATGATCTTCGAGAAGGCCAGCACGCGCACGCGCGTGAGCTTCGAGGCGGGCATGGGGCAGCTTGGCGGGACGGTGGTCAACCTGACCAGCACCGACAGCCAGCTCGGCCGCTCCGAATCCATCGAGGACACCGCCCGGGTCATCAGCCGCATGACGGACATCGTGATGATCCGCACCTTCGGGCAAGATCGCCTGGAACGCTTTGCCGAGCATTCGCGCGTGCCGGTGATCAACGGCCTGACCAATGAATTCCACCCCTGCCAGATCATGGCCGACCTGTTCACCTACATCGAGCATCGCGGCGCGATTGCCGGCAAGGTGGTCACCTGGGTGGGCGACGGCAACAACATGGCCAACACCTGGCTGCAGGCGGCCGACCTGCTGGGCTTCACGGTGCACCTGAGCACGCCCAGCGGCTATGAGGTGGACGAGAAACTGGCCTTTGGCGAGCGCCAGCCGCGCGTGGGCTGCTACAAGATTTTCAAGGACCCCAGGCAGGCCTGCCAGGGTGCCGACCTGGTCACCACCGACGTCTGGACCAGCATGGGCTACGAGGCCGAGAACGAAGCCCGGCGCAAGGCCTTTGCCGACTGGTGCGTGGACGAAGCGATGATGGCCGCGGCCAAGCCCGACGCCCTCTTCATGCACTGCCTGCCCGCGCACCGCGGCGAGGAAGTGAGCGCCGAAGTCATCGATGGCCCGCAGTCCGTCGTCTGGGACGAGGCGGAAAACCGCATGCACGTGCAAAAGGCCATCATGGAATACCTGCTGCTCGGACGCATCGGCGAGCAGCCCTGAGCCGTTGTCCGCCGGCCCGCCGGGAAGCCGGGGCCCACGGCAGCGCGCCAGGGCGCTGAACGACGCCGCTTCAGCTCACGCCGCACCCGGTGCCGGCCGGGCGGGCGGGTAGGTGATGCGGCCGCCTTCCCCCACCACCGCCCCTTCGGACAGGTGCGCCGCGTCCAGCTTGTCCGGCGGCATGATGTGCCAGACCGTTTCGCCGCGCGCCAGCAGGTGGTCGGTGACGATGCGGCGGTGGCAGCGCCACCACAGCACCTCGGAGCACATCATGGCGCAGCGCTGGCGGCGCCCGATGGCGATCAGGTGCGCGAGACCTTCGGCAAACGCCGGCGTGCAGGCGTAGTCGGCATAGCGGTGAAAGCTGGCGTTTTCCCACCAGGCGTTGGTCTCGCGCGGCACGCCCGCGGTCTTGCTGCGCAGCCCGCCCAGCAGCGCCACGTGCTCGTACTCCAGGCCATGCTGCGCCAGGCCCTCAGCCAGGGCTTCGCGGTTGAACTGCGGGTAGCGGCGCGAACCGGGCAGACTGCGGATGTCCACCACCCGCTGCACGCCGGGCTCGCGCAGCAGTGCGGCGAATTCCTCCAGGCTGTGCGTGGAGTGGCCGATGCTGAAGAACGGCAGCTTCACCACCGCACCGCCCCTGCCCTGAACGGCGCCACAAGAAAGGAGTCCGGCGCAAGAATTTCAGTCAAATCGGCCTCAAACGCTTTACCAGCATGCGCTTCAAGCTATCTATCAAGGAGCTTACCGCCCTACCATCTTGCCTGGCACCACCCATTCGTCAAACTGCTCGGCCGTGAGAAAGCCCAGGGCCAGTGCCGATTCGCGCAGGCTGGTGCCCTCATGATGCGCCTTCTTGGCGATCTTGGCTGCCTTGTCGTAGCCGATGTGGGTGTTGAGCGCGGTCACCAGCATCAGCGAGCGCCCCACCAGCTCATCGATGCGCGCGCGGTTGGCTTCGATGCCTGCGGCGCAATGGTCGTTGAAGCTCACCATGCCATCGGCCAGCAGGCGCACGCTCTGCAAGAAGTTCCAGGCAATCATGGGGCGAAACACGTTCAGCTCGAAGTTGCCGCTGGAGCCGCCCACGTTGATCGCCACGTCATTGCCCAGCACCTGGGCGGCCAGCATGGTCAGCGCCTCGCACTGCGTGGGATTGACCTTGCCCGGCATGATGGAAGAGCCCGGCTCGTTCTCGGGAATGGTGATCTCGCCAATGCCGCTCCTCGGGCCGCTGGCCAGCCAGCGCACGTCGTTGGCGATCTTCATCAGGCTGGCCGCCAGCGTCTTGAGCGCGCCGTGCGCATGCACCAGCGCGTCGCAGGACGCGAGCGATTCAAACTTGTTGGGCGACGTCACGAAGGGCAGCCCGGTCAGGCGCGCCAGCTCTGCCGCGACCTGCTCGGCATAGCCCTTGGGCGCATTCAGCCCCGTGCCCACCGCCGTGCCGCCCAGCGCCAGCTCGCTCAAGTGCGGCAGCGCGGCGCGGATGTGCGCCTCGCCATGCGCAAGCTGCGCGGCCCAGCCGGAGATCTCCTGGCCCAGCGTGAGCGGCGTGGCATCCTGCAAGTGGGTGCGGCCGATTTTCACGATGTCGTCAAACGCCTGGGCCTTGGCCGCCAGCGTGGCGTGCAGCTTCTGGAGGGCCGGCAGCAGCTTGTGCGTGATCGCATCGACCGCCGCCACGTGCATCGCGGTCGGGAAGACGTCGTTGCTCGACTGGCTCTTGTTCACGTCGTCGTTGGGGTGCACCAGACGCGCCTCGCCGCGCTCGCCGCCCATCAATTCGCTGGCGCGGTTGGCCAGCACCTCATTGACATTCATGTTGGTTTGCGTGCCCGAGCCGGTCTGCCAGACCACCAGCGGGAATTCATCCGGATGCTGGCCCGCCAGCACCTCATCGGCGGCGGCAATGATGGCGTTCGTCTTCTTCTCGTCCATCAGGCCCAGGGCGTGATTGACCTTGGCCGACGCCTTCTTCACCGTCACCAGCGCATGGATGATCTCGGCCGGCTGGTGCTCGCCGCTGATGGCGAAGTTCTGCTTGGAGCGCTGCGTCTGCGCGCCCCAGAGGTGATCGGCGGGCACCTCCACGTTGCCCAGGGTGTCGTGTTCGATGCGTGTCTTCGTCATGTCGCTTCTTTGCTTCTTTCTCTGAAAAACCGGTTGCCGCGCGGGAGTGACCCGGCGCATCAACGCCTGCGCTCCAACTCCACATAGCCGCCGGACGGCTGCGCGTAAGGTTGGTCGGTGCTGTAGGCCCTGTTCGGATTGTTCGCATCCTGAAACACCCGTGCGCCGCCGTGGATACTGCTTTGCACCGTGCTGCCGCCGACGCCGTTGTAGGTGTTGTACTCGCCTATGCCTTCAAGCGTGCGGCGGTGGATGCGGTCGTTGGTGGCTGCGGTGTTGGCCGCCGTCTGGCTGTTGATCGCGGCAATCTCGCGGTTCGTCTGCGCGCGTATCGCCGCACGATCGGCCGCGCCACGCGCGTTGATCTTGGCCATCTCGCGTGCGTTCCAGGCGTTGATGTCGGCGTTGATGCCGTCGTGGTGCTGCTTGATGGCTTTGCTGATGCGCGTCATCGCCGCCTGCTGCCATTCGGGGTTGCCCTGCACGCTCGCCACCACGGTGGAAAACAGTTCGGCATCGAGCTGCCCGGCACGCGCCCGGTGCCCATACACCATGTAAACCTGCCCCATCGTCGAGCTTCCGACGGTGCTGAAGTGCACCGCCGCCCGCAGCAGCTCCTGCATCGGGACGCCGTTTTCGGTATAGGCAATCAGAAGCTGCCCGGCATCAAGTTGCTTGCCCGCAGTCAGAGGCTGCTTGAGCTGGCGCATCGCCTCGGCGGTCTGGTCTTCATAGCCCTGGATTTGCGCCCCCTGGCGCAGATTGCGCGCGGTGGCTTCCAGAAACTCGCGTGCACCGCGTACCGCCACCACCGGGCACGGGTTGAACTGCTGCGCCGCACCGGCCACCTGCCAGTTGAAGCCCGGCAGCGCACCGATGGCGGTGATCTGATCGGGCGCGACCGCGCCCCAGTTGATGCGCAGCTGATTGTTGCCGCAGGGTGTGCCCGGGTTCCACTGGATGCCACCCACCAGCTTCCAGCCCTGCGGAATCTGCGCGTTCGCCGCCACGACGGGTTGGGCAAAGCCGCTTGGATCCATGATGTGCACGGCTTGCAGGTGCTTGGTGCTGGCAGCCGCCGCCGGATGATTGAGCTTGCCAGACTGCGCCGGGCGCCGTTCCTGCGCTGGCGCGAACGCAGCCTGCGCGGATGCTGTGCGCGCCGGTTCAGGCGTGCTGCCTGGCTCGGAGATCACCTCCTCGTCCGCTGTCAAGCCGTAGGTCGGCGATGCTTCGCCCTCGTTTTCATCGCTCAGTCGGTCACATGCCGCAAGCGACAAGGCCAACAGGGTTACCGAGACACATGCAATGGTCGCGTTTCTCATAGCCTGCTCCACTGTCAAAATAGAGGGGTGCACGCGGCGTGCCTTCGCCGTCAGCATACGCCCAACCGCGGCGCGCTTCCAGCGCGCCAGCCCTTGACTCCACGCCCTCTGCCCATGACCACAACCACGATCATCCGCTACGACGACCTGGTGGAATCCATCGCCGCCGCCCTGCAGTTCATCAGCTACTACCACCCCACGGACTACATCCAGCATCTGGTGCGGGCCTACGAGCGCGAGGAAAGCCCCGCCGCCAAGGACGCAATGGCGCAGATCCTCACCAACAGCAAGATGAGCGCCATGGGCCACCGCCCGATCTGCCAGGACACCGGCATCGTCAACGTCTTTCTCAAGATCGGCATGGACGTGCGCTTCGAGGGCTTCGGCCCCGACCAAAGCGTGGAAGACGCCGCCAACGAAGGGACGCGCCGCGCCTATCTGTTTGACGACAACCGCCTGCGCGCCAGCGTCGTGGCCGATCCGCTCTTCGCGCGCAAGAACACCAGGGACAACACCCCCGCCGTCACCCACGTGCAACTGGTGCCGGGCAACACCGTGGACGTCACCGTCGCGGCCAAGGGCGGTGGCAGCGAGAACAAATCCAAGCTGGCGATGCTCAACCCCGGCGACAACCTGGTGGACTGGGTGCTCAAGACCGTGCCCACCATGGGCGCTGGCTGGTGCCCGCCCGGCATGCTGGGCATAGGCATCGGCGGCACCGCGGAAAAAGCCGCGCTGCTGGCCAAGGAAAGCCTGATGGAAGACTTGAACATGTACGAGCTGCAGCAGCGCGCGAGCCGCGGCGACAAGCTCACCCAGGTGGAAGAACTGCGCCTGGAGCTGCATGAAAAGGTCAACGCCCTGGGCATAGGCGCACAGGGCCTGGGGGGCCTGGCCACCGTGCTGGACGTGAAGATCGCCCTCTACCCCACGCACGCCGCCAGCAAGCCCGTGGCCATGATCCCCAACTGCGCTGCCACGCGCCATGCGCACTTCGTGCTCGACGGCTCCGGCCCCGCCTACCTCACGCCGCCCAGCCTGGACGTCTACCCCAGGCTCGACTGGGCGCCCAACTACGCCGAATCGCGCCGCGTGGACCTGAACCAGCTCACGCGCGAAGAGGTGGCCAGCTGGAAGTCGGGCGAGCGCATTTTGCTGTCCGGCAAGATGCTCACCGGCCGCGACGCCGCGCACAAGCGCATCCAGGGGCTGCTGGCCAAGGGCGAAAAGCTGCCCGTGGACTTCACCAACCGCGTCATCTACTACGTCGGCCCGGTCGACCCGGTAGGCGATGAAGTCGTCGGCCCCGCCGGCCCCACCACTAGCACCCGCATGGACCCGTTCACCGAGATGATGCTCTCGCAAACCGGCCTGATCGCGATGATCGGCAAGGCGGACCGCGGCCCCGAGGCCATCGCCGCGATCCAGAAGCACCAGAGCGCCTACCTGATGGCCGTGGGCGGGGCCGCCTACCTGGTGAGCAAGGCCATCAAGCACGCCCGCGTGGTGGCGTTTGAAGACCTGGGCATGGAGGCGATCTATGAGTTTGACGTGGTCGACATGCCCGTGACCGTCGCCGTGGACGCCACCGGCACCAGCCAGCACATCACCGGACCGGCGCAGTGGCAAAAGCGCATTGCGGCGAACATGGAGAGGAGCTACACCGCGAGCAAGGCCGGGGCCTGAACCCCTGCCACCTCGTTCACCGCCAGGCCGCCCAAGGGCGGCTTTTTGATGTCGAGCCAACGCCGGCCAAGGGTCGGTACGTGGCGCAAGAGCTGCCAAACCGCCGCCTTCACCCGGCGCGGTGTGGAGGCGACGTCCCCGGCCCACAGACAGGCGGCTCAGCAGCTCTTTTCTCTGTTGTCGGACCGTCTCTTGCCGATGAAGGTCATTGTGAAGCCTGGTTCACCTTCAGGCAGTGGCGCTTGCGAATGCGACACAATTGAAGCATGGAGCTCCTGCCAACAGACTGGTCGCTCATATTCGCACTTGAAACTCCGCTGGGGGAGCTGGTGCTTCGCGGAGCGATTTTGTATTTTGGCATCCTTTTCCTGATGCGCATCATGCCCCGACGTACTGGCGGCGAGTTGGCGACCATGGATCTGGTGCTGATATTGTTGATTACTGCAGCGGCATCCCATTCACTGGGAGACTACACGGCCATTCCTGATGGCGTCTTCCTCATCCTCATTATCATGGGGTTCAATTATATTGTGAATGCTCTCAGTTACCACTTTGAATTTTTCGAGCGTCTGGTTTCCCTGCCACCACTGCAAATAATCCGCAATGGCAAGCTGCTGCGCCGTAACATGCGGCGCGAATTCCTCACGCAAGAGGAGCTGATGGGCTATCTCAGGCAGCAAGGCATCGACAAGATCGAGAATGTAAAAGCGGCCTATGTCGAGGGCGAAGGGAAGGTGACCGTCATCAACAAAAAGAGCGCGGGCGAATAAAAGTCCGGGGATTGCGGGTCGGCCTGGTTCGGGCGTCAGTCGTTCTTTCCAGACCCCGGGCGCGACCATGGAACGGCTTTTTTCCGCCGCAAACCGATAATCGGCAATGAGGGAAGTTGGAGCTTTTTCTCCAGAGCACCAGAGGTGGGGGGAATTCCATGGGCTACGAAGTTCATATCACGCGCAAGCAGGATCCACTCGTCAAGGACGGCCCGGTCATTTCCATGGAGGATTGGGATGCCTACCTGTCTTGCGACGCGGATATGCGTCTCGATGGCTACGCGGAAGTGAATATCCAGGGTGGTGAGGCGCTACGGATGGAAGCCGAGGGGCTCGCGGTCTGGACTGCGTATTCCGGGCATGACGTCAATGGCAACATGGCGTGGTTCTACTTTGACTGCGGCGCAATAACCGTCAGGAATCCGGATGCAGAGATTTTTCGAAAGATGTTCTCGATCGCTCAAGCCCTGGATGCGCGCGTGTTGGGCGAGGAAGGCGAAGAGTACGGCGAGGACGGCACAATGCTGGCGCCAAGGAGGGTGTGCAGAATTTTGTGTAAACGGACAATCCACCGCCGGCGTAAGCCGGCCTGTCCGTAAGCACAATGAACACCAAGAAACACGACGTACCCGAAGAACTGCTGTCTGGCCTGCTGGCCAACTACAAGAAGCCCGAAGACCTCATCGGCGAGAACGGTCTGCTCAAGCAACTGACCAAGCTGCTGGTCGAGCGAGCCCTGGACGCTGAGCTGACTGAGCACCTGGGCCATGAACGCAACGAGGCGGTGGCCAACCCCAGCGGGAACACCCGCAACGGCAAGAGCAAGAAGACCCTCAAGGGCGATTTCGGCGAGTTGCCCATTGAGGTGCCCCGCGACCGCCATGGCAGCTTCGAGCCTCAGCTCATCCCCAAGCACCAGACCCGCTGGGCCGGCTTCGACGACAAAATCATCTCGCTGTACGCCCGTGGCATGACGGTGCGCGAGATACAGGCCCACCTCGAAGAGATGTACGGCACCGAGGTCTCACCCAGCCTGATTTCCTCGGTGACAGATGCCGTGGCCGACGAGGTCAAGGCCTGGCAGGCCCGACCGCTGGAGCCGATTTATCCCATCGTCTATCTGGACTGCATCCATGTGAAGGTGCGCGAGGGCGCGGTGCGGGTCAAGGCGGTGTACCTGGCCATCGGCATCACCATGACGGGCGACAAGGAGGTGCTGGGCCTGTGGCTGGCCCAGACCGAGGGCGCCAAGTTCTGGCTGCAGGTGGTCACCGAGTTGCGCAACCGGGGCGTGCAGGACATCTTCATCGCCTGCGTCGATGGGCTCAAGGGCTTTCCTGACGCCATCGAGGCCGTCTTCCCCCAGGCGGTTGTGCAACTGTGCATCGTTCACATGGTGCGCCACAGCCTGAACTACGTCTCATGGAAGCGCCGCAAAGAGGTGGCGGCCGACCTGCGCCGCATCTACACGGCCACCACCGCCGAAGAGGCCGAGCTGATGCTCGGTGAATTCGAGGCCCGCTGGGATGCCGAGTACCTGCCCATCGGCCAGTCCTGGCGCAGGAACTGGAGCCGCTTGACCCCGTTCTTTGACTACCCGCCGGAAATCCGCAAGGTCATCTACACCACCAATGCCATCGAGTCGGTGAACATGAGCCTGAGGAAGCTGACCAAGAACCGGGGCTCGTTCCCCAGCGACGAGGCGCTGACCAAGCTGTTCTACCTGGCGCTGCGCAACATCAGCCAGAAGTGGACCATGCCCATCCGGGATTGGAAGGCCGCGCTGACCCGCTTTACCATTCAGTTCGGAGACCGCATCTCCGTCAATTGAAGTCCGACCCGTTTACACAAAAATTCGGACACGCCCGCGCCAAGCCCGTTTGCCGCGTCGGCCAGCACGGCTGAAGCGATGCCTCCAAAGCGCCCCTGGTGGAAAATTTTCTGATCGCGGGCCGCGCTGCACGGACGGCGGTTATGGAATATGCTGCGTGCCCGTTGTCACACTGCCCATCTCCACGACGGTGCCCGTCAACGCCTCCCTGTTCACCGCAAGACTCTTGCGCCCCGCAGCGCCGGGCGACGACGGCTCCTGGGCCTTCGTGCTGCTGCCCGAGGCGGCAAGCAAGGCCTTGCCGCGGCGCGGCAGAACGTCGATCGGGGGCAAGCTCAACGGCCAGGCGTTTCAGGCGACGCTGGAGCCGGACGGGCAGCTTGGCCACTGGCTGCGGATCGACACCGCGCTGCGTGCAGCGGCCGGGGCGGATTTTGGTGATGCGGTAACCATTGAAATGGCGCCGGTCAAGCCCGAGCCCGAACCTGCGCTGCCCGAAGACCTGCGCCAGGCGCTCGATGCCTGCCCCCTGGCCAAGGCCGTCTGGAACGCGACCACCACCCTGGCCTGGGTGGACTGGGTGGACTGGGTGGACTGGGTGGACTGGGTGGACTGGGTGGACTGGGTGCATTGGGTGGAATCGGCAAAGCAGGCGACGACCCGGCAGACCCGTGTCGCCAAGGCCTGCGACATGCTGGTCCAGGGCAAGAAGCGGGTGTGCTGCTTCGACCCTTCGGGTTGCTACAGCAAAAGTCTGTCTGCGCCCGAGGCGATGCCCTGACCATGGCCGATGCCGCCTGACCGCCCTGCCCTCCGGCCGGCCCCGCTCATGTTGCGACGCCGGCGGGCGTTGGCCCTTCCCTCTCCGCAACCGAGTCCTTACCAGGCCCCATGACGGCGCGCTCGCCCTTGCCCTTGCTGGTTCTCTGAGTGCGCTTGCCGCACTTGCGCACCTCGCGTGCATAGGAGGTATCGGACCGCCGGCCTACCGGTTCATGGGCGCCGGAGAGCGCGTGGCGCGTGCGGCCGAGCGCGGGAACCGGACCCTGACGCTTGCCACGCTGGGTATTGCGGCGGTGCTGGCGCTCTGGGCGCTGTTTGCCCTGAGCGCCGCCGGCCTGGTGGCGCAGCTGCCGCTGACCCGCTGGGTGCTGCTGGCGGTCAGCGCGGTCTATCTGGCGCGCGCGCTGGCGTTCCCGTGCTTGCGCTCGGCCTTTCCGGGCAATTCGCGCACATTCTGGTGGGTGTCTTCGGGCATCTGCCTCATCGTGGGTGCCCTGCATGCGTCCGGGCTGGCGCGGGTCTGGAGCAGCCTGTAAAAGGGGAAAGGCTCCAGGGTTTTGAGCCTTTTATGCCGCCAGCGCTTGCTGGTCAAGCGTCAGCAGCTATCTTTACAGTAGTCAAAGACCCAGCGCCAGGTGCGCTTCTTCGGTCATCATCGACCGGTCCCAGGGCGGATCGAAGACGATGTTCACCGTCACTTCCTCGATGCGCGGCAGGTTCAGCAGCTTGTCGTTGACTTCATTGGCGATGACCTCGCCCATGCCGCAGCCGGGCGCGGTGAGCGTCATGTCGATGGTGATGCGCAGCTTACCCGCTTCCTGCTCATAGGGCTCGAGCTCGCACTTGTAGATCAGGCCCAGGTCCACGATGTTGACCGGGATCTCGGGGTCGTAGCAGGTGTGCAGCTGCTCGTCGATCAGGCGGCGGATTTCCTCGTCGGTGGTGTCGTCGCCGTCGTGCTCCACCGTCATGGCTTCGGGCTGGTCCTTGCCGATGGCGTCGGCATCGGCGCCGCCCAGGCGCACCAGGCGCCCTTCGACCAGCAGCGTGAACGAGGTGCCCAGCGCCTGGGTGATTTCGGCCCAGGTGCCTTCCTGCAGTTCGTAGGGCGTGCCGTAGGGCACGAGCTCGCCGACGACGTCGCGGCGCAGCAAGACCGATTCGCGTGAACGCGCCATTTTTTCTATGCTCCTGAATGCGATGTTTCGGTGCTGGCCGTGCCGCCCTGACCGGCGATGGCGTGCATCAGCGCGTGCCAGCCCAGCAGCGCGCACTTGATGCGGCTGGGGTAGCGGCGCACGGCGGACAGCGCCACGAGCTTGCCGATTTCCACGTCTTCGGGCTCGACTTCGCCGGTCAGCACCGCGCGGAAATGGCCTTGCAATTGCCTGGCCAACGGCACGTCCCTGCCCTTGACGGCCTCGGTCATCATGGAGCTCGATGCCATGCAGATGGCGCAGGCCTGGCCGTTGAAGGCGATGTTCCTGATGTGCTCACCGTCGAGCTCCAGCTCGACCGCGATTTTGTCGCCGCACGAGGGGTTGGTGCCCTGGGCCTGGTGCGTGGGGTGGGCCAGGTGGCCGAAATTGCGTGGCGCACGCTTGTGCTCCATCACGATTTGCTGGTAGAGGTCGTCTTCGGCGCTGCTCATCGCAAGGCTTTCACTGCGTAGGCCACGGCTTCGATCAGCCGGTCCACTTCTTCATGCGTGTTGTAAATGGCGAAGGACGCGCGCGTGGTCGGCCCTTGCACCAGCTGGTCGAGCAGCGGCTGGGCGCAGTGGTGGCCGGTGCGTACCGCGATGCCGCGCTCGTCGAGCAGTGTGCCGATGTCGTGCGGGTGGGCGTCGCGTGCGATGAAGGACACCAGCGCCGACTGCACCGCGTGCGGCGCGAGCACGCGTACGCCCTCGATCGCCTGCAGCCCCGCCAGGGCGTGCGCGCGCAGGGTGTGCACATGCGCGTCGATGGCGCCGCGGTCCTGGGCGTCGATGAACCGGGCCGCCGCCGCCAGACCCACCGCCCCGCCGACGTTGGGCGTGCCGCCTTCCAGGCGCGCGGGCAACGGCGCCCAGCCCGCAGCTTCGTAGCTGACCCAGTCCACCATGTCGCCGCCCAGGCGCAGCGGGTACAGGCGCTCGAGCGCCGCGCGCCGCCCGACGATCGCGCCCGTGCCCATGGGCCCGTACATCTTGTGGCCGGAAAAGACCAGGTAGTCGCAGGCTATGGCGGCCAGGTCGGGCACGGCGTGGCTCGCGACCTGGGCGGCGTCCAGCACCGTCAACGCTCCGGCTTCCGCGGCCAGGCGCAGCAAGGCCTCGTAGGGCGGGCGCTCGCCGGTGGCGTTGGCGCAGGCGGTGATGGCAAACACCCGGGTGCGCGGCGACAGCAGCTGGCGGAGTCCGGCTTCATGCACCCGGCCCTCGTCGTCCGCGCGCAGGATGCGCAGGCGCGCGCCGGTGCGCCGCGCGGCGTGCTGCCAGGGGATGATGTTGGCGTGGTGCTCCAGGCCGCTGACGATGATCTCGTCGCCTTCGCGCAGCCAGGCGTGTTCGGGCCCGCCGGCCCACAGGCCGCCGGCGATGGTGTTCAGCGCCTCGGTGGTTCCGGACGTGAAAACCAGCTCATGCTCGGCGCCCGCGCCGAAGAAGCGCTTGAGCAGCGCACGCGCGCCGTCGAAGGCGTCGGTGGCGCGCTGGCTCAGCGTGTGCACGCCGCGGTGGATGTTGGCGCGGTCGTGCGACTCGAAGGCGCGCATCGCCTCGATGACCGCGAGCGGCATCTGCGTGGTGGCGCCGTTGTCCAGGTAGGCCAGCGGGTGGCCGTGCACCTGCTGGTGCAGCACCGGAAACTGTGCGCGCACCGTGGGCAGATCGAGGCTCGTGGCAGCGGCAAGACCCAGCTGCTTACCCACGGGTGGGCTCCTCCAGTACGCCCCACTGGCGCTCGACCGCGTCGTGCAGCCAGGGGCCGTCCAGCCACTGCAGCAGAGGCGAGTCTTGCTGCTGCATGGTGTCGCCCAGGCAGCGGGCCAGCGCAGCGCGCGCCATGCCTTCGATGATGAGCGAGCGCGCGGTGGGCTCGTCCAGGCCGCGCTGGCGCGCGTAGAACAGCGCGTCTTCGGGCAGCATGCCCCAGGTGGCACCGTGCACCGCCTTGACCGCGTCGTGCAGGATCTCCAGGTGCGGGCGCAGCTGCATGTGCGGGCGCCCCTGCAAGGCCACTCCATTCAGGCGCTGGAACACGTCGGCCTCGTCGGCGCCGGGCGCAATGCGCGCGTAGGCATTGGCCACGGTCTTGGCGTTGCCGCTGGCCAGCGTCAGCGTTTCCACCTGGTGGCGCGTGTGCGCTGCCTGCAGGTCGCCATACATCTGGTAGTCCAGTGCCCTGCCGGCCGTCAGCACCAGACCGGCGTGGCGCGATTCGGCCCCCTTGCCCTGCAGCGCCACGGTGTTGCGCTGCAGGTGGTAGCTGCTGCCCACCGACGCCAGTGCCTGCGCGTAGTGCGCGTCTTCCGCCAGCGCCACGTGCACGTGGTGGGCGATGCGGTCTGCGGCGGCGGGCGTGACCACGCGCAGGTGCTGCATGTGGCTGGCGCGGGCCATGCGGATGTGGGCCACGAGGTTCTGCGAAATGCCCTCGGCCACGTCGGCCTGGGTGTGGGTTTCCAGCAGCACCAGTCGCGCGCCCTCTTGCACGTCGATGACCAGCATGGGCGCCTCGGCCGCGCTGGTGGCGCCATGCTGCAGGTGCAGCACCGTGGGCGCTGCGCCTGCGGCCACGCTCAGGCGCAGGCCGCCGGTGCACAGCGCGCGGTGGGCCCAGGCAAAGGGCGCGGCGCGGTCCTCGTCGGGCGTGGGCAGGCCTTCGAAGAGCGCGGCGCGCTCGGCGGGTTTGAGTGCATCGAGAAAGCGTGCGCCGACGCCGTCGATGCCCTGCTCCTGCAGTTGCCAGCCGTGCCGGGCGGTTTCGGCTTCAGCGGCCGCGGGCGCCAGCCAGCGCTCCAGCGGCGGCGGCAGCAGGGCGCGAAAGTGTTCGCTGCGCCGCCCGGGCCACACCAGAGCCTGGGCCTTTTCGCGGGCGCTTTGCCGCAAGACGCTCACCTGCTCCATCTTCAGGCCTCCGCCGTGGCCGCCATGCTGGCCGCATGCTGCTTGAAGCCGCTGCGCGCAATGCTGCGCGCCAGCTCCATGTCGCCGCGCTCGGCGATCGTGCCCTGGTCCAGGCGCAGTACCGCGTCGGGCTTGAGCGATTCAATCATCTGCAGATAGTGCGAAATGATGATGAAGGCCGTGCCTTCGGCGCGCATGCGCTCCACCAGCTTGACCACTGCGCGCACGCCGTCGACGTCCATGCCCGAATCGATCTCGTCGAGCACGGCCAGCTTGGGCTGCATCAGCGACAGCTGCAGCAGCTCGTTGCGTTTTCTCTCGCCGCCGGAAAAGCCTTCGTTCACCGGGCGGCTGAGCATGGTGGCGGGCAGGCCCAGATCTTTGGCCGCAGCCTTGGCACCCGAGAGGAAGTCGAAGGCATCCTGCGGCTCTTCGCCGCGCGCCTGGCGCACCGCGTTGATGGCCGTGCGGATGAAGAGGTTGTTCTTCACGCCGGGCACGTCCGGCGGGGCCTGGAAAGAGACGAACAGGCCGGCGCGCGCGCGCTCATGCGCCTGCATGGCCAGCAGGTCTTGGTCGCCCAGCAGCGCCTGGCCCGAGACCACCTGGTATTGCGGATGCCCCGCCAGCGCCAGACCCAGCGTGCTCTTGCCGCTGCCGTTGGCGCCCATCAGCACCAGCAGTTCGCCGGGCTGCACATCGAGCGTGACGGACTGCAGCACGGTGCGCTCGCCGATGTCCACGCGCAGCTCGCGCAGTTGCAGGAGGGCGGAATTGGAACTCATCTTCGATCTTTCCTGAGACAGCGATTCAAAACGGGGCCGGCCGGCGCTCAGCCCACCGAGCCTTCCAGCGACACGGCCAGCAGGGCCTTGGCTTCCAGCGCGAACTCCATGGGCAGCTCTTCGAGCACCGCCTGGCAGAAGCCGCCGACGATGAGCGCGGTGGCCTCTTCGGGGTCTATGCCGCGCTGCTGGCAGTAGAACAGGCGCTCTTCGGAAATGCGCGTGGTGGTGGCCTCGTGCTCCACCACGGCGTCGGGCCGGGCGGTGTCGATGTAGGGAAAGGTGTGCGCGCCGCATTCGGTGCCGATCAGCAGCGAATCGCACTGGGTGTGGTTGCGCGCGCCCTCGGCGCCGGGGTTGATGCGCACCAGCCCGCGGTAGCTGTTTTGCGCATTGCCCGCGCTGATGCCCTTGGAGACGATGCGGCTCTTGGTGTTCTTGCCTAGGTGCACCATCTTGGTGCCGGTGTCGGCCTGCTGGTAGTGGTTGGAGACGGCGATCGAATAGAACTCGCCGCTCGATTCGTCGCCGCGCAGGATCACGCTGGGGTACTTCCAGGTGACGGCCGAGCCGGTTTCGATCTGCGTCCAGGCGATGCGCGAGCGTTTGCCCGCCGCCATGCCGCGCTTGGTCACCAGGTTGTAGATGCCGCCCACGCCGTTTTCGTCGCCGGGATACCAGTTCTGCACCGTCGAATACTTGATGAAGGCGTCGTCGTGCGCGATCAGCTCGACCACCGCCGCGTGCAGCTGGTTTTCGTCGCGTTGGGGGGCGGTGCAGCCTTCGAGGTAGCTCACGTCGCTGCCTTCTTCCGCGATGATCAGCGTGCGCTCGAACTGGCCGGAATTGGCCGCGTTGATGCGGAAGTACGAGGACAGCTCCATCGGGCAGTGCACGCCCTTGGGGATGTAGACGAAGGAGCCGTCGGAAAACACCGCTGAATTGAGCGCCGCGAAGTAGTTGTCGCCCGGCGGCACCACGGTGCCGAGGTATTTCTCGATCAGCTCGGGATGGTGCTCCACCGCGTAGGAAAACGAGCAGAAGATCACGCCCACGTCGGCAAGCTGCTTGCGGAAAGTGGTGCCCACCGAAACCGAGTCGAACACCGCATCGACCGCCACGCCGGCGAGCGCCGCGCGCTCGTGCAGCGGCACGCCGAGCTTTTCGTAGGTCTCCAGCAGCTTGGGGTCCACCTCGTCCAGGCTCTTGGGTTTGTCCTTGGCGGACTTGGGCGCGTTGTAGTAGCTGATGGCCTGGTAGTCGATTTCCGACATCTTCAGGTAGGGCCAGGTGGGCGCTTCCATCTTGAGCCAGCGCTCGTAGGCGGCAAGGCGCCAGTTCAGCAGGAAGGCGGGCTCCTTCTTCTTGCGCGAAATCGCGCGGATAGTGTCTTCGTTCAGGCCGGGCGGCAGGGAGTCGGACTCGATGTCGGTGACAAAGCCGTACTGGTAGCTGCGCTGCAAGGCCTGCGTGAGCGCCGCGTCCTGCGGTTTGTCTTCGGTGGCCACGGGGGTGCCTGCGTTGTCGGCTGATTCAAGCATGTCACTCGCAAGAGGAAGAGAGCGTTAAATATGCATATCATATGCACCTTTAGCGGCGGGGACGCCCTCAGGGTTTTGTTTGGCCGCTATCGGAATGGGGACAAAGCGCGGTGCCAGCGAGGCCCGGGTGCCGGCTTGGCGCGCAGAGCCGAGACCGTCTGCCCGGCGGGGCAAGCGCCGTGCGCAAAGCCCGGGCCTTCGCGCCTGCCTGCCGGCCAGCGCTGACTGGTCAAGGCTGGCACGGCGCCCTGCCCGCCGGCTCTTGCGTCCCCGGGCGGCGCAGCAGCGGCGCTGCACCGCCCGAGAGGGCCATTTTACTTGAGCGCGGCGAGCGCTTCGTTGAGCGTGGCGCTCGGGCGCATCACCGCGTCCAGCTTGGCCACATCGGGCAGGTAGTAGCCGCCGATATCGACCGACTTGCCCTGTACCGCGTTGAGTTCGGCGACGATCCTGGCCTCGTTCTCCGCGAGCTGGCTGGCCAGCGGTGCGAACTTGGCCGCCAGCGCCGCGTCGTCCTTTTGCGCGGCCAGTTCCTGCGCCCAGTACAGCGCCAGATAGAAGTGGCTGCCGCGGTTGTCCAGCTCGCCGGTGCGCCGGCTCGGGCTCTTGTTGTTCTCCAGCAGCTTGCCGGTAGCGGCGTCCAGCGCCTTGGCCAGCACCACGGCGGTCTGGTTCTGGTTCTTGATGCCCAGCTCTTCCAGGCTCACGGCCAGCGCGAGGAATTCACCCAGTGAATCCCAGCGCAGGTGGTTTTCTTCGACCAGCTGCTCCACATGCTTGGGCGCGGAGCCGCCCGCGCCGGTCTCGTACATGCCGCCGCCGGCCAGCATGGGCACGATGGAGAGCATCTTGGCGCTGGTGCCCAGCTCCATGATGGGAAAGAGGTCGGTGAGGTAGTCGCGCAGGATGTTGCCGGTGGCGCTGATGGTGTCCAGACCGCGGATCACGCGCTCCAGCGTATAGCGCATGGCGCGCACCTGGCTCATGATTTCGACCTGCAGGCCGGTGGTGTCGTGCTCGTGCAGGTACATCTTGACCTTGGTGATGAGCTGGTTCTCGTGCGGGCGGTAGGGGTCGAGCCAGAACACCACGGGCGTGTTGGAGTTGCGCGCGCGCGTGACGGCGAGCTTGACCCAGTCGCGGATCGCCGCGTCGGTGGTGCGGCACATGCGCCAGATGTCGCCCTGCTCCACCTGCTGGGACAGCAGCACCTCGCCGCTGGCGTTGTCGGTGATGTTGACGGTGCCGTCTTCGGCGATCTCGAAGGTCTTGTCGTTCGAGCCGTATTCCTCGGCGCCCTGGGCCATCAGGCCGACGTTGGGCACGGTGCCCATGGTGGTCGGGTCGAACGCGCCATGCCATTTGCAGAAGTTGATCATCTCCTGGTAGATGCGCGCGAAGGTGGATTCAGGCATGACGGCCTTGACTTCCTTCAGGCGCCCGTCCGCGCCGTACATCTTGCCGCCGTTTCGGATCATGGCGGGCATGGAGGCATCGACGATCACGTCGTTGGGCGAATGGAAGTTGGTGATGCCCTTGTCCGAATCGACCATGGCGAGCTCGGGGCCGTTGGCGTGGCAGGCGTGCAGGTCGGCGCGGATTTCATCCTGCACGCTCTTGGGCAGCTTGGCGATCTTGTTGTAGAGGTCCACCATGCCGTTGTTCACGTTCACGCCCAGCTCTTCGAGCACCTTGGCGTGTTTGGCGAAGGCCTCCTTGTAGAACACGCGCACGCAGTGGCCGAAGACGATGGGGTGCGAGATCTTGAGCATCGTCGCCTTGACGTGCAGCGAGAACAGCACGCCGGTCTTGCGCGCGTCTTCGATCTGCTCTTCGTAGAACTCCAGCAATGCCTTCTTGCTGAAGAACATGGAGTCGATCACGTCGCGGTCGTTGAGCGCGACCTTGGGCTTGAGCACGATGGCCTTGCCGGCCTTGGTGATGAGCTCCATGCGCACTTCGCGCGCACCGTGCACGGTCATCGAGAGTTCGTCGTTGTAGAAGTCGCCGCGCTTCATGTGCGAGACGTGGGTGCGCGAGGCGGCCGACCATTCGCCCATCTTGTGCGGGTGCTTGCGCGCGTATTCCTTCACGGCCTTGGGAGCGCGGCGGTCGGAATTGCCCTGGCGCAGCACCGGGTTGACGGCGCTGCCGGTGCACCTGTCGTAGCGCGCGCGGATGGCCTTCTCTTCGTCGGTGGCGGGCTTTTCCGGGAAGTCCGGAATCTTGTAGCCCTTGCCCTGCAGTTCCTTGATCGCCGCCTTCAGCTGCGCGACGGTGGCGCTGATGTTGGGCAGCTTGATGATGTTGGCGTCGGGCTGCAGCGTCTTCTTGCCGAGTTCGGCCAGCGTATCGGGCACGCGCTGCCCTTCGGGCAGGCTGTCGTTGAACTGGGCGAGGATGCGGGCGGCCAGCGAGATGTCGCTGCTTTGCATGCGGATGTCGGCCGAGCGGGCAAAAGCCTGCACGATGGGCAGGAAGGAAGCGGTCGCAAGGCGCGGCGCTTCGTCCGTCAGCGTATAGATGATGGATGTCTCTTGTGTGCTCATCGTTCAAATTCTCCAAAGGACAAGGGGCGGGCGGCCCGCGGTGGGACATGGGATCGGTGCCAACGTTTCATGATATCGGAGTCGCCTTTCACTAGGCGAAATCCGCCCGCCCAAGCTGGACAAAAGGCAAGAAAAAAGGTCCCGGGCCATGGGCCGGGGACCTTCAGGGGGCGGCGCCGGGTCCAGCCCGGCGCTGCAGCGTGTTCAGGCGAAATTGCTTTCAGCAAAATCCCAGTTGATCAGGTGATCGAGCACCGTTTCGACGAATTTCGGGCGGGCGTTGCGGTAGTCGATGTAGTAGGCGTGCTCCCACACGTCCACCGTGAGCAGCGGCTTGTCGGCCGTGGTCAGCGGCGTGCCGGCATTGCTGGTGTTGACGATGTCCACGCTGGCGTCGGGCTTCTTCACCAGCCAGGTCCAGCCCGAGCCGAAGTTGCCGCCGGCGCTCTTGAGGAAAGCTTCGCGGAAGGCCGCGCAGCTGCCCCACTTGGCGTCGATCGCCTTGGCCAGGGCGCCGTGCGGCTCGCCGCCGCCGCTGGGCTTCATGCAGTGCCAGAAGAAGGTGTGGTTCCAGACCTGCGCGGCGTTGTTGAAGATGCCGCCGCTCGACTTCTTGATGATCTCCTCGAGCGTCATGTTCTCGAACTCGGTGCCCTCTTGCAGCTTGTTGAGGTTGTTCACGTAGGCGCTGTGGTGCTTGCCATAGTGGTATTCCATGGTCTCCTTGCTGATGTGCGGAGCCAGGGCGTCCAGGGCGTAAGGCAGCTTGGGCAGTTCGTGGTGCATGGTGTGTTCCTTTCCTTCGATTGACGGGTGCATCGGCCGCGCTGGCGCGCGGCACAACAAGGCCATTGTAGGAACTTGCACCCGTTTGCGCCGGTGCGCGCCCGGGCCGGGGGCGCCGCGCTCAGAACAGGCGCGGCGGCTGCACCGTGAGTTCCAGCGCGCCCTCGGCCAGCGCGGCGTGCAGCGCCTGGCCGGTGCGCACCTGGCTGGCGCGCACCACCACCTGGCCGTGCTCGTCGCTCAGCAGCGCATAGCCGCGCGCCAGCACCAGTTGCGGGTCCAGCAGGGTGAGGCGCGTTTGCAGCCCTTGCAGGCCCTCCTGCCGCGACTGCAGGTGGCGCCGCAGGCTGCGGGCAAAGTCCTGCTCGCGCCCTTGCAGGGCCTGCGCCGAGAGCCCGAGCCTGAGCTGCAGCGCATGGCGCAGCTGCTGGCTCCACTGGCCCAGCTGCAGGCCCGCCGCCGCGACGAAGCCCGAGGGGCGCCCGAGCCGCGCGACCGCCCCGTCCAGGCGCTGGTGCTGGCCGTCCAGCCGGCCCAGCACGGCGCCGCGCAGCCGCTCCTCGGCCAGCGCCAGCGCCGCCAGCTCTTCGCTGCGCACCGGCGCCACCAGCTCTGCCGCGGCGGTGGGCGTGGGCGCGCGCAGATCGGCGCAGAAGTCGGCGATCGTGAAATCGGTCTCGTGGCCGACGCCGCAGACCAGCGGCACCGGGCTTTGCACGATGGTGTGCGCGAGCTGTTCGTCGTTGAAGGCCCAGAGATCTTCCATGGAGCCCCCGCCGCGCACCAGCAAGATCGCGTCAAGCGGTGGGCAGTTGCTGGTGTTTTCGGCCGCTTTCCCTTGGCTGGCCTGCGCCAGTAGATACAAATTCGATAGTGCCGTGCACAGGCTGGCCGCCGCCCCCTCGCCCTGCACCTGGGCCGGCGCGAACACCACCGGCAGATGCGGCGCGCGCCGTGCCAGGGTGCTGGCCACGTCGTGCAGCGCCGCTGCGCCGGGCGAGGTCACCAGGCCTATGGCGCGCGGCATGCGCACCAGCGCCCGTTTGCGCGCCGCATCGAACAGGCCCTGGGACTGCAGCCTGGCCTTCAGGCGCAGGAACTGCTCGAACAGCGCGCCCTGCCCCACCGGCTGCAGCTGCTGCACGACGAGCTGCAGGTCGCCGCGTCCCTCGTAGACGTTCAGGCTCGCCTGGGCCTGCACCAGCTGGCCATCGCGCGGCACGAAGTCGAGCTGGCTCGCGGCGCGGCGAAACATGGCGCAGCGCAGCTGGCCGCTGGCGTCCTTGAGCGTGAAATAGCAATGCCCGCTGGCCGCGCGCGAAAAGCCCGCGAGTTCGCCGCGCACCAGCACCGGGTTGAAGCGCGCCTGCAAGGCCTGCGCCACCGCGCGGCACAGCGCGCCAACTTCCCAGATCAGCGGCGCCGCAGCTTGCTCGGAAGGCTCAAACATAAGCGGGACAAGGCTTTGCGCGCGGTCCGCGGGCGCAAACCATCCACAGCGGCGCCGTCAGGCGCGGCCGGCGCGCCAATTCGCAAGTTGTAGCACCGGGGCCATGGACATTCATGCAAGTGGTTGATTCCAAAGGTTTTTTCATTGCACATTTTTTGTGCAATGTGGTCAAAGCGCCTGCCGATGCGCGCTTGCGGCCCTTGTTCCGGTATTTGCCCACAAAGTTATCCACAGCAACGGTGGATGACCGCCGGGTGCTGGCGGCGCTGCGGTGCGCGCGCCGGACGGCCAAGGGGCCTGCGTCATAATCGCCGGCTGACATCCAAACGCGCGGAGTGAGCATTGCTGACGATCATACAAGCCTCGGGTTGGCCGATCTGGCCGCTCATCGCCTGCTCCATCGTGGCCCTGGCGCTCATCATCGAGCGCTTCATTTCGCTGCAGACCAGGCGCGTGGCGCCACCTCGGCTGCTGGATGAAGCCATTGCCGTCACCAGCCGCAGCCTGCCCGCGCCCGACGTGGTCAAGCAGCTGGAACAGAACAGCGCGCTCGGCGAGGTGCTGGCCAGCGGCATCCGCCGGCTGGCGGGCGACCCGCGCAGCTCCGAAGGAGAGCTGCGCGCTGCCATGCAGGACCAGGGCCGTTCGGTGGTGCACCGGCTGGAAAAATACCTCAACGCGCTGGGCACCATCGCCTCGGCCGCGCCGCTGCTGGGCCTGCTGGGCACGGTGGTCGGGATGATCGAGATCTTCGGCGCGCAGGCAGGGAGCGGCGCCGTCGGGCACGTGGCCGGCGGCGGCAACCCGGCGCAGTTGGCGCACGGTATTTCCATGGCGCTGTACAACACGGCCTTCGGCCTGATCATCGCGATTCCGGCGCTGTTCTTCTGGAAGTACTTCCGCAGCCGCGTGGACGCCTACACCCTGCAGCTGGAGCTGGCGGCCGAGCAGTTCGTGCGCCACCTCGGCCAGATTGGCAAGCGCCAGCTGTAAGCGGAGCCGGCAATGAATTTCCGGGCTGGCAGCGCGCGCGAGGAACCGCGCATCGACCTGATTCCCTTCATCGACGTGCTGCTGGTGATCCTGATCTTCCTGATACTCACCACCACCTACAGCCGTTTCACCGAGCTGCAGCTGACCCTGCCGGTGGCCGACACCCAGCAGATGCGCGAGCGCCCGCGCGAGCTGACGGTGGCGGTGGCCGCCGACGGACGCTACGCGGTGAACAAGAGCCCTCTGGAGGGCCGCGGCGTGGGCGAGCTGGCGCAGGCGCTGCAGGCCGCCGCGCCCGCCGGCGGCGACAGCGTGCTGATCATCAGCGCCGACGCCATGGCGCCGCACCAGGCGGTCATCACCGTGATGGAAGCGGCTCGCCGCGTGGGCCTGGCGCAGGTGACCTTCGCCACCCAGTCGTCCGCGGCGCAAGGGCGCTGAGCGCGTGCGCCAGTGTCTGCGCCGCGCCTGGCAGCACAAGGGCGCGCTGGCGCGGCTGCTCTGGCCGCTGTCCCTGCCGTACCGCGCGCTGGTGGCGCTGCGCCGCGCCCTTTATGGGCGCGGCTGGCTGCGGCGCAGCACGCTCGGCGTGCCGGTCATCGTGGTGGGCAACGTGGTGGCGGGCGGCGCGGGCAAGACGCCGGTGGTGATTGCGCTGGTGCGCCACCTGCAGGCCAGGGGCTGGCGCCCGGGCATCGTCTCGCGCGGCCATGGGCGGCGCACGCGCGACTGCCGCGAGGTACTGCCCGCCAGCGCGCCCGCCGACGTCGGCGATGAGCCGCTGCTGCTGGCGCGGCGCACCGCCGTGCCGGTCTTCGTGGCCGCGCGGCGCGCCGATGCGGGGCGCGCGCTGCTGGCCGCGCACCCGGACTGCGACATCCTGGTCTGCGACGACGGCCTGCAGCACCTGGCGCTGGCGCGCACGCTGGACCTGTGCATCTTCAGCGAGAGCGGCGTGGGCAATGGCTGGCTGCTGCCCGCCGGCCCGCTACGCGAACCCTGGCCGCGGCCGGTGGATGCGCTGCTGTGCCACGGCGCTCCCCCCGCGCCGGCCGGCAGCGCCCCGGTATTCACGCTGCGGCGCGCGCTGGCCCCCTGCGCGGTCAATGCCGTGGGCGAGCAGCGGCCCTTGTCCAGCCTGCGCGGCCAGCCCCTGCATGCGCTGGCGGCAGTGGCCGCGCCCGAGGCCTTCTTTGCCATGCTGCGCGAGCGTGGCCTCACCCTCGCAAGCGTCGAGAGCCTGCCCGACCACTTTGCTTTCGATAGCTGGCAGCGCCCGCCACGCAAGGGTTTGGAGCTGATTTGTACCGAAAAAGACGCGGTCAAGCTCTGGCACCTGCACCCCGAGGCCTGGGCGGTGCCCCTGCAGGTCGAGCTGGAGCCGCGTTTCCTCGACTGGCTGGACGCGCGCCTGGCCCCACTATCATCGCCGCAAGCCGGAGGAAGCCATGGACCCGAAACTGCTTGAACTGCTGGTGTGCCCCGTGACCAAGGGGCCGCTGACCTACGACCGCGAGCGTCGGGAGCTCATATCGCACAGCGCGCGCCTGGCCTACCCGGTGCGCGACGGCATCCCCGTCCTGCTCGAGACCGAAGCGCGCACGCTCAGCGACGACGAGCTGGAAAAAAAGCAGTGAGCGCGGCGGCCTTCACCGTCGTCATCCCCGCGCGGCTGGCCTCCAGCCGCCTGCCGCGCAAGCCCCTGGCCGACATCGCCGGCAAGCCCATGGTGGTGCGCGTGGCCGAGCGCGCGCTGCAAAGCGCCGCCGCGCAGGTCTGGGTGGCGGCCGACGCGCCCGAGATCATCGACGCCTGCCAGGCCCACGGCGTGCAGGCGCTGCCCACGCGCGCCGACCACGCCAGCGGCAGCGACCGTCTGGCCGAAGCCTGCGCGCTGCTGGGCCTGCCCGAGGATGCGGTGGTGGTGAACGTGCAGGGCGACGAGCCGCTGATGGCGCCCGGCCTGATCGATGCCGTCGCGGCCCTGATGCACCGCCACACGCACTGCCCCATGGGCACGGCCGCACATCCGATCGCCAGCGCCGCCGACTTTGCCAACCCCAACGTGGTCAAGGTGGTGCTCGATGCCCGGGGCCGCGCCAGCTACTTCAGCCGCGCGCCCATCCCGCATGCACGCGGCGCGCAGCCGGGCGGCGCCTGGTGGCAGGGTGCGGCCGCCGCCGGGCTGGCGCCGCTGCACCACATCGGCATCTACAGCTACCGCGCGGGCTTCGTGCAGACCTTTGCACGCCTGGCGCCCGCGCCCACCGAGCAGCTCGAGCAGCTGGAGCAGCTGCGCGCGCTCTGGCACGGCCATGCGATCGCGGTGCACGTGACCACCACGGCCCCCGGCGCGGGTGTGGATACGCCGCAGGACCTGGAGCGCGTGCGCACCCTGTTTGCCGCCGGCGGCACACCTGCCTGAGAGGGCGCCCTGTAAGCGGGGCGCCAGCGCACGCGTGCTATTCTCAAACGCTGTTCACGCACGGCCTGGCGCGTGCGGCCCGATTTCAAAACTGACGAGAGAGAGTCCCCATGAAATTGATCCTGCTTGGCGCTCCCGGCGCTGGAAAAGGCACGCAGGCTGCCTTCATCTGCAAGCAATTCGGCATCCCGCAGATTTCCACCGGCGACATGCTGCGCGCCGCCGTCAAGGCAGGCACGCCGCTGGGGCTGCAGGCCAAGGCGGTCATGGACGCGGGCCAGCTCGTGAGCGACGACATCATCATCGGCCTGGTCAAGGAGCGCATCGCCGAGCCCGATTGCGCCCAGGGCTTTCTCTTCGACGGCTTTCCGCGCACCATCCCGCAGGCCGACGCGATGAAGGCGGCGGGCGTCAAGCTGGACTACGTGCTGGAGATCGACGTGCCCTTCGAGGCCATCATCGAGCGCATGAGCGGGCGGCGCAGCCACCCGGCGTCCGGGCGCACCTACCACGTGAAGTTCAACCCGCCCAAGGTCCCCGGCAAGGACGACCTGACCGGCGAGCCGCTGGTGCAGCGCGACGACGACCGCGAAGAAACCGTCCAGAAGCGCCTGCAGGTCTACAGCGACCAGACGCGCCCGCTGGTGGACTACTACCGCGACTGGGCCAGCGCCGACCCGGCCAACGCGCCCAGGTACCGTGCCATCAACGGTCTGGGCAGCGTGGACGAGATCACCGCGCGCGCGCTCGAGGCGCTGAGCCACTGACGAAGGGCCGGCGCGCCGTCCGCGCGTTCAGGCTTCCTCCATCAACTCCAGCATCAGGCTGATGCGCGCCTTGACCGGGCTCAGGCCCTCGGCATCGCGCCAGGGCTGACCCGCGGTCGCCGCCATGCGCCCGAGCGGGCAGCGCGCGGCGATGCGCACCCGCACCCCGGCATCCACCGCGCGCAGGAGCGCCGGCCGCAGCGCCTGGTGCAGCGTGCCATTGCCGGTCGCGGCGACGACGATGCCGCGCACCCCGCCCGCCACCATCCAGTCGAGCAGCGCGCCGTCGCAGCCCGCATGGCTGAGGGCGATCTCCACGCGGGGCCAGGGCGTCTGGCCGAAGGCGCGGGCCTGCAGCAAGGCGCCGTGGCGCGGCGTGCCGGCCGCCGGCGGCACCCCGTGCGCCCAGCGCAGCTGCCCGGCCTCCACCCAGCCCAGCGGGCCGCTGTCCAGCGAGGCGAAGGCATCGAGCCGCTGCGGATGCAGCTTGCTCACCTCCCGCGCGCCGTGGACCGTGCCCAGTGCGCACACCAGCACGCCGCGCGCCTGCGGGTGCGCGGCCAGCAGCACCGCGTCCAGCAGGTTCTGCGGCCCGTCTGCCAGCAGCGCAGTGGCCGGGCGCATCGCGCAGGTCAGCACGACGGGCTTGTCCGCGGGCAGCAGCTCGTGCAGCAGCCAGGCGCTCTCTTCCAGCGTGTCCGTGCCATGGGTGACGACGATGCCGGCCACCTGGTCGTCGGCCAGCAGGGCTGCGCAGCGCCGCGCCAGGCGCACCCAGGTGGCGTGGTCCATGTCCTTGCTGTCGAGCTGCGCCAGCTGCTCGGCTTGCAGCGCCATGCCCGCGGCCTGTTGCAGGCCCGGCACCGCCTGCACCAGCGCCTCTACGCCCAGTTGCGCGGCCACGTAAGCATGGCCGCCGGCCGCGCCGGTGCCGGCGATGGTGCCGCCCGTGCCGAGGATCACGATCTTTTTGTCCATGGTGCTTGCAACTTTCTCAAAACTGTCGAAAAATACAGCTACTGTATCGATACACAGTCACTGACCTGTAGCCAATCCGGAGCATTTCATGACCGACCAGCCCAAACTCACCGGCCGCCAGCAGCAGATCCTCGAGCTGGTGGAGCGCGCCATCGCCCAGACCGGCGCGCCGCCCACGCGCGCCGAGATCGCGCAGCAACTGGGCTTCAAGTCGGCCAATGCCGCGGAAGAGCACCTCAAGGCGCTCGCCCGCAAGGGCGTGATCGAACTGCTCAGCGGCACCTCGCGCGGCATCCGGCTGCGCGCCAGCGCGCTGCGCCAGATCCACGCCGAGCGCGGCGTGCAGCTCGGTCTGCCGATGGCGGGGCTGGCCCAGCTCACGCTGCCGCTCATCGGCCGCGTGGCCGCGGGTTCGCCGATTCTCGCGCAGGAGCACGTCGACCAGAGCTACACCATCGAAGGCTCGCTGTTCGCGCACAAGCCGGACTACCTGCTCAAGGTGCGCGGCATGTCCATGCGCGACGCCGGCATCATGGACGGCGATCTGCTGGCGGTGCAGGCCACGCACGAGGCGCGCAGCGGCCAGATCGTCGTCGCGCGCCTGGGCGACGAGGTCACCGTCAAACGCCTGCGCCGCAGCGGCGGCCAGATCGAGCTGCTGCCGGAAAACCCCGACTACCCGGTCATTCGCGTGCATCCGGGCGAGCCGTTCGAAATCGAAGGCCTGGCGGTGGGCCTGATACGCAACACCATGCTGATGTAGGGCATGGCCGGCACGGCCGCAGGTGGCGGGCGTCTGGCCGGGCGCGGCGCACGAGGCGCCGCCCATGGCCAACCCTGGGGCGTGCTTTTTCCATGGCAATCCTGCCTGTGTTCAAACCCGATGGAGTCTCACATGCAGCTTGTTCAACCCACTCAGGCGTCGCTCCCCTTTTTTGCCGCTGCGGCGCGCGACAACGTGATCGTGCTGCGGCCCGCTGCGCGCAAACCCGCCGGCGCGCCGCTGGCCGCCACGGGCCCCATGGCCCACCACCGTCCGCTGCGCCTGGTGGTGCGGCATGCGGACGATGGCTCCTGCCGGCTCATGGCTTCGGGCCGGCTGGCCGACGTCTGCGCCGAGCTCAACCGCCTGGCGCTGGCCTGAGGCACGGCAGGCGCGGGCCGGGGCGCAGCGCGGCAAGGGGCCAGCCAAGGCAGCCACGGGCCGGCCGGCGCCGCTGCTTCAGAACTGCAGCTGGGCCCAGATCTTGTCCAGGCGCTTGCTGCTCGCGGGGTAAGGGGTGCGCAGTTCCTGGGCGAAAAAGCCCACGCGCAGCTCCTGCAGCATCCAGCGGTATTCCTGCATGCGCGCGTCTTCCTGGCCCTTGCGCTCGGCCAACAGGCGCCAGTAGCGCTGCTCCAGCGGCTGCAGCTCGCGCGTCCTGGCTTCGTCGCGCGCGGGGTCGGCGCGCAGCTTGTCCAGGCGCAGCACGATGGCCTTGAGGTAGCGCGGGTAGTGCTGCAGCTGCGTCCACGGGGTTTCCAGCAGGAAGTTCTTGCCCATCAGGATCTGCAGCTGGCGGCCGGTGTCCTGCGTGGCCAGCGGGGCGTTGCGCGTTTCCTTGATCTTGCGCTGGGCCAGTGCGTATTCCTGCAGGACGGCCGCGCACAGGCGCGCCACTTCGTTGGCGATCAGGGTCAGGCGCGCGCGCCCTTCCTGGATGCGCCGGGCAAAGTCCTGCGCGTTCGCCGGCAGCGGCGGCTGCAGGAAGGCGCGCTCCAGCGCCACGTCGATGATCTGCCGCTGCAATTCGTCCTGGGTGCCCAGCGGCATGTAGGCCACGGCCATGCGCTGCAGGTCGGGGATGTTTTTGGCCAGGTACTTGAGCGCGTCCCTGATCTGCAGCGCCACCAGGCGCCGTAGGCCCACGCGGTGGCGCGCGGCGGCCACCTCGGGCTCGTCGAAGACCTCGATGCCCACGCCCTCGCCGCGGTCGATCAGGGCCGGAAAGCCCACCAGGCTCTGGCCGGCGCGCCGGATCTCCAGCAGCTCGGGCAGCTCGCCAAAGGTCCATGCGGTGTAGAGCGCATCGGCGGGCTGGACGGGGGCGATCTCTTTTTCAGGAGCTGCTGGCGCTTGTCTGGCAAGGTTTTCAGACGGTTTTATATATGAAACTGGCTCTGGCTGTGCGCTACCAGCTATCTTCAATGAAGCAAGCGCCTGGAAGGCGCCGCGCGCCTGGCCGCCCCACTGCGCCTTGAGCGTGGCCAGTTGCCGCCCCTGGCCGAGCTGGCGGCCGTGCTCGTCCACCACGCGAAAGTTCATGAACAGGTGCGGGCTGAGCATGTCCAGCTTGAAGTCCGCCATCTTGATGTCCAGCCCGGTTTCCTCGCGCGCCTGCTTGAGCAGCACGTCCAGCAAGCCGCCCTGTTCGCGTCCGCCGCGCGCGAGCAGGAGCTCGGCCAGGCGCCGGGCGTTTTCCGCCAGCGGCACGAAGCGGCTGCGCGGGCGCTGCGGCAGGCTCTTGAGCAGCGCCTGGATCTTGTCCTTGAGCATGCCGGGCACCAGCCACTGCGCGTCGTCTTCGCTCGCCTGGTTCAGGGCGAACAGCGGCAGCGTCAGCGTCACGCCGTCGCGCGCGTCGCCGGGCGCGTGCAGATAGCTTGCGGCGCAGTCCACGCCGCCCAGGCGCACCAGCCTGGGAAAGCGCTCGCTGGTCACGCCCGCAGCTTCATGGCGCATGAGCTCTTCGCGCGTGATGCGCAGCAGCTGCGGCGCAGCCTTGACCGCCTGGCGGAACCATTTGTCGAAGGTGGCGCCGCTGTACACCCCTTCGGGAATGGCCTGGTCGTAGAAGGCGTAGATCAGCTCGTCGTCCACCAGCACGTCCTGGCGGCGGCTCTTGTGCTCGAGCTCCTGCACCTTGTGCACCGCCTTGCGGTTGGCGGCCAGAAACGGCCAGTCGCTCTCCCACTCGCCCTCCACCAGCGCGCGGCGGATGAAGAGCTGGCGCGCCTCGCGCGGGTCCACGCGGCCATAGCTCACGGCCCGGTGGCTGTAGACCACCAGGCCGTAGAGCGTGGCGCGCTCCAGCGCGATCACGTCCTCCTGCTTCTTGCTCCAGTGCGGCTCCAGCAGCTGCTTCTTCAAGAGGTGCGCGCCCACCTCCTCCAGCCACTGCGGCTCGATGGCCGCGATGCCGCGCCCGTACAGGCGCGAGGTCTGCACCTGCTCGGCCGCAACGATCCAGCGCCCGGGCCTTTTGGACAGGTGCGCGCCAGGGTGCGGATGAAACTTGATGCCGTGCGCGCCCAGCCAGGCGTCCGCGTCTTCCGCCTTGAAGCCGATGTTGCCCAGCAGCCCCGCCAGCATGGACAGGTGCACCGACTCATAGCCCGCCGCCTGCGTGTTCAGCGGCCAGCGCTGCTCGCGCACCACGGTGAGCAGCTGGCTGTGGATGTCGCGCCATTCGCGCACGCGGCGCACGTTCAGGTAGTTCTGGCGCAGCAGCTGCTCCCATTGGCGGTTGCTCAGCTTGTGGGTGTCGCCTGGCGGGGAGATGGTTTGGGCGCCCCCCGGGGAAGATTGCTTGTCCGGGGGGCGCTGGCCCCCACCCCTGCCCTCCCCCAGAGGGGGAGGGGGCGAGCTTCCGCTGCTCTGGTCTGCACTCCTTCCCCCTCCGGGGGAAGGTCGCGATGGGGGCCGTCCCCGCTTTCCCACCGGCAGGAACGCCTGGCTGCGCGCATTCGCCGCCGCCACCTGCCCCGCGGCCGCCATCTCCCGGCGCGACTGCGCCACCACCTTGCCTCCGCGCGCATCGTGCAGCCAGTTCCACAGCCGCACGTAGCCGCTGAACTCGCTCTTGTCGTCGTCGAACTTGGCATGCGCCTGGTCCGCCTGCGCCTGGGCCTCCAGCGGGCGGTCGCGCACGTCCTGCACCGACAGCGCGGCGGCTATCACCAGCACCTCGGCCAGCGCGCCCCGGCCGCGCGCCTCCACGATCATGCGGCCCACGCGGGGGTCCAGCGGCAGGCGGGCGAGCTCGCGCCCCATGGGCTGCAGCGCGCCCTGCTCGTCCACCGCGCCCAGCTCCTGCAAGAGCTGGTAGCCGTCGGCAATCGCCCGGCCGGAGGGCGCTTCGAGGAAGGGGAAATTGACCACGTCGCCCAGCCCGAGCGACTTCATGCGCAGGATCACGCCGGCCAGCGACGAGCGCAGGATCTCCGGGTCGGTAAAGCGCTCGCGCTGGTTGAAGTCCGCCTCGTCGTACAGGCGGATGCAGATGCCGTTGGCCACGCGCCCGCAGCGCCCCGCGCGCTGGTTGGCCGCGGCCTGGCTGATGGGCTCGACCAGCAGCTGCTCCACCTTGCTCCTGAAGGAATAGCGCTTGACGCGCGCCGTACCTGCGTCAATCACGTATTTGATGCCCGGCACGGTGAGCGAGGTTTCGGCCACGTTGGTCGCCAGCACGATGCGCCGCCCGCCGTGGTGCTCGAAGATGCGGTCCTGCTCGGCCTGCGACAGGCGCGAAAAGAGCGGCAGCACCTCGGCGCTGCGCAGCGCCGGCAGGTGCTGCAAATGCTTTTTCAGGTGGTCGGCCGCCTCGCGGATTTCACGCTCGCCGGGCAGGAAGACCAGAATGTCGCCGCCCTGCCCGCCGCCTGCCCAAAGCTCATCGACCGCGTCGGCGATCGCGTCGCTCAGGTCGTAGTCTTTTTTCTCTTCCCAGGGGCGCCAGCGCAACTCCACCGGCCAGGTGCGCCCGGAGACCATGATGACCGGTGCCGGCACCCCCCGGGCGTCGGCGAAGTGCCGGGCAAACCGCTCGGCATCGATGGTGGCCGAAGTGACCACCACCTTCAGATCGGGGCGGCGCGGCAGGATCTGCCTGAGGTAGCCGAGCAGAAAATCGATGTTCAGGCTGCGCTCGTGCGCCTCGTCGATGATCAGGGTGTCGTACGCTTGGAGCAGCGGGTCGCCCTGCGTCTCGGCCAGCAGGATGCCGTCGGTCATCAGCTTGACCGAGGCGCCCTTTTGCAGCGTGTCGGAAAAGCGTACCTTGTAGCCCACCACCTCGCCCAGCGGCGTGTTCAGCTCCTGCGCGATGCGCTTGGCCACGCTGCTGGCCGCGATGCGCCTGGGCTGCGTGTGCCCGATCAGCCGGGGCCGCTCGCCCGGGCGGGCGTTCATCGCGCCGCGCCCCAGGGCGAGAGCCATCTTGGGCAGCTGGGTGGTTTTGCCGGAGCCGGTTTCGCCGCAGACGATGACCACCTGGTGGGCGCGCATCGCCTCCATGATGTCCTCGCGGCGGGCAGAGACGGGAAGGGATTCGGGGAAGCGGATGTCTGGCGCCATGAAGCGCCCGATTATCCCAAGCCATGCGCGGCCCCGCCCGGGGCGCCGCGCTCTTCATCGCCGGCGCGGCGCCACCAGCCGCCGGCGCGCGCGTTCCGGGGCGTGAATGCAACGCTGTAACACCTTGACGCCCGCCGGCGCGCAGCCCTTGCCTACGATGCCGCGGCCCGCCTCGCGCCAGCGCTGCGCCCGGGCGCACCACTGCAAGGAGGGAGGACAAGATGCACCAACACCTGTGGCTGGCGCTCATGCTGGCCGTGGCGCTCGTCAGCGGCTGCGGCGGAGGCTCTTCGGGAGAGCCGCCGGCGCCAGGCCCGACCCCGATACCGACCCCGGAGCCCTCCCCCATCCCTCCCGGCGCCGAGCTGTTCGTGCCGCCCGTGGCGCGGGGCGCCGTGGACGTCAGGCTGCACCCTGGCGCCACGGTGCGTGCGGGCAGCAGCGTGCTGCTCGCCTTCGGGCTGCCGTTTCCACGCGGCTTCGTGAGCGACCCTGCGCAGATCCGCGTGACCGACGGCCAGGGTGGCGAGATCGCCTCCGCGGTGCAGGTGCTCGCGCCCTGGCGCAGCCTGGGCACGGCAGCGGGCGATGGCTCGATACGCGCGGCGCTGGTCTACCTCGAATACCGCTTTGCGGACGGCGCCCCGGCCACCATCCAGGTGCACTGGGGCGCGCCGCGCACACGCACCCTGGCCGGGCCGCTGCCGGCACCGGCCGCGCTGTGGGCCCGCATTGCCGACGGGCCTGATCCAAACGAATACCCGGCCGCGGACGACATCCGCGAACCCGCAGTCTATGCGACGCTGCCCCCTGCGTGGCTGGGCCGGGCGCTGCTGCGCGGGCCGGCGCTGCCCGCGGGGCAGAACCCGGCGCTCGCCTGGTGGGACGCGGCCATGCAGGGCTATGGCGATACCGCGGTCAACCGGCTGGCGCCCGGCGTGCCGGCGTCGGCGCAGATTGCCTATGCCCGTGACGCCGAACCCTGGCTGTTCGACCGCGCGATGACGCTGTTCGGCCTGTACGTCCGCACCGGAGAGCTGCGCTGGCTGCGCCACGCCCACCGCGCCGCGCAGTGGTATGCAAGCCGCATCGACGCCGGCGGCATCTTCACGCTCAAGGGCGAAGACGATCTCAAGTACAGCTATGGCGCCTCGCTCCTGACCGATTTGTGGCTGACCGGCGACGCGGCTTTGGCAGCGCCGATACGGCGCATAGGCCAGGCCGGCATCGCCCAGTGGCGCGACAGCTATGCGTCGACGCAGAACTTCTGGACCGAACGCCACCAGGCCTACGCGCTGCGTGCGGCGCTCGCCGCCTACGCGCTTGCGGGCGACCCCGTGCAGGGGGCGCGCGCCCGGGCGCTGGCCGCGCTGACGGTGCGCATGTCGCGCAACGCCGCCCAGTGCCCGCTGCATACCGTGCGCCAGCACGAAGGCGACGATGGCGACAACCGCCTGATGTGCTCGCCCTGGATGGGCGCGCTGCTGTCGGACGCGATGATGGAGTACTACCTGGTCTCCGAAGACCCCGAGGCGCTGCGCTGGATTGCCGGCATGGGCAACTACGTGCGCGACCATGCGCTGTACGACGGCGGCATAGAACACCGCGAACTCGCTGGTCTGAAGATGACCTGGTACATGACCGGAATCGGCGAACACTACGAAGATGGGCAGCGCGGCTGGGGCGACATGGAGCACGCCTGCGACGTCGGCGCGATGACGGCGCGCGCGGCCTGGGCGCAGCGCCAGCTCGGCCAGGACGGCGCCGCCTCGGTGCAGCAGGTGGCAGAGCAGTTGCTGCAGACCTGCCGCTACACCCTCGACTACTGGCACCGCAGCGCGCCCGCGCTGCCCGAATGGCGCCTGAGCCCGCCGCGCAAGTTCAACTGGTGGTTTGGCGGCGCCCTCGGTTACGACTGGTTCCTCGCGTACTAGCGCGCGGCTTCGCACGGCCCGGCACGGCCGGATTCGGCCCGGGCCGCGCATGCCAGCCGCTACACTGCAGCCCGCCCCTGGCGGCCGGCTTGCCGGCGTTTTCCAACCACCGCGCACGCAATGTCCACCGTCTTCAATTTCACCTTCGTCCCCTGGTTCCGCTCGGTTGCGCCCTACATCCACAAGTTTCGCCACCAGACCTTCGTCGTCGGGCTGACCGGCGAGGCGGTGGCCGCGGGCAAGCTGCAGAACATCGTGCAGGACCTGGCGCTGATCCAGGCCATGAGCGTGAAGATCGTGCTGGTGCACGGCTTTCGCCCGCAGGTGAGCGAGCAGCTGCGCCTGAAGGGCCACACCCCGCGCCACCACCGCGGCGTGCGCGTGACCGACCCGATCGCGCTGGACTGCGCCCAGGAAGCCGCGGGCCAGCTGCGCTACGAGATCGAGGCGGCCTTCAGCCAGGGCCTGCCCAACACCCCGATGGCCGACGCGCGCGTGCGCGTGATCTCGGGCAACTTCCTCACCGCGCAGCCGCTCGGCATCGTCGACGGCGTGGATTTCCAGCACACCGGCAAGGTGCGCAAGGTGGATGTGGAGGGCATACAGCGCGCGCTCGAATCGCAGGCGCTGGTGCTGATTTCACCCTTCGGCTTTTCGCCCACGGGCGAGGCCTTCAACCTGAGCATGGAAGAAGTGGCCACGCGCGTGGCCAGCGAGCTGCAGGCCGACAAGCTGCTCTTTCTGACCGAAATTCCCGGCGTGCGCGAGCACCCGCTGCAGGACGCGGGCGAGGCCAACCCGATCGACACCGAGATCACCCTGGCGCGCGCGCGCCGGCTGCTGCAGGAGCTGCCCGAGCCCACCAGCCCGGCCGACCCCGCGTTCTACCTGGAGCGCTGCGTGCAGGCCTGCGAGCACGGCGTGGAGCGCAGCCACATCCTGCCGTTTGCCGTCGACGGCTCGCTGCTGCTGGAAATCTACGTGCACGACGGCATAGGCACCATGGTCATCGACGAGAAGCTCGAAGAACTGCGCGAGGCCACCATCGACGACGTGGGCGGCATCATCCGCCTGATCGAGCCCTTCGAGCGCGACGGCACGCTGGTCAAGCGCAACCGTACCGAGATCGAGCGCGACATCTCCAGCTACCTCGTCATCGAGCACGACGGCGTGATCTTCGGCTGCGCCGCGCTCTACCCCTACCCGGACGAAAAGACCGCGGAGATGGCCGCGCTCACCGTCTCCAGCGACAGCCAGGGTACGGGCGACGGCGAAAAGCTGCTCAAGCGCATAGAGCAGCGCGCGCGCGACATGGGCCTGGCCAGCATCTTCGTGCTGACCACGCGCACCATGCACTGGTTTCTCAAGCGCGGCTTCGTACCGGTGGACCCCGACTGGCTGCCCGAGGCACGCAAGCGCAAGTACAACTGGGACCGCAAGAGCCAGGTGCTGGTCAAGCGCTTCTGAGCGCGCTCCCCGGGCCCTGAGGGGGGCCTCAGCGCAGCAGGTCGAACAATCCCGCGCCGCCGCGCCTGGCCTGCGGCGGAGTGCCGGTGGCGGTGTCCACCGCGTGCAGAAAGGCGCGCATGCCATCGACCGCGTCGCTTTGCGCCTCGCCGGTGCTCACGCTCTCCTGCACCGCCGTGCCGGCGTCGGTGGCCACGCGTACCCAGCCGTCGGGCTTGTAGGCCAGCGCGTCGATCAGCGAGATCGGTACGTCAAAAGCCGTGGCCGGATAGCCCAGATCGGGCGCGGCCTCGTCCGAAGCCACGCGCAGGCGCACCACCTGGCTGCGGCCGAAATGAAAGTCGGCGCTGCTGACCTTGGCCGTCTGGAAGGGCAGCCCTATCACCAGCACCACCACGCCGGCGCGCTGGCTGCTCCAGTGCGCCGACAGCGTCGGGCAGTATGCCTGCTCGCACAGCAGGCTGCGCGGTGCCACCGCCACGGTCTTCGCGCCGTCGGGGGCAATGCTCTGCTGCACCTGAGGCAGCCGGCTGTCGGTGGCCGCGCAGCCCGCGAGCAGCAGCGCCGCCATGCTTGCCGTCCACGCCAGTCTTTGCGGATTTCTCCTCATCTGCTTGCGCCTTTTCAATGTCTTTGCAGTCGATACACCGATGTTGCCATGGCGCTGAGCCCGCGCGCGGCAAAATCGGGGTCCTGGGCCAGCAGGTCGCGCTGCTCCAGGCGGCGCAGCTCCCAGCGGGGCGCATAACGCTGCATCACCTCGGCTTCGGGCACGGAAAATGGCGGGCCCTGCATCTCGTCCTGAGGGTATTGCAGCGTCACCAGCAGCCCGCGGCAGCCGCTGGGCAGGCGCGCCATCAGCTCGTCCACATAGGGCGCGCGCAGTTCGGGCGGCAGCGCGACCAGCGCCGCGCGGTCGTACAGGCCGCTGCAGTCTGCCAGCGCCTGTGCATCGAGCGCAAAGGCGTCGCCGCAGATCAGCTCGATCGGCCCGGCCACGTGGTGGCTGCCGTAGCGCGTGTGCGTGACCTGCGGCGTGAGGCCGTGCTCGCAAAAGAACTGCTTGACCGCCAGCTCGGACAGCTCCACGCCCAGCACGCGCAGGCCCTGGTCCGCGAGCCAGAGCATGTCCAGCGACTTGCCCGCCAGCGGCACGAACACCCGCGCTCCCGAAGCCAGGCCCAGCGCCGGCCAATGCGCCTGCAGCAGCGGCGACACCCGCGCTTGATGAAAGCCGATGCGCCCTTCGCGCCAGCGCTGCAGCCAGAAAGCATGGTCCATCCGTCGTTCTCCCAAAGCGGTTTGCAGTTTAGGCCAGCGCCGTTTGGGCAGGCGCGCCCAGGCAGCGCGCTGGCCCGGCCAAGGGGGCCGGCGTTGCTGGCGGGGCTGCCGCTGGCGCGTTCTACGCGGTCCGCGCAGCCGACGCGGGTGCGCCCGTGCCGCCGGCCAGCAGCGAGAACCGCATCAAGGTGCGCGCCCTGGCACGGGCATGGTCGACGACGGGCAGCGGGTAGTCCACACCCAGGCGCAGCCCGCAGGCCGCGAGGGCCGCGGGCTTCATCGCGGCGGGAAAGTGGATGTGCGCGTCCGGCACGCGCGCCAGCTCGGGCAGGTAGCGGCGGATGAAGGTGCCGTCGGGGTCGAAGCGCTGCGACTGCGTGATCGGGTTGAAGATGCGGAAGTAAGGCTGCGCGTCGCAGCCGGTAGACGCCGCCCACTGCCAGCCGCCGTTGTTGGCCGCCAGGTCGTAGTCGTTCAGGTGCCGGGCAAAAAAGCGCTCACCCCGGCGCCAGTCGATGCCCAGATCCTTGGTCAGGAAACTCGCCACCACCATGCGCAGGCGGTTGTGCATGTAGCCGGTGTGCAGCAGCTGGCGCATGGCGGCATCGACCAGCGGGTAGCCGGTGCGCGCCTCGCACCAGGCCTGCCACAGTGCGGGCGCTTCGTCCCACTGCACGCGGTCGTACTCGGGTTTGAAGGACTGCGTGAGCACCCGCGGGCAGTGCCACAGGATCATGAAGTAGAAGTCGCGCCAGGCCAGCTCCGACAGCCAGGTCTGCGCGCCCGCACAGCCCTGGCTGGCCTGCTGCGCGGCCAAGGCGGCGAGCTGGCGCACCGACACGGTGCCAAAGCGCAGGTGCACCGACAAATAAGACACGCCCCTGCGCCCGGGGTAGTCGCGCGCCCGCTGGTACGCCGCCATGCGCGGCACGAAATCTTGCAGCAGCTTCTGCGCCCCGCCCATGCCCGTGGGCAGGGGCAGCTGGCGCAGGTTGGTAGCGGCAAAACCCAGGTCCGACAGCGCGGGCAGGCGCTCGCCCGCAGGCGGCGGCGCCAGGTGCCGGGCATGGCGATCGACGGGATAGGGCCTGAGCTGGAAGGCGTCCAGCCGCTCCAGCCACGCACGTTGGTAGGGCGTGAACACGCTGTAGGGCCGGCCCTGCCGGGTCAGCACCTCGTCCCGGTCGAGCAGCACCTGGTCCTTGTAGTCGCTGAATGCGATGCCCAGGATGTGCAGGGCCTGGGCCACGTGCTGATCGCGGGCGATGGCCTGGGGCTCGTAGTCGCGGTTGGCCAAAACCTCCTGCACGCCCAGCGCTTGCGCCAGCCGCACGATGCACTCCCGCGCCGGACCATGGCGCACGATCAGCCCTCCGCCGGGCGCGCCGCTTTGCGCGGCCAGTCGCTGCAAACCTTCGTGCAGCTCCAGCACGCTGGCGTGGATGAACTCGACACGGCGGTCTTCGCGCCGATTCCCGTGACCGGGCAGCGCGTCCAGGATGTCGGTGTCGAACACGAAGGCGCAATACACCCGCTCAAAGCGGCGCAGCGCGTGGTACAGGGCGGCATGGTCAGCGCAGCGCAAATCGCGGCGCAGCCAGACCAGGGCGCTGCCTGCCGTGGCGGGCGGCTGGGGTTCAGCGCGACGGGAGGAGGCATTCATTTGGGGGTGGCTCCGAGCGTACAGGCTGCAGAGCATGCATCGCTGCGCCCACGGCTGCCAGCGGCACAGACAAAAAGAGAACTCCGAGCCCACGAAGGCCTGTTCGCCCTGCCCCCTCCGCTCGGGCAAGGCGACCCAGGGCCGACCCATCGCGGCGACCATGCGGGCAAAAACCTGCGCAATGGCGGAACAGGACGGCGCGGCGGATTTGGCGCAATGTATTGCGCCACCGCGACTTTGCCCGAGCGATCAATTCAGGCAGACTGCTTGAGCATGCTCCGCCCTGTACCAGAGTCCGCTTGCCCGTGTCGGCGCCATGCGGCAGGTGCCGGGCTTGCCGCGCCTGGCAGCGCAGTGGCGCCAAGCCCATTGAACCAACGGAGAATTTGCCATGCCGATGCCAACCCAAGCATTTCAACACGCGCCCGCTTCCGTGCCGCGCCCCATCTTCGCCCAGCCGCGGCGCCTGGCTCTGCTGGCGCTGCTGCTGGCGGGAGGTGCAGTGCTGCTGGCCGGCTGCGCCAGCACGCGCCCGCCGCCTGGCGTCACGGCAGTCACTCCGTTGGACGTGCAGCGCTACGCCGGCCGCTGGTATGAGCTGGCCCGCCTGGACCACCTCTTCGAGCGCGGCCTGACCGACGTCACGGCCCGTTACGCAGTGCAGCCGGACGGCAGCGTGCGCGTGGTCAACCGCGGCTATTCACCAGCGGCCGGCCGCTGGCGCCAGTCGGTAGGCAAGGCCGTGTTCACCGACGGGCCCGCCACGGGTTCGCTCAAGGTGTCGTTCTTCGGCCCCTTCTATGGCGGCTACCACGTCGTCGCTCTGGATCCCGATTACCGCTGGGCCCTGGTGCTGGGCCCGGATACCAGCTACTGCTGGATTTTGGCGCGCGAGACGCGGCTGCCTGCTGCGCAGCGCGAAGCCATCGTGGCGCGGGCGCAGGCGCTGGGCGTCGATACCTCGGCGCTGGTCTGGGTGCCGCACGAACGGGAGGACCCGGCGCACTGAGCGCTTGGCGACCCCTCGATCCAACAAGCCCAGCGAGGAAAGCGGCAAGCCCTCGCTTCGCTCGCAGGGCGGTCGCGGCCCTCACGTCGCTGGCGGCTCAGGAACTCGTCCTGCCGCCGCCGCGCCTTGGGCGAAATCGCTGCTTGTACCCTGCACCAGCCGCGCAAGTCCCTTCGCAGCTGGTCCCTTGCTTGCTTCCGGCCCGCTCACATCTGTGCAGACAGGGCGTGCGCATACCGCGCCGGCGTGACCCCGAAGACCCGGCGGAACAGGGCGATGAAGGCACTCACGTTGTCGTAGCCCAGATCAAGCGCGGTCGCGGTGACCGATCTGCCCGCTGCCAGCCATTGCAGCGCGCGCAGCAGGCGCACCCGCTGGCGCCATCCGCTGAAGCTGAAACCGGTCTCGGCGACGAAGCGACGGCTCAGCGTGCGCGGCGCAATGCCCGCCCAGCGCGCCCAATGGTCCAGACTGCGGCCATCGTCGGGGTGCTCCGACAGCGCCTGCGCGATCCTGAGCAGGCGCGCGTCCCGCGGCATGGACAAGCCCAGTTCCGCGCGGGGCCGGGTGCCGATCTCGTCCAGGATAACCGCCGCCAGGCGCAACTGCGCGGCGTCGAGCGCCGCCCCCTGCGGCCACGACACGGCCCGCGCAAGCGCTTCGCGCAGCAGCCCGGATACGCTCAGCACGCAGGGCTCACCCGGCAGGGGGCCGCAGGCCGATGTAGCGACGTACAGGCTCCAGCCCGAGAACGGGCCATGCGACTTCAAGCCATGCGCCACTCCGGGCGGAATCCAGACCGCATGGGTGGCGGGTACGACCCAGCGGCTGTTGCCCGCATCGACCGAGAGCAGTCCCTGCGTGGCACCGAACAACTGCCCGCGTGCATGGCGATGCCGGGGCGTGGCGCGCACTTCGCCGCTGCGCGCCACCACGCCGAGCACCGGCGGCCCGTTCGCAGCCGATGCCAGGTCGGGGGAAAGCAGCGGGAGGGACATGAATGGCGCAAACGAGGTATGCAATGTCTTTTATACCGTACTCCAGCCTCTGCCGCCTGCCTAAAGTACGGTGAAACTTCAGGAAGGAACACCATGCAAACACCCTCCATCCACCGGGTGCTGGACGATCTGCTCAACCAGGGGACGCTGCCGCTGGACGAGGTTCTGGATCGGCATTTCAGCCCGGCCTACCGCCAGCGTACGAACGGGCAATGGGACGACCGCCGGGCCTTCGCCCTGCATGCCCGCAAACTGCGCGAGGTGGTGGCTGTGGCGCGCATCGAGGTACTGGACGAACTGCGCGACGGCAGGCGCTACGCCGATCGCCACCGCGTGCACATCACCAAGCGCGACGGCGCCGAGCTGCTGCAAGAGGTTTATCTGTTCGCCGAGCTGGACGCGGACGGACGCTTCGCCCGCGTCCATGAAACCACGCTGATGCTTGAAGGAACAGAGTCCGACCGCGAGATCGGCAACATGAAATGACTCTGAGGCCGCGCGCCATGGGGCGCGATCGACGGTGGCTTCGCGGGGCAGCGGCCCATCATCCATCAGCGCCTGCGGACAGCGCAAGCAGTCGCGTCCGGTGACGACGAGGCGAGCGCCGCGGCGATCACCATGCCGGCCATCAGCCGCCCGCGCAAAGTGGAGTGCTTCGGCCGCGGCCACGAAGCATCGAAAGTGATGCAACGCCATGCCCGGCGAATCCTCGCGCCTTTATGTGCCGCGACTCAAACTTCAAGAGCCGTCTCGTCGGGCGCCGCCTGGCCAAGGGTCAATCCCGGGCCCAGAGCGGCCAAGGCCACTGCATCCGCGCCAGCAGGTAGACGGATCGGGCACGATGGGTCGTTCGCCGCGCGCCACACAGTCTCCACCACGTCCGACGCCTGGGTGAGGGGCTCAGACGACTGCGTCCATTCCGCAAAAACGTTCTGCGCCAATTCGGAATAGGCGTCGGGGATGGACCTCATCCTGGAGCGGGAGTTTTCACCGAAGCGGGTCTGTGGCGCTCGTCCCGGCAGCACCAGGCTCACACGCACGTTGAACTGCTGAAGTTCCAGCGCGAGCGACTCGGTGAATGCGTTGACCGCCGCCTTGCTGGCGGTGTACACGGAAAGCAAGGGCAGCGATTTCAACGTCACGGCCGATGTAACGTTGACGATGACGCCTGCCTTGCGTTGCCTGAACTGAGGCAGCAATGCCTGGGTCATCGCAATCGTGCCTAGCGCGTTCGTCTCGAAGATCTCACGCACCGTGTCCATCGGCGTGCCTTCAAGAGCATTCAGCGCGCCGATCCCCGCGTTGTTGACCAGAACATCGACCGGCCCGGCGGCTTCCACGGCCTGGCGAATACTCTCCTGGTCGGTGACGTCGAGAGCAAGCACGCGCAAATGCCCGAAGCGAGGAAGCAGATCTTCGCGTGGTGTACGCATCGTGGCGACAACTCTCCAGCCGCGATGAAGAAAGTACCTGGCGGTTTCAAGTCCGAAGCCAGACGAGCATCCGGTGATCAGGATGGTTTTCATGAAAGTTCAAGCGAGTGATTACGGTTCATGAACGATAGACTGGTACGGCCGGACTGGATACAACGGATAGTCCGGATTTTTATTCTTGGAGTCCATTCGTGATTGATCCGCTCGCCGAAGTGGTCACGATGCTTCAGCCCAGCGCTCCATTCTCCAAGGTCGTCAGTGGCGCCGGCGCCTGGCGCGTTCGTCGCACGGAGCCCGGCCGGACCTTCTACTGCGTGATTCTCCAGGGTGCGTGCCGTCTGCTGGCCAGCGGACACGAGCCGATCGTCCTTCAAGAGGGCGATTTCATTCTGATCCCTTCGGCGCACGGGTTCTCGATGTCGAGCCTTGAACCGCCGCCGGAACAAATTGACGCCTTGCCCGTCGCATTGCCCAATGGCGAATTCAGGCTGGGCGTCCCGAACGGGCCGCCCGAGGTCCGCTATCTTGTCGGCTACTGCGTCTTCGGCGCGCCGGACTCGGCCTTGCTGGTGTCGCTTCTTCCCAAGCTCGTCCTTGTCCGGGGCGAGAAACGGCTTGCAACCCTTGTGCAACTGGTGGGAGAAGAATGCAACGCACGTCGGCCCGCTCGCGATGTCGTCCTGGCACGCTTGCTGGAAGTACTCTTCGTCGAGGCTCTTCGCTCTGCGGCAGGGGCCACTGCATCATCAGGCCTCCTTCGGGGACTTGCCGACGAACGTCTCGCGGTCGCCATACGGCGGATGCACGAGACACCAGCCCAGTCATGGACGGTAGATCAGCTGGCGAAAGAGGCAGCACTCTCGCGCTCGGCGTTCTTCGAGCGATTCAGCCGCGTCATGGGGACGACCCCGATGAAGTACCAGTTGGCCTGGCGCATGGCGTTGGCCAGGAACCTGCTGAAGCGCGGTGAGTGCAGCATTGGCGAAGTCGCGCAGCGCATCGGCTACAGCTCGGTAAACACCTTCAGCGTCGCGTTCACCCGTCACGTCGGGCTACCACCGAGACGCTATGCACTGGAAAGCGTCGCGGCCCAGTGACCCACGAGCCCGACGGGCTGTGCGAGCAACTGGCAATCGAGCATCGCCTCACCAAACCGGAATGCCCAGGGCCAACGGCACGCTCGAGCGCTTCAACGGGCGCACTGCCGATGTTCTGAAGAGTCACCGCTTCAACAGCGTCCAAGACCAGGGGCGACGCTGATGCACCATGCGGACTTGTACAACCGCCAGCTGCCGCAGTCCGCGCTGTACAGCAAAACGCCTGAGCAGGCCATTGAGCAGTGGCATCGGAGCCATTCAGGTGTCTGGCTGTGCCCGTCGCGGGATCATTCCCACTCCATCATCAACAAGCGCCTGAACCCGCATGGTTAAAGGACTTGGCTGTGATCGACATGGGTCTTTACCGTCGCTTTTACCGTCAGAAACGCAGATCTTTTGCTGGCGCAGGAGATGGAGCGATTTGCGGGGAAGCGACTCTTTCGACTTCATTGTCAATCAGGGCCTAGGATACCGGAAAGGCCCTGAGTGAGGATCCGTGCCTCGCTGGCACTTCCAGCCAATTTTCTTGCCCGCCCCTGCACGATCGCCATCTTCTGTGCGATAGAATTTCTGCGTGCGTTCGTCGACGCCAGCTGCTCACCATGGCCCACCCGGTTCGCCGGGACGACGTGAAGACCTTCGACTGAGCTTCCCATGTTTCGCGGAGCGCGGCAGTGAGCACCGGGTGTATCTGCGGCAACATGAAGGAACGCACCATGGAACTCATCTCAACAACGGCGACCGCCGCCGAAAAACTCAAGCGTTTGGCCAAGACGCTTCGTAAAAGCACCCGTACATCGCTCGCCATTGCACTGGATGCTGTCGCCAAACAGCACGGCTACGAGCACTGGAAGCATGTGACGGTCTGCCTTGAACAGACAGCCAGCGCGAGTCGCAGCAAACCGCTTCCCGAGTCACTGAAGGACCTTCTAGATCGAGCGGCCATGCGCAGCCCCGCGTCGGCCGAATCACAGAAGGCCTTCGCCCAAGGCTTTGTCTTCGCCATGGACGTCAAGGACGCCGAAGAGCTTTCGCTGACATCCGAGTACGCGGAGTGCGACGATGGGTGGTACCTCGCCGCCAAAGATCTGTGGCGGGGGCTGGCCCACTACCGTGACGACGAGACGGGCACCACACTCTTCGAGACACAGCAGCCCGAAGAGTTGGCCAGCGCGGCACTGGACGACCTGCAGAACTACAGGCTCTTCCGACATTTGGGCACGGCCGTTCCGGCCTCGCTTGAGGAGGCCTACAAGCAAGCCAGCGAGCTCTCGTTTTTCCCACCTACCCACATCTGGCTTGGCGGAAAGTTCATCGACATCGGCGAGGTTCCCGAAATTCGGGTGGACGGACAGGTGGTGTTTTCCTCCTCGCCGGGTTTTGCCGTGCTGCCGTCAACCGACAAGCGCACCCGTTTTGAGAAGTTCGGCCATCTCCTGAATGCAGCGGAGCGGGAGTTGTTCGACAAGATAGCGGCGCAGGAGCAGGATTTCTGGCTGTTCCAATTGGAAAAGCAGACGCCGATCGGCCAAGCCCGCTACAAGCCGGTGCACAGCTCGGTCAGGTCCAGTTGGCAAGACGCCAAGAAAATCTAGCCCTGTGAAGAGTCCTCTGCGGCGCCCTCGCCTAGTCGATCGTCGAACCACCATTTGTCGATGGCTTGACGGTCCTACAGGTGCGAAACCCAACGGTCATCGAACAGCACATCGACGCTGAAGACCGGCTACGCGTCGTAGACGACCTCGTGGTCGAAGAATCGCCCTTGCGGCGCGTCGCAGTGGATACACCCGTTGGACAGCGAGGGTTGCCACGCTCTTCTTGGGTGGCAAATAAGAAAAACGCAGTGTCGCCGGCACTTTCCGTGTTCTCATGGGCGGAGTTCACGCCTCAAAGCGCCTTTCGTGAAGCCTGCCTTCTGCGGCCTGCGCGTCGGGTCGCTGGCAGCGTCTCTGCACTCCTGTTCGAGCAGACGGCCCGCGAGACATCACGGGCTGGCGCCTCTAGGATTGACCCAGCCGATCGTGTGCATCAATTCCGTACCATCGGCGCATGAGCACAGGATCAAAAATCGAACAAGCGCGACTGGTTGACATCGGCGTTAACTTCCACTCTGGGCAGTTGGTGTCGCTGACCGACCAACTGTTGGTGCGTGCACGGGCGGCAAACGTGACCCAGATTCTGGCGACAGGCACATCGGCGGCGTCCAGTCGTCTGGCCCTTGAGCTTGCGAGAGCCAATCCGGGCACTGTCTTCGCGACCGCGGGGGTGCACCCCCATGGCGCAAAGTCGTACGACCCAAGCACCGTCCGCGAGCTGACCGAACTCTGGAAATGCACGGAGGTCGTAGCTATTGGAGAGTGTGGCCTTGACTACAACCGCAACTTTTCGCCTCCCCAAGCGCAGCGCATTGCCTTCGAGCAGCAGCTGTCAGTGGCTGTCGAGAATCGCAAGCCGCTTTTTCTTCACTGCCGAGACGCCTTCACCGATTTCCACGACATGCTTACCCCTGTGATGGCCGCCGGAGCGCGCGGCGTCGTGCACTGTTTCACAGGTAATCGCGCGGAAGCGGAAGCCTTTCTCACGATGGGACTCGACATTGGCATCACGGGTTGGGTCACAGACCTCCAACGCGGCCAGGCGCTTCGCGCAGCCCTGCCAGCCATTCCGCTGGATCGACTGCACCTTGAAACGGATGCTCCTTATCTGTTCCCCAAGAACGCCGGAACGCGTCGGGGGCACAACGAGCCGGCTAATCTTCCCTGGGTCGCGGAAAGCGTGGCAGAGCTCTTGGGTTGCAACGTCGACGAGCTCATTCACGCCTGCAGTTCCAATAGCCGACGGATGTTCTGCCTTCCAGGCAATTGACAGGGTTTCGCCCCCTCTGGTCTGCACGCAGTACATGCTCGGCGCGTCGCAGGCACACTTTCAGTGTAAGCAGGCCTGGGTCATAAGCGAATCTCCTAGGGATGCTCTTCACGAATCACCGCGCCGCGTGCATCTGCGGGCTCGGGCGGTCTGCGGCGTCGCAAATCCTCGCAATAGCTCCGACTATTGCTGCGGTTTGCGCCTTGCAGCCCATCCCGATCCGCAGCGCACACTTACCGCTCGATTCGTGAAGAGCATCCCTAGCAAGCTGGTCCAACACCGAATCAGAACCGTGCCTCGGTGCCACTGCTGGCTGTTTCTTCCCTGAGTTCCTCAAGGCTCTCCATCAATCCAGGTATCGGTGCCCTGCAGATGTATGGCCCACTTCGTCGAGAGATCAACCTGGTTTCGCAAGAGTGCTACCCCCCTTGTCCGGCCCCCGTCTCCTGAATCCCCTGTCTCCCGCCATGAACGCCTCCAGCATGTATGGGATCAGCGTAGCCGCATCGACCGGTTCGCCGTAGGTTTGCGCGTGCAGCGCCGCGTAGCGGTCGAGGTCGGCCTTCAAGTGGGCCGGACACGCGAAGGCCAGCTTCGTGGATTCCAGTTTCGGCAGCGGCCCGAGCCGCAGCTTCTTGCCCGTGCTCATCGAATTGTCCCCCTCTGGAAGAACATCGGCTGATACGGTCGCAGCACCAGGTCGCGGTTGACGATGATCCGCACCGGCAGGCCCGGCCGCTCGGTCAAGGTCGGCTGGATGTTCATGTTGCGCCGGGTCATCTCCTGGCCGACCTGATTGATGCTGTCCTGGGCGCTGTCGCGCCCCGCGATCACGATGCGGTTGCCGTCCTGCCGGTTCTCCGGCGCGGCCAGTTCGGCACCCACGCCCAGCAGCGTCGTCAGCGCCGCGCCGGCGACGATCCGGCCCCAGTGGTAGTCCACGCCGTCTTCGAGGCCGGAGTAGCCGGCCGGGTCGGTGCCCACCAGGTTGTCGATGGTCAGCGAAGACGTGTCCGGCAGGATGATCCGGTTCCAGACCACTTGAACCCGGCTCTGCCCGTAGCTGACCTGGCTGTTGTATTTGCCGAGGATGCGCGATCCCTGCGGGATCAGCAGGAACTTACCCGTGGCCGAGTCATAGACCGGCTCCGTCACCGTGGCGATCACGTCGCCCGGCAAGTCCGACTTGATGCCCGTGACGAGCGCCCCGGCGATCACTGTTCCGGCCATGACCTGATACGGCGAGGCCGGCATTTGCAGATTGCCGGAATTGCGGGTTTCGGTAGAACCGCCTTTCAAGAACGCCTCCTTCTGGTCTTGCCGGTTCTGCGTGGCGGTCGGATCGGCAGGCTGGGCCGCCGTCGAGGCAGGCCCCGCCGCCAGCGGGTCGAAGCCCGCCAAGGCGCTACCCGGCGCAGCCGCAGCGGCTTGGGCTGTGGCAGGCGCTACGACCTTGCCCTGCTGGCCCGAGCGAAAGAACACCGCCGAAGCCGCCGCCGCTTCGGCCTCCTTGCGCAAGGCATCCGCCGGGTCATGGCCAGGCGGCGCATAGGTGGGTGTGACTGGCTGCTGCGAGGCCACGATGGCCGGGCCAAGGTCGCCCGGTAGCGGCGGCCCCAGCTCGGGCACCTTCTGCGGCAGCTTCGAGTAGTCCGATGGCAGGCCGTCCAGCCCTTCGGACTTCGATACGCGATCGACGTTGTAAAGCTCGGTCTGCTCGCCCGCACCGCGTCGATGCGGCTGGAGCGACCAGATGGCGGCCCCGAGTACGGCGACCGACAGGCCGCCCATGAGCATCGCCAGCGTGCGCCGGTTCAGGCGCGTGACCGGGCGCGGCTGCGCGCGCAGCGCCACCGCCTCGGGCGCGACCTTGCCCGCCTGCGGCGCAGCACGGTCGGGGGTGTCGTCCTGGCTCATGGTCAGTTCCTCCGCGTGCCCACTGCCGCCCCGTCATTGCGCTCGATCCGCACCACGTCGCCCTTGTCGCCGCCCAAGCGCAGTTCCGCCGCGCCAAAGAGGCGATCCACGATGTAGTACGACGCACGGAAGCGGTAATTCACCAGTTGCCCGTCGCCCTGCGCACCGATCACGAACAGCGGCGGCAGCTCGCCTTGCGCGATGCCAGCGGGGAACTGGATATAGACCTTCTCGCCGTCATCGAAGGCGCGCAGCGGCTTCCACGGCGGATTGCTGCCGGTGACGGCGTAGCGGAAGCGGATCTTCTCCAGCGACAAGCCGGTATCGACCGGCGCGGCGGCGCTGGCCGCCTGCGCCTGGCGCTGCAAAGCCAGCATCCTGTCCTTCGGGTACTCCCAGGAAACCGAGGCCATCCACGTTTTGTCGGTCGAGGTCAGCTCCAGCAGGTAAGTGCGCCGACTGGTGGTGATGACCAGATTGGTCTTGAGGCCCGAGCGGATGGGTTTGACCATCACATTGACGCGCAGCGCCTCACCGCTGCCGCTCGATGTGTCGCCCACGATCCAGCGCACGGTATCGCCCGCAGCCACCGTCACCAGTTCCTCGCCGGGCTGGAGCGCGATCACGGTCACGCGGCCCACGGCCGCATAGACCTGGTACAGCGCGCCATCGGTGAAGGGCCACACTTGAATTGCATTGACGTAGCCCTCGCGCGTAGGCGCGATGCGCGCCTCGGCATTGGCGCGAGACACGCGCACGGTTTCGTCGGCCGGTTCCGGCGCGGGCTTGGCGTCCTCGGCGTCGGGCAATGGCTTCAACTGCGCCGGCAGCGCCAGCGGCTCGGGCACCTTGACCACTTCCACCGGCGCGGGCGGCTCCGGCAGCGGCTGGGCCTGCACCGGCTCATCGAGCGAGATGGCCGGCGGCGGCTTGCCCTGTGTGGCGCAGCCCGCCAAGGCAACGAGCATCAACGGCAAAGCGTAAAAGCGGAAAGACAAGTTCATGGTTTTGCTCCTTCGGAAGAATCCAGCTCACGGCTCCACGACAGGCCGTTGACGTAGATGCCCAGGGGGTTCTTGCGCAGGCGCTGCTCGGTGCGCGGGGTCTGCTGCACGATGGAAATCACGGCGTTCCAGCGTTCAGTGCCCGCCGCGGCGCCGTTGACGAAGCGCCGTTCCGTCCAGCGCACGTTGAAAGACGTGTCGCTGGCGCGCACGACGCTGGTGATCTGCACCGTCACCGACTCCTTGCCGATGCGCGCAAACGGGTCGTTGACCCGCGCGTAGTCGTTGAGCACCACGGCGCCCTTGTCGGTCGTGTAGTCGTAGGCGTCGAGCCAGTTCTGGCGCACGACGATGGGGTCGATGGACAGCGAGCGCACCAGCTCGATAAAGCGGCCCAGGTGGTAGGCCACTTGTGCATCGCTGGGCCGGTACGGCGTGGCGGCTTCGCCGACCGCGCGTACCTGGCCCGCGTTGTCCACCTCCACAACGTAGGGCGTCACGATGGACTGCGCCGAGCGCCACACCAGGCCGCCAGCCATCAGCAGCGCCAGCGCGAGGCAGCCGAAAGCCATCAAGCGCCAGTTCTTCGCCTGCACGCGGGACGTGCCGATGCGCTCGTCCCACACCTGCGCGGCGGATTGATAAGGGGTCGCAGGCTGCGGTGTGTCGGCATAGCGCACCTGCGGGCGTTTGAATCGCATGGGTGTTCTCCTTGAAGATCAGGAATCGGAATCGCGCAGGCTCGGCCCTTGGCCGGAAGCGCCACCGTCGCCACCGCGCAGCGTGTGGGCGGCGGTTGTGGCGGCATGGGTGAGTTGTTGACGTCGGTGCAGGCGCTTGGCCCAGGCCGGTTGCTCCTGCGGTGCGGACGGCGGCGCGTCGCCGCTGGCTGCACCACCACCTGCTGCGGGCGCATCTGCGCTGAACGCAGCGGCAGCGCGATCACGGATCGAGCGCGCGCCTTGCGCCACCTTCTGTCCGGCCGCCTGTGCGCCGGTCTTGGCGACATTGCCCACGCCAGCGGCGGCGCCCTTGAGGCCGCCACCAGCAGAATCGGAGCCGGCCTGGAACGCCGACTTCGCGCTCCCGGCCAGCTTGGCGGCAGCCGGAGCCATGCGCGCGCCGGCCGCGACAGCGCCACCGACGCCCGTGGCCGCCGCACCCACGGCAACGGCGGTACCAGCCGCGCCCAGCGCGGCGCCGGCCATCGCGCCCGCGCCGAGCTGCGGGCCGCCGGACACCAGCCCGGTCGCAATGCCCGGCCCGAAGATGCCCAGCGCCAGCAGGGTCAGAGACGCCAGCATGATGACCACCGCATGGTCGATCGACGGCTCGGCCGGATGTATCTGGAACTCGGCGAACAGCCCCGAGCCGATGCCCACGATGACGGCCAGCACCAGTACCTTGATGCCCGAGGACACCACGTTGCCCAAGACCTTTTCTGCAAGGAACGCGGTCTTGTTCCAGAGGGCGAACGGCACCAGCACGAAGCCCGCGAGCGTGGTCAGCTTGAACTCGATCAGCGTGATGAAAAGCTGCACCGCCAGCACGAAGAAGCACAGGATGACGATCAGCCACGCGAGGAACATCACGACGATGGGCGTGATGTTGATGAACACCTCGGGGAATCCCGCCAGTTCGCGGATCTGATCGAGGATCGGCATCCCGGCGTCGATGCCGACCTTGGCCAGCCTGCCCGGTTGCAGGAAGTTCTCCATGCTCAAGGTCGAGCCGCTGGCCGTCAGGCCCAAACCCGCGAACGAGCGAAACACGATGCCGGCCAGCCAGTTGAAGTTGCCGATGATGTAGGCGAAGGCACCGACGTAGAGCACCTTGCGGATCAGCTTGGTGATCACGTCATCGCCCTGGCCGGTGGCATGACTCATCGCCCAGAACAGCCCGGCGATCGTCATGTCGATGACGATCAGCGTGGCGGTCAGAAACGCCACCTCGCCATGCAGCAGCCCGAAACCCGAGTCGATGTAGCGCGAGAACACATCGAGGAAGCGGTCGATGACCGAAACGTCGTTCATGGCGTGTCCTCCCAACCAGACACGGCCACGGCTTCGGTGCTATCGGCCGGCTCATCGAAGCTGGGCGGGATTGGTGGCAGGTCGGCGAGCGTCTGGTACTCGCCGGGGCCGGCCTTGCCCGAGAGAAAGCGGCGCAGGTCGGCTTGGGCCACCTGTGCGCAGAATGCGCCGTCGTGCTCGCCGGCGCGGCATTGCGCGCGCAGCGCGTGCAGCTGTGACGGGTCGGCGGCCAGCGCATCCACCGAAGGCGGCCGGTCGCAGCCGGCCAGCAGGGACGCGAGAGCGAACAGAACGGGCGCGTTCTTCATGGCCGCACCCGTCAATGGTTGTAGAAGTTGACGGGCTGCGGCGTGTACGGCGTGCCGTTGCCCAGGAAGCGCCGCGTCACTTCGCGCCCGCGCTCGGTGGCTGCGGCTTGCCGCGCCAGCTCCAGTGCGGTGGCCCGGTCTTGTGTGATCTGGAGCCGCTGCGACTGAATCGACTGCTTGGCCTGCAAGGCAAGCAACTGGTTCATGGCCTGCATCGCCTGCAAGGCACCCACGGCCGACTGGCTCTGGCCCACCAAGTCGGTGAGTGCGCCCTCGTCGTCGTTCAGGTTACCGGACGCCTGCGCCTGCATCCGCATGGCAGTCTGCAGGCCATTGAGCGTGTTCTTCCAGCGCTCCTGGGCATCCCGGTACATCTGGTCGCCACTCGCTGTGGCGGCGTACTGCTCTGGGTACAGGCGGGCAAACTCCCGATCCAGATTCGTCACGTCGTAGGCCAAGCCTTTGGCCTCGGCGATCAGCCGCTCAGTCGTCGCCAGGTTGGCGCGCAACTGGCCGACCACGCTTGAAGGCAGGCTCGCCAGGTTGCGCGCCTGGTTGATGAGCATCTGCGCCTCGTTTTGGAGCTGCTTGATCTGGTTGTTGATCTGCTCCAGCGCACGAACTGCGGCCAGCGCGTTCTCCACGTGGTTCGTCGGGTCGTACACGATGCGCCCGCCGCCCAGGCCGAACAAAGCGTGAGCGGGCATGGAAGCACTGAACGCGAGCATTGCGGCCGCAGCCAGCGCAACGCTCCGGTGCTTGATGGAAGAACGAAGGGTCATGGTGAGTTCTCCTGAGATTGAGAAGGAAACGTTGACAACAGGTCGGCGGCCCAATCGAGGCCTCGGTGGCGTAGCCACGCGCCCGCGAAGCTGACCGCACCGGCATTCCGCAGCGCTTGATCGATCTCCTGCTGGTCCTGAGGGGTGGACGCGCCCGCAAACGCCAGCGTCGCCGGCCCCAGGTCGAGGTCGAACAGGCGGTTGCCGAGGCGGGATTGGTAGTAGTAGTCGCGCTTCGGAACTGCCGTGGCGACGATTTCGATCTGGCGGTTGTTGAGGCCGAAGCCCTGATAGATCGTCTTGATCTGCGGCTCGGTCGCCTGCGGGTTTGGCAGGAAGATGCGGCTCGCACAGCTTTCGACGATCGCTGGCGCGATGCTCGAATCCTTGATGTCCGCGAGCGACTGCGTGGCGAAGATGACCGACACGTTTTTCTTGCGCAGCGTCTTGAGCCATTGGCGGATGCGCGCGGCAAACACTGGATCATCGAGAAACAACCAGGCTTCATCGATAATCAGCAGTGTGGGCGCGCCGTCGAACCGTTCGTCGAAGCGCGCGAACAGATAGCCCAGCACGGCAAGCACCGCTGCCTTGCTGTGCATCAGTTCTTCCATCTCGAAGCACTGCACGTCCGCCATGCCCAGCCGGTCATGGTCGGCGTCCAACAGCTTGCCGTGCGTGCCGCCCAGCACATACGGCGCGAGCGCCTGACGCAGTGCGTTCGATTGCAGCAGCACCGACAAGCCTGTCATCGTGCGCTGCTCCACCGGCGCACCGGCGAGGCTGCCGAGCGCCGACCAGATGGCGGCTTTCTCGTCCGGGCCGATCGCCACGCCTTCGTGCAGCAAGCGGCCTTCGATCCATCCGGCCGCCCAGGTGCGGTAGCCTTCGCGGTCGATGCGGGCCAGGGGCTGGAAGGCGATTTCGCCATCCGTGCCCAGGTCGTAGTGCTCGCCGCCCAGCCCGAGGATCGTGGCGCGCATGGAACGCCCCATGTCGAACGCGAAGATGCGCGAGCCGCGGTAGCGGCGGAACTGCATCACCAGCGTGGCGAGCAAGACCGACTTGCCCATGCCGGTCGGGCCGGCGACCAGCGTGTGGCCCACGTCGCCGATGTGCGTCACCAGCCGGAACGGCGTCGCGCCATCGGTGCGCGTGACAATCAGCGGAGGGCCGCCCAGGTGCTCGTTCCTCTCCGGCCCGGCCCAGACCGCCGATACCGGCATCATGTGCGTCAGGTTCAGCGTAGAAACGATGGGCTGGCGCACGTTGGCGTAGGCGTTGCCGGGGAGCGAGGACAGCCACGCATCCACGGCGTTGAGCGTTTCGGGGATGGTGACGAACCCGCGCCCCTGGATGACGCGCTCCACCATGCGCAGCTTCTCGTCGGCTGCGCCGGCGTCCTCGTCCATGACGGTGACGGTCGCCGTCAGGTATCCGAAGGCGACTTGATCGCTGCCCAGCTCCTGCAAGGCGGCATCGGCGTCGGCAGCTTTGTTGCTGGCGTCGGTATCGACCAGCGGGCTTTCCTGCTGGAAGATCGTTTCGCGCAGCAGCGCGATGACGTTCTTGCGCTTGGCGAACCACTGGCGGCGCAGACGCCCCAATTCCCGCTGCGCCTCGGATTTGTCGAGGCACAGAAAGCGCGTACTCCAGCGATGCGCAAATCCCAGGCGGTTGAGGTCGTCCAGAATGCCCGGCCAGGTCGAGGTCGGAAAGCCCCGCACCGACACCACGCGCAGGTGCTGGTCGCCCAGCATGGGCGCCAGGCCACCGACCAACGGCGAGTCGGTCAGCAGCGCGTCGATGTAGAACGGCACTTCGGGCACGCCCACGCGGTAGCGCCGCGTCGAGATGGTCGAGTGCAGATAGGTCAGGGTCTGCGCGTCATCGAGCCAGGCGATTTCCGGCATGACGCCATCGAGCAGGTCAAAGACCCGATCCGTTTCCGCGACGAAGGCTTGCAGCCTCTCGCGCCAGTCCACGCCATTCATCGGCGTGTTCTCGTAGAGCATCTTGGCGGCACGGGCGCGCGATTCCTCCGGCGGCAGGTACACCAGCGTCAGGTGATAGCCGCTCTCGAAATGGTTGCCCGATTCCTCGAACGCCGCGCGGCGTTCCTCGTCCACCAGCCACGACAGCGGCTCGGGAAACCCGGAGCGCGGATAGCCGGCGGCGGCGCAGCGCTCTGCCTCGATGAACAGCGCCCAGCCCGAACCCAGCCGGCGTAGCGCGTTGTTCAAGCGCGCCGATGTGGCGATCAGCTCGCCTTGCGTGGCGCTGTCGAGGTCAGGCCCGCGAAACCGGGCCGTGCGCTGGAAACTGCCGTCCTTGTTCAAGACGACACCCGGCGCGACCAGCCCGGCCCAGGGCAGCCAGTCGGCGAGCAGCGCCGGACGCTGGCGATATTCGGCAAGGTTCAGCATTTCGGCATCCCCCTACACGTCCAGCAGCGGGCGGTGTTTGATGTGCCGGGCGAACACGGCCATGAACTGCGGATCGACGCGCGCACCCCAAACCGCCAGCGAATGGCCGACGATCCAAAGCACCGCGCCTGGAATCCAGAGTTGCATTCCCAGCCCGACAGCAGCAGCCAACGTGCCATTGGCAATCGCCACGGTGCGCGGTGCGCCGCCCAGCAAGATCGGCTCGGTGAGCGAGCGATGCAAAGGCACCTCGAACCCGGCCGCGAAGCTGTCCAGGGCGCTCATACGACAGCCCCGCCGGAGAAGCTGAAGAACGACAGGAAGAACGAGGACGCGGCGAAGGCGATGGTCAGCCCGAACACGATCTGAATCAGCTTTCGGAAGCCTCCCGACGTATCACCAAAGGCCAGCGCAAGGCCCGTGGCAATGATGATGATGACGGCCACGATGCGTGCCACCGGCCCTTGGATCGACTCCAAGATCGACTGCAACGGCCCTTCCCAGGGCATCGAGGAACCGGCGGCCTGCGCGGTTCCGGCCAGGAACAGCAGCAGCGCCGCCAGCATCAGCCCTTGCGCCGCAGGGCGGGCCAGGGTGCGCAGCCGCGAAAGGCGCAAAGCCGGATTTGCAGAAACACGGAAAGCAGGAACGATCATCTGCGTCATGGCAGTTCTCCAAGTTGGTCAGGGGACGGGGAAATCGCCGCAGCGGGTGCGGCTTCGGGAAATGGCGGCAGCTCGGGAAACGGCGTCTCCAGCGCGTCCGCCAGTTGGTAGCCCACGCCGTCGAAGCCGACGACGCGGGCGATGCTCTCGATGCGGCGCTTGCGCCCGCGCCCGGCGATGTGGATCACCACGTCCACGGCCTCGGCGATCAGCGCACGGGGCGGGTTCACCGCCACTTCGAGAATCAATTGCTCCATGCGCAGCAGCGCGCCCAGCGCAGAGCCGGCGTGGATCGTGGCGATGCCGCCGGGGTGCCCGGTGCCCCACACCTTGATGAGATCCAGCGCCTCGGGGCCGCGCACCTCGCCGACGACGACGCGATCCGGCCGCAGGCGCATAGATGAGCGCACCAGCTCGGTCATGGACACCACGCCGGAGCGCGTGCGCAGCGGAACGTGGTCGCGGGCCGCGCATTGCAGCTCCACCGTGTCTTCGAGCACCAGCACGCGGTCGCCGGTGGCGGCGATTTCGGCGAGCAAGGCATTGGCGAGCGTGGTCTTGCCGCTGCTGGTGGCTCCGGCGATCAGGATGTTCTTGCGCTCGCGCACGGCGCGAACGAGAAAACCTGCCTGGGCGGCAGTCATCATCCGGTCGATGACGTACCGCTCCAGCGGAATCACGCCAATGGCGCGCTTGCGCAGCGCAAAAGCCGGCCCCGGCGCGGCGGGCGGCAGGATGCCCTCGAAGCGTTCGCCGGTTTCGGGCAACTCGGCCGACAGCAGCGGCTGGCCGCGATGCACCTCCGCGCCGACGTGGGCCGCGACCAGACGGATGATTCGCTCGCCATCGGCTTCGGGCAGCTTCACGCCCATCGGTGCGCGGCCCGACGACAAGCGATCCACCCACAGGGTGCGGTCGGGGTTGAGCATAATTTCCACCACGTCCGGGTCTTCCAGCGCGGCGGCGATTAGCGGCCCCATTGCCGTGCGCAGCATCTGGATGCGCCGGTCGAGCGAGGCCGCGTTTGCGGACTGCGGCGCGTTCATGACCTACGCTCCTGCGCTTCGTCCAGGCGCACCGGATCAGGATGGAGTTCTTCCACCACGTCGCGCACCAGGCTGCGTCCGCGCATCAGGTGGCGGCCAAGCTGCTCGGTGAACTGCTCGAAGCGCGCCTTGCCCTGCGCACGGGCCGCGTCTTGGTGCGCTTCGGGAACCGGCGTGCTGACGGTCAGGTAGTAGCGGATGAACAGCGCCAGCGTCTCGATGGCGATGTTCTGGTCGCGCTCCATGCGCTCGGCCTGGCGCGACAGCCGATCAAGGCGCTTGGCGATGGCTGCCTCGCGCTGGTCGGCGGCATCGGGCGACAGCCACGATGCGAGCGCCGCCGCAACGATGGACGACTTGGAGACGCCTTTCTTGGCGGCCAGTTCATCGAGCCGCTGGGCGTGCTCGGGCTGAATAAAGAGGTTCAGGCGGTAGCTCATAGCTCGATTCCGTCGTTGGGGTTCAGCGAAGCCAGCCGGGCCGTGCGCTGCATGGCCGGATCAAGCTGGCGAGGAAGGGGAAGCGGCAGATCGTCGTCGTCATCGAGCAGGCCGAGGTCGGCAGGGGGCACGGCCAGTTCGGGGTCGTAGGCGACGGTTTCGGAGAGTTCGGGCTGACGGCGCGGGCCGCCGTCGTCAGTGCTGGCCGGGAAGCCTTCGGCTTCTCCGGCGACAGGCGGAGTCGGCACGGCAGGAATCGCCAGCCCGCTCCAGTCGTCGGGGCGCAGCGGCGGCGCGTCGGCGTATTGGCTGTCCGCCAACACGGGCGGCGACAGCACGCGCCGCTTGAAATTGGCGTCCGCGTAGTAGCGCAGCTTCTTTGCCCGGATCGGCGCCACGCTGGACACCATCACCACGGCCTCGTCGGACGGAAGCTGCATGACTTCGCCGGGCGTCAGCAGCGGGCGGGCCGTCTCCTGTCGCGACACCATGAGGTGGCCCAGCCACGGCGCGAGCCGGTGGCCCGCGTAGTTGCGCTGTGCGCGCAACTCGGTCGCGGTGCCCAACGTCTCGGAAATGCGCTTGGCGGTGCGCTCGTCGTTCGTGGCGAATGTCACGCGCACATGGCAGTTGTCGAGAATGGAGTGGTTCTGCCCATACGCCTTGTCGATCTGGTTGAGCGACTGCGCAATGAGAAAGCTGCGGATGCCGTAGCCCGCCATGAAGGCCAAAGCCGTCTCGAAGAAGTCGAGCCGACCCAGGGCCGGAAACTCATCGAGCATCAGCAGCAGCTTGTGGCGACGCTCGATGCCGTCGCTGCCGTCGAGCGATTCGGTGAGCCGCCGCCCGATCTGGTTGAGGATCAACCGGATCAAGGGCTTTGTGCGGCTAATGTCCGAAGGCGGCACCACCAGGTACAGCGATACGGGGTGCTCGGTGGATATGAGGTCGGCGATGCGCCAGTCGCAGCGCGAGGTGACTTCGGCCACCGTGGGATCGCGGTACAGGCCGAGGAACGACATGGCAGTGCTCAACACGCCGGAACGCTCGTTGTCCGACTTGTTGAGCACTTCACGCGCAGCGGATGCCACTACCGGATGCGGGCCAACACCTTCCCCATTCGCCAGGTGCGGCGTGGTCATCATCCGATGCAAGGTCAGCTCGAACGGGCTGGCCGGGTCGCTGAGGAAATTGGCGACGCCGCGTAGCGTCTTGTCTTCGCCCGCATAGAGCACATGCAGGATGGCGCCGACCAGCAGCGCGTGCGAGGTCTTCTCCCAATGGTTGCGCTTCTCCAGCGCGCCTTCGGGATCGACCAGAATGTCCGCGATGTTCTGCACGTCGCGCACTTCATGGTCGCCCTTGCGGACTTCGAGTAGCGGGTTGTAGGCCGCTGATTTGGCATCCGTGGGGTTGAACAGCAAGCAGTGCGAGAAGCGCGAGCGCCAGCCGGCGGTGATCTGCCAGTTCTCGCCCTTGATGTCGTGGATGACGGCGGACGCGGGCCAGGAAAGCAGCGTCGGCACCACCAGGCCGACGCCCTTGCCCGAGCGCGTGGGTGCGAACGTCAGGACATGCTCTGGCCCTTCATGGCGCAGGTACTGGCGGTCGTGCTGGCCGAGAAATACACCGGCTGGCTGCGTCAGGCTCGCCTTGCGAATGTCCTGCGCGTTCGCCCAGCGGGCCGAGCCGTAGGTCGTGACCAGGCGCGATTGACGCGAGCGCCATATCGACATGCCGATAGCGACCACCACGGCCAGCAGGCCGCTGCCAGCGGCGATAGCGCCGCCCCTATCGAAAACATCGGAAGCGTAGGCATCAAAGAAAAACCACCACTCGAACAGCTTCCACGGGTGGTAGATCGGCGTGCCAAGAAAATCGAACCAGGGCGAGCCAAGGCGTAGTTGATAGCCAAGGGCCGCTGCTGTCCATTGTGTGGCGCTCCACACTCCGGCGATCACGATGCCGAACACCACGGCAATCTGACCGAACAGCACGTTCGTCCCTTGCATGACCTGGCCTCCGATTTCTCCTGCGCTGATTCCTCATGGAAAGCGCGGCACAAGGACGTGCCGCAGGCGTCAGGATCGTTGCCGGATCAGTACCAGTCAAAGGCCGTTATGGCGGGGTTTGAGGTCAAAAAAGCCGGAGTTCTTGCTGTGAAGAAGCTAATAAAAATGCCACATACGCGAGCGCGTTGTGGCGTATTGAGGTAACAGCGAGAGCTTCGTCGCTGTGAACCGGCCGCGAAGGGCGCTACTTAGATTTTTTCTCGGGTCGATCACCGAAGAAACGGCGGTTCGCAGCTTCGGCAGCGCGTCGGCAGAGTTCGTCGCCGACCTTTGCGCGGTCTTCCTTGCACAGTCGTTGAATCTCCTTGATGCGCTTCGGATTCGCCACCAGAAAGTCCACAGTTTCCGAAGGTTGCGAAGGGCTACATGCCGTCAGCGTGGCGGCAAGCGTCAACAGCAACACCTTGTTCATGGCGTCTGTCCTTTCATCGGATAGTGCGGGAATACATGGCGGCGCTCTGGGCATCGGCCGAGTTAATGTTGGCCACTCGTCCGATGAACCGGGTCAGCATTTCGGAAAGCTCCGCGTCACGACGCAGCAAATAGGTCGTGAGCATCGGCGGCTTACCCGCCAAAGGCCGCGCAACCACGCCCGGCTCCCGGCTACAAGCAATGTGCGCCGCGCCCGCCAAACCCAAGGCCAGTCCGGCGGAAACCAAGGTCATCATGAGGTCAAAAGTGGCGACGTGCTGAACAATCAGCGGCTCCTGTTCATGCCTGCGCAGAATGCGATCGACTTGGCGCGCATGGCCTTCGCACACTGCAGGATCGCCAAGTACCAGCGGATAGTGCAGCACCTCCTCCAGCGGAACCTGCTTGTAGGCAAGCACGGGATGACGTGCAGGCACCGCTGCCATCAATTCGTCCTCCCAAGCGGGAGTGACCACGATGCCAGCGCCCACGTCATCGGTCATCGAAAAGCCAGCGTCGTACAGATCGTCATGCAGGCCCTTGATCTGCTGGGCTAAAGGCACCTCGAACAGACGAATTTCCACCTCTGGGTCTTCTTCTCGGCACTGTGCCAGCAGCGCCGGCAAGCGTGATGGCGTGACGCCGTCGGACAAAGCAATGCGCAGTTGCCCGTGATAACCGTTGGCAGCGGATTTGACGCTATCGCGCGCTTGCTCCAGCGCCATAAAAACGCGCGGCACGTGCTCCAAGAGCAACCGGCCCGCGCGGGTCAATTGCGTGCTGCGGGTAGTGCGAAAGAAAAGGCGTGCACCAAGGTCCTCCTCAAGCTCCTTGATGGTGCGAGACAGAGGCGACTGGTCTATGTGCAGCCGCTCGGCGGCACGCGCGAAGTGAAGCTCTTCCGCGACAGCGATGAAACATCGAAGGTGGCGCAACTCCACTTATTTTCTTCCTATTCATATCGTTCAACAACGCAGGTCTGATGCCCTTCCGGGTACATCGCTAAGCGATGCATGTGCGTCATGCATGCCACCGACGACAGGTGGTGTTACGCGTTCCGACGAGCGTTGCGCCAGCCCTGCTGCCATGCCGGCCACCAGGAGCCCTCACTCAGCGGCGTCTCGGCACACCACTGCTACGGATCGACGTAGCGTTCGCCGGCGGCGCGGGTGGCGATCTAGAAGCTGCGCCGGGCATGCTCCGGTTCGCTGACCACTCCAGCGTTGCACCCGCCACTGGTGAGCACGAAGGTCAGTTCCGGATCGCTGACCTTGTACACGGACAGACAGGGGGCGGCGTGGTCTCGTACCGTACCGCTGATGAACCTGGACACCCCGATGTCGGCCAGTGCCGCCGGCCTGCCGCCTACGCGGGAGCGCCCCTCTGCCAAATCGTTGCACATGTACAGGCGCCGCAGATACCGGCAGAACGACACTGCGGTAGGCATCGGCAGTGTTTGCCGCACCTGTCGCGGTCGCCGTGATGGAGCGTGCAACCGGGTTCAGGACTCGTTGAGATCGAGGCGGTCGCGGCGGACCGCCGCGTCATCCATCAACTCATACCACATCGCATTGAGAACGGCGAAGGCGGCTGCCAGCGGCAAGCCGAGAATCCAGGCGAAATACCACATGGTCAATCTCCTATGAATGAAAGCGTGCACGGGTCAGTACGCATGGCCTTTACCATCCCGAATGGCCTCGGAGTCGACTTTGCCGCGCAAGACCGAGAACACCCAGCTGGTATAGGCCAGGATTAGAGGCATAAAGATGACCGTCGAAACGAGCATGATGAACAGCGTGAGGTGGCTCGATGAGGAATCCCACACGGTCAGGCTAACCGACGGATTGACCGATGACGGCAGGATGAAAGGAAACATGGAGACGCCCACGCTAGCGATGATCCCCGCGATACCCACGCCTCCAGTAAGCAGAGCTGCCGCCGGACGACGCACCGCCAAGCAGATCGCAGCGGCCATGGAGCCCGCCAAACCCAATGCCGGCACCACCCAAAGCGCGTTTTCGGAGGCATAGTTGGCAAACCAGGCGCCGCTTTGCATCACAGCGGTCTTGACAAGAGGATTCGAAGCGCCACCGCGCACAATCTCGCTCGTGATCGCGTACCCCGACACGAAGTTGGCCAGAACGACCCCCGCCACTGCGTACAGCACCACGGTCAGCAGCGCCGCCACGATGCCAAAACGGCGCGCGCGCTCGGCTACGTGGCCTTCAGTCTTGAGTTGTAGCCAGGCGGCGCCATGCATGACCAGCATGGTGACAGAGACGAGACCGCACAGCAGGGCAAAAGGATTGAGCAACCCGAAGAATGTTCCGTCATAGAAAATCTGCATGTCGTGTTCAATGCGAAAGGGAACGCCCTGCAACACATTGCCCATTGCCACACCAAAGATCAGCGCTGGTACGAACCCACCCACGAACTGAGCCCAATCCCAGCGACTGCGCCAAGCTGGATCTTCCCGCTTGCTGCGGAACTTGAATGCCACGGGCCGCAAAATGAGTGCGAACAGGATGGCGAACATCGCTAGATAAAAGCCGGAGAACGACACTGCATAGAGTTGCGGCCAAGCCGCGAAGATGGCTCCACCGCCGAGAATCAGCCAGACTTGGTTACCCTCCCAGACCGGCCCGATGGTGTTGATAACGGTGCGGCGTTCGCTGTCGTTGCGCGCGACGAAAGGCAGCAGCGTGCCCGCGCCGAGGTCAAAGCCATCGGTAAGCGCGAATCCGATCAGCAACACTCCCAACAGTGCCCACCAGATCAGGCGCAACACGTCATATGAGATGAGTTCGTGGAGGATCATGCTATTTCTCCTTACGGTATTACTGTGCAGGTGCCAGGCCAGCCGAACCGGCGGGCTGGCCTTCGATGTAGGTGGGCGCATGGGTGTCGGGCCCCTTGCGGATTGCCTTGAGCATGAGCTTCATCTCGATGATGAGCAGGACGGTGTAGATCACCACGAAGCCGGCGATTGTCAGCAGCACGGTAGAGGCGCCGAGGTTAGACACTGCTACCGCCGTTGGCAAAACGCCCTCGATGGCCCATGGCTGACGTCCCACCTCGGCCACGATCCAGCCGAACTCGGCGGCAATCCAAGGCAAGGGGATCGACCACACGGCGACCTTGAGCAACCATGGGTGCGCATCCAGCCGACGTCGAGCCGAAAGCCAGAAGAAGACGCCGGTCAGCAAAATGAAGAAGAAACCCAGGCCGACCATGACACGGAACGTCCAAAATAGTGGCGCCACCTGCGGCACGGTATCCCAGGCTGCCTTGGCGATTTGCTCAGGCGTGGCCTGGCGGGGGTCGTCGACGTAGCGCTTCAGCAGAAGTGCGTAGCCCAGCAGTTGTCCGTGCTCCTCGAATGCAGCCTGCGCCTGGTCAGGCACGCTCGCGCCCCCCGTTGCGGCACGGATCTGCTGCAGGGCGTCATAGGCCAGGATGCCATCGCGGATGTGCACCTCGGCGCGCGCAACCAGATCGTCAATGCCAGGAATTTGCGTCGTCAGCGAGCGCGTGCCGATCAGTCCCATGGCCCACGGGATGTGGACTGCAAAGTGGGTTTCCCGTGCGGCTTGGTCGGGAAATCCAAAAGCGGTGAACGCGGCAGGTGCGGGCTCGGTCTTCCACATCGCCTCGATGGCGGCGAGTTTCATTTTTTGGTGCTCGGTGGAGAGGTAGCCGCTCTCGTCGCCCAGCACCACGACCGACAGCGCCGAAGCCAGGCCGAAGCAGGCGGCCACCGTCATCGAGCGCTTGGCCAGCTGGACGTGGCGACCCTTGAGCACGTACCAGGCTGCGATGCCGAGCACGAAGATGGCCGCCGTCACGTAGCCGGCCGAGGCGGTGTGCACGAACTTGGCCTGCGCCACCGGGTTGGTGAGCACGGCGAAAAAGTCCGTCATCTCCATGCGCATGGTCTGCGGATTGAATTGGGCGCCCACGGGGTTCTGCATCCAGCCATTGGCAATCAGGATCCACAGCGCCGAGAAGTTCGAGCCCAGCGCCACGCACCAGGTGACGATCAAGTGCTTCACCTTGGAGAGGCGATCCCAGCCGAAGAAGAACAGGCCGACAAAGGTGGCTTCCAGGAAGAAGGCCATGAGCCCCTCCAAGGCGAGCGGCGCGCCGAAGATGTCGCCGACGTAGTGGCTGTAGTAGCTCCAGTTCATGCCGAACTGAAACTCCATCACGATCCCGGTGGCCACGCCCATGGCGAAGTTAATGCCGAAGAGCACACCCCAGAACTTGGTCATGTCGCGCCAGATGGTTCGGCCCGTCATCACGTAGACCGTCTCCATGATGGCGATCAGGATCGACAGGCCTAGCGTCAATGGAACGAATAGAAAGTGGTAGAGCACCGTGATCGCGAACTGCAATCGCGACAGGCTGACGATGTCAAAGTCCATGGTGGGTTTCCTTTATTGATGTCAAATCATGTGTGCGTGAATAAATCAGTCGCGCCTCAATGCGGCCAATGAGGCTTCAAACCCGGTGCTACCGCGAGAAAACTCCGCTTCGATGCGACCGCTACGCAGGACCAGCAGCCGATCGGCCAGTGCCGCTTCGCGCTGGAGGTGGGTGGCCATCAGCCAGGCTCGACCCGCACCCAGCGAGTCGAGCCGCGCGAGGACGTCCATAGCAGTCGCCGCATCCAGCCCTTCGGTTGGCTCGTCCAGCAGCCACAGCGGGTGCGGTTGAAGCAGCAGACGCGCCAACGCCAGACGGCGCGACTGCCCACCCGACAGCCCAAGTCCTCCTTCGCCGAGCCGCGTATCGAGTCCAGCTTGCAGAGCTCGAATCTCGGATGCAAGGCCTGCGGCTTCGAGCGCCTGCCAAAGAGATGCGTCTGTAGCCTCGGGATTAGCCAGCAGCAGGTTGTCGCGCAGGCTGTCCTGGAAAAGATCTGCGCGTTGACTCAGCCATGCGTGAGGTTGCGAACGAATGACTCCCTCGTGCGGTATCAGCTCGCCTGCAATCACGGCCATGAGCGTTGATTTACCCGCGCCGCTGGAGCCAACGATGGCGATTCGTTCTCCAGACATCAGCACCAGCGACAAAGACCGCAAGGCATCTACGGGGCTGTCCGGATAGCGCACCGATACCTGCTGCAGGCTGATCGCATAGCCGGCTTCGAGGGACGCCCTGGGCGGAGGCGCCACATCACCATCGCCGCAATATGGCGACAGGCGCCGCGCTGCCAGCCAAGTACGTCCAGCCTCCAAAGCGCCTCGCCGCAGCGCCGCGAACGGCTCCATCGCCGTCAGGGCGATCAACAGCGCGAGCGCCGCACCGGGGGTGCCGAGACGGCCCTGGTCAGTCAACACGCCGACGCCCAGCAGCACAAGGGCCAAAGTGAGGCTGCCAGCGATACCGTAGGCAGCACCGGCAGACATGTCCAGGCCGTGTAGAAGCCGGTCGATACGCGCCAGGCGGCGATCCGTGCGCTGGAGTGCATCGCACTGGCCAGCCAGGCGTCCGGCCATGACCAGTTCGGTCTGGCCGGACACCAGATCGACAGTCTGGGCACGCAAACGCTCGGTGAACAGAGCGTGCCGCGCTGCGAGCTGCCGCGAGCGGCGAATCACTTCGACCGCCACGGCAACGCCTACGAGCAGAAGCCAGACGCCCAGCGAGATGCCGAACCAGGGAGCCTCGGTGCCGAGCACAACGGTACCGAAAATCGCCGCGCCCAGCGCGGCGCCGGCTGGCACCAGAAGGCGCAGGTAGAAGGATTCCAGCGCATCGAGGTCGACGGTCAGACGAAACAGAGCGCGGGCTGGGCGGCGCAGCAGATCCTGAATGTTCCCTCCGCCCGCCCAGCTTCGGAAGATGCGCTCGCGCAGTTGTGCCAAGGCGGCCAGCGTCGCATCATGCGTGACAATCCGCTCGCCATAGCGTGCAACGGTCCGCCCGAGGGCCAGCAGGCGAATGCCGGCCGACGGCGCAAAGACGTCAAACGCCAGAGCGCTGGCGAACTGCAGTCCCGCGATCGCCGTTGCAGCGATGAACCAGCCCGACAGGCCGAGCAGACCCATGCCTGCTAGAACGGTCAACGTCGCCAGCGCAGCGCCCAGCATCATGCGGCGTGAAGACCCGCCGAGTGTGGCCCGCACTGCGGGTAGCAAGGTCGATATGGCCGCAGCGGCTTTACGCGCCATGCCAACCTCCCTGAATGGGCTTCGGGGCATCGGCAGTCGCCGACAGCTCGATGACGCGATCCATGCGTGCCGCAAGCTCGGGATCATGGGTCGCCACGATCAGGGTGCGTCCCTGGGCCAGGGCCACGAGGGACTCGGTGACCTGCTCGGCCGTTTCCGTGTCCAGGTGGGCCGTCGGTTCGTCCGCAAGCAGCAGATCGGCATGGGGCGCGGCCATCAGGCGCGCCAACGCCAAACGCGCAGCCTCGCCGCCCGACAGACCCGTTCCACCTTCACCCAGCGAGACACCGGGGTGCGCTTGCGCCACCTTGTCCAGCCGTGCCCACCGAATCGCCTGGTGCACCTGCGCGTTCTCCACGCCCGCTCGTCCGAGGGACACGTTGTGCCGAACCGACCCGGAAAACACGTGAGAGCGTTGCGCCATCCAGGCCATGCGCCCACGCAACCGCCGCGCCGATGCCGCGGTCAAGGGAGCACCTCCGATCTCGATGCTGCCTTGCGACACGGGCAGCAGCCCGGCAATGAGCGACATCAGGACTGTTTTTCCCGTTCCGCTGCCTCCCATCAACGCGACATGCTCTCCCGGCTTCACGTCCAGGGCGAAGTTCTGGAAAACCGGGGCTTCATCGGAAAACGCGAATGTGAGGTTCTCGATCTTCACGCCCGGCGGCAGCCGAGCTGCCGATGCATGCGGCGTGGACGGCGCGTTTTGCTCGTCGTCCAACAAGGGCAATCCGCCCGCGTGGAGCCTATCCAGCGCGTCCATCGCCGCGATACCGGCAGCCCGGTCATGCCAGACGGAAGCCAGCTCCCGCAAGGGCTCGAAAAAGGCTGGCGCCAACAACAAAATGAACAAGCCTTGAGCCAGGCTGAGACGCCGCCCCCAGGCACCGAAATCCAGGTACCCCAGCAGGTGAAACCCGACGTAAACCGCCACCATCGCCACACCCAGCGCCGCGAACAGCTCCAGAACCGCCGAAGACAGGAACGCGATGCGCAGCACACGCATGGTGCGCTGGCGCAGATCTTCGGTGCTCGCCCGCAAGCGGCGCGCGGTGGCCTCCGTACTGCCCAGTGCGCGCAGCGTCGGCAGGCCGCGCAGGCGATCGAGCAGAAATGCGTTCATGTTGCCCATCTGCAGCCATTGCGCCTGACTGGCGGCACGAGCCCGCCAGCCCACGATTGCCATGAACAGGGGAATGAGCGGCGCCGCCAGCACAAGCACCGCTGCCGCAGCCCATGAGTACCAGCCCACCGGCAACAGTATCAGCAAGGGCATGAGGCGCACGCGCCACATGGCGCCCTGGTAGCGCGTCTGCCAGGGAAGGATCGCGTCGGCCTGTTCTGCCAGCGCGCTCGCGGCCGCGCCGGCATGCGCTCGGGCGCGATCGAGCGGAGAACGCGCAGCCAAAGCAGCAACTGCATCCACACGCCATTGGCCCAGGCGCTCGCGCGCGGCATCGAACATGCGGCCGGCGCTCCACGCTTCGAGCCAGGCGCGCAGCGTACCCGCAAGCACGATGCCGAATGCCGGCCACAAGACACCCGCCAAGCCTGCACTGCTTTGCAACCGTGACACCCCAAATGCAATCAAGCCCGCCTGAGGTACCCACAGTATTGGGCTGATCGCATGGGCCAGGCTGGCCGCATCAATCCGCGAATCCGCCATCGGCCGAGGCCTGTCTGAAAGCAGTTCGCCCGACATGTTTAACGCCTCCGGCCTTGCGCCGCGCTGTCTGCTGCGGTCATTTTCAGGCCATCCGCAGAGGAATCTTGAGATAGTGAACACCGTTGGATTCCGCGCGGGGCCACCGTCCGGCCCGGATGTTCACCTGTATCGAAGGCAACAGCAGTGTGGGCACGGCCAAGGTGGCGTCGCGCTGTTGGCGCATCGTGACAAAAGCATCCTCGTCCATGCCTTCTCTTACATGGACGTTGTGCGCACGTTGCTCGGCAACCGTCGTCTCCCACGCGTAGTTGTCGCGACCGGGAGCCTTGTAGTCATGGCACAGGAAGATTCGTGTCTCCGGAGGCAGCGCAAGCAGCCGCTGTATGGAGCGGTACAAGATCCTTGCACTGCCCCCGGGGAAATCGGTGCGAGCCGTTCCGTAGTCAGGCATAAACAACGTATCGCCCACGAAGACCGTATCGCTGATGCGGTAGGAGACACACGCAGGCGTATGACCCGGCGTATGCAGAACCTCCACCGTCAGGTGGCCGATTTCGAATCTCTCTCCATCCTTCAGAAGGTGATCGAACTCACTGCCGTTACCCGACACATCGTCGACGTTGAAGACCGGCCGGAAAAAAGTCTGAACGTCGCGAATGTGCTCGCCAATCGCGACCCGTGCCTTTGTGCGTTGTCGAATGTACGAGGCAGCACTCAGATGGTCAGCATGGGCGTGCGTCTCCAGCACCCACACGATGTTCAGGCCATAATCTCGCGCCCTCTTCAGCACGCGGTCTGCGGATGCGATGGATGCCTCGCCACTGCGATAGTCGTAGTCCAGAACCGGGTCGATCACTGCTGCTTGTCGCGTGCGCGAGTCCGAGACCAAATAGGTCACGGTGTTGGTCGGCTCATCGAAGAATGCTTCAATGTGGGCCTGAGATTGCATACCGACTCCTAGCGCAATGCATGTTTCAGGTTCATTGTATATTAGTATAATCTAAATTAGTGCAATCTGAATTAAAGATAACCGTGACGCTGAGCAAGAGCAACCAACGATTCATCCAGGAAGGCGCGGTGAAGGCTGCGGCGATGTTGCGCGCCATTGGCAACGAGCAGCGGATGCTGGTGTTGTGTTTGCTGATCGATCATGGCGAGCTGACTGTCGGTGCGATGCTAGAGCACGTTCCGCTGAGCCAATCGGCGCTGTCCCAGCATCTGGCCAAGATGCGCGAGGAAGGGCTCGTCGCATTCCGCCGCGAAGCCCAGACCTTGTACTACCGCATAGACAACCCCGCCGTGAAGAGACTGATGTCGACACTCAAGAATATGTTTTGCCCCTGACCGCTGGTCTAGGCAGATTCAGTGTTGCAAGCCAAGCTGAGGTGCCCATCGAATTTCGTCTTCCAGCGGGCCGCTCTCATGCCGCACCATGCTTGCTGATCCAGTTCTCGAGGAACCGAAGCGGCGAGCTGTAGCTCAGCGTGGAGTGGCGGCGCCTGCGGTTGTAGAACACCTCGATTTACTCGAAGAAATCGGCCTGGGCGTCGGCTCGCGTCGCGTAGGTCGTGCCAGTACCCGCTCGTTCTTCAGACTGTTGAAGAAGCACTCGCTGGACGCGTTGTCCCAGCAGTTGCCCTTGCGGCTCATCGAGGCGGTCTGAACCGCACCGGGACGGTTCAGAGCAACGCGGCGAGCCGAGATCGGATGTGACCTCCCTATCCTTTCTGGCTCCTCAGCAACCCGGAGACCATGGTCTCGGGCTGCTGAGCTGGGCCCGCGACGCAGCCCTTACAGACTCTTGGTCGAGAAGTACCAGTCCGTCGTCTTGTAGCCTTCACCCATGCGCTGCTTGATGGCATCTGGGCTCTTGGGCGGGGGCACGATCACGTCGCATCCCGGCGTCCAGCCTTCGGGGGTAGCGACCATGTTGGCATCGCTGGTCTGCATGGCCTTAAGCAGTCGCACGAACTCGTCGATAGAGCGGCCGTTACTCATGGGGTAATAGACCATCGCGCGCAAGATGCCTTCCGGATCAATGAAAAAGGTTGCTCGCACAGCCTGGGTGTCAGCTGCACCGGGGTGCACCATGCCGTAGGCGCTTGCCACTTCCATCTTGATGTCCTCAATGATGGGGAAGCTGATCTCAACACCGAATTTCTCCTTGATATTCTGCGTCCAGGCCAGGTGGGAATACAGGCTGTCGATGGACAGGCCGATCAACTCGCAGTTCATGCTGCGGAACGTGTCGGCAGCCTTCTGGAAGCCGATGAACTCAGTCGTGCACACCGGCGTGAAGTCGGCCGGATGCGAAAACAAGATCAACCACTTGCCTTTGTAGTCGGTCAGCTTGCGATCACCGTGCGTAGTCTTGGCGTCGAAGTCCGGGGCAGGTTCGTTGAGGCGGGGAAAAGCCGAGGTAGTGTCTTGCATGGAGTCCTCACTAGTTCAAGATTGTTTGCCGAGTGGCGATGTGTATATTAGTTGAATCTAAATTAGTAAACAATGAAATAAAAATATTAGGATCATCAATGCGAACTATCGAAGGCACGGCAGAGCACGGGAAGTCTGTTCGATGAACGGCAGACTCCTGTTTCCGAGTGCTTGCTTGACATGTCACGCGCAACATGACGAAAGAGGTGGAGGCCTATCTACAGACATGGCGACACGCTGTGTACGCGGCACCGTGGCCCGCTAGGCTTTGCTCGATGCTTGGAGAACTTGCAGCTGCTCCAACTGGGAACTAACAAGGAAAGCCATTTCATGAGTTGGCTAGCCAATCGTAAAATTGCGCTGTCGCCCAATCTCCCAGGACACTCCACCGCCGCGTACCGTCGCGGCAAGCTGCTGCCCCAGCCGCTGCTCGATCACCGGCTTCCACGGCACCAGCGAGAAGCCCATGCCGTCATCAAGCATCGCGTAGCGCCCGCTGGCGAGCATGACGGAACGGCGGTAGATGCCAACCACACGCTGGCCGTCGGTCACGGGCCGGTATTCCAGACCGGTTTCGCCGGCAATGTCTTTCGCGGCCTGTGCCAGCTCCCAGTTGCGCAGCGTGCCTAGCAGGTTGCGCGCCAGGATCACGCGCTGCCCGCGCCGCTCGGCCAACCCCTGTTCGACTAGGAAGTCGGCGCGCTGCTGCATCGCCTGCTTGGCTTCCGCGCCAAAGCCCAGGTCGCCCAGGCCCGAGCCGCCACCGATCAACTGCTGGTCGAGCCAGGTGGCACCGATCATGCGCGCCTGCCGCTCGATGGGCAGGTGCGATTTCAGCTCCACGGCCACGCCGCCCAGGCGCTGCGCGTCGTAGCGGCGGCCCTGCTCGGGCAGGTCGCCCGGCACGTTCCATAGCCCTTCGGCCACGCGCTCCACGATGCCCGCCCGGCGCAGGGCTTCCAGCCGGCGGACATGGGCGGCCACGACCTCCTGCGGGTCGCGTCCGGGGACGGCCTGGCCCTGTGCCACCGCCAAGTGGTGGTCGGTGCGGTACAGGCCATCGCTCGCCAGCGCGGCGATATTCTTGTCGGCCGCGCGCACGTCGGCTGATCCCTTCACCTCCACCACGGCCCCGGTCGGATAGTTCGCCAGCTCGTCGCGGGCGTTGAGCGCGACGTAGTGGGCCTTGCCGTCCACCCCGTCGATGACCAGATAGCCCCGGTCGCGCAGCTCGTCGGCCAACCCCTTCGCGGCCACGCGGCCGAGAATGGTTCGGCCGTCGTCGCCAGGCTCGAACACCGCCAACTCGCGCGGCTCGCCGCGCATGGCCCGCTGCATGGTGCGGATGATGTCGCCGCGCTCGCCCAGGGCGCGCAGGGTCTTCTCGGCATCGGCATGGACGGCCCAGGTGCCGGGCTGCGTCTCGTCGGCCAGGCCCAGCCGCTGCAAGCGTTGCAGGCGGCCGATCAGCAGCAGGCGCTGGCGTTGCAAGCGGGGTTCGTTGAGCCGTTCGACATGCACCAGGCCATCGCTGCCAGCCTCGCCTATCTCACGTTTGAGGGTGCGATCCAGGCTCGTCCATCGCTCCTGTTCCACCTCGCGCCTCAAGGTCTGCTGGATCTCCAGCTCGGTGCGCGGCCCCAGCCATTCGATCGCCAGCTCGGCGGCGCGATGGCGGAAGCCGTCGGCGATGTAGTCGCCCGCGATGATGAGGTCTTTGCCGGTGTCGTCGCGCCCGCGCACGATCAGGTGGGTATGCGGGTTGTCGGTGTTCCAGTGGTTCACCGCCACCCAATCGAGGCCCGTCCCAAGGTCGGCCTCCATGCGGCCCATGAGGTGCCGCGTGTAGGTACGCAGGTCTTCCAGTTCCGCGCCATCCTCGGGCGAGAGGATGAAGCGGAAGTGGTGCCGGTCGTCGGCGCAGCATTCCTTGAAGGCGTCGAGGTCGGCGGTATCGGTCTGCGGCCCGTAGGCTTGGCCCGGTTCGCCGTCGCGACCCACGCCATCACGTTCGATATAGCGGAGGTGCTTGGCGAGCGATTGCGGACTGGCCCGCTGGTGATTCACCAGTAGCGTCTTGATGGTCGCGCGCCGGGACATGGGCGTCAGCTTCGCCCCTGCGAAGCGCGCCGCCGTGTGGCCGCGCCCCAGGCGCGAGCCGGGACGCTGGCCGGTGCCGCGCGCCGATGCCGGACGGCGCACCGTGGACTTGCCGCTGCTGGCCTTGCCCGCCTGCTTGAGCACCTTGGAAACGAAGCTCTGCCCCTGGCCCTTGCCCCGGTTGTTCGGGGCCTTGGGAGGATTCAGGCGCACGCGAAAATCGTCATCGCGGCGGTCGCTCATGGCTGTGCTCCCTGAAAGCTCCGGCATGCCCTGTCGTGCGAAGCACGCGGACATGCCTGCATTGGCGCGAGCCTCGCGCCGAACACGGCACGGTGGCGAAGCCGCGCTGTGCCGCGCCAACCCCACGTGCAGACTGGCTTTCGACGTGGCCCGGTGCCGCGTCCTTTTGTCTTGCCTTCCGCCTTTGCCTTCCGCTGTCGCTCCAGGCACCGGCGGCCCGGCTGCGCTGCTGCGCGAGCAGCCAGCGCGCCGGCAAACGCGGCGACGGCCATAGGCCGGGCGCGTTCGAGGCAAGACGCCTGCACATGGGAAGGCAGCGCGAAGTGCGGCGCCCGATACGCAGGATTGGCGCTCGCACTGCACGCGCGACGACACGCAGAACGCCACCGGATCGGCACGCCTGATAGCACGATGATGCGCAGCGAATCGGCGGCGATCATGGGCGCTTCTCCAGCCAGATCGGGTGCGCGACGCCGATCACGGCGGATGCGCTGACCGGCCCGAAATACCGGCTGTCGAACGACGCCGGATTGGTCACACTGAGCAGGAACAGTTCGCCAGGCCGAAGCTGCCGGCACTGCGGCCAGGATGGCAGCGGACGGCCCAGCCGGTCGGCGGGCCGAACGGCAGCCACCGGCACGCCGTCGATCCACACCAGCGCATCGAAAACGCAAACCTGCTGTGGCGCGACTGCGCCCACGCGCTTGAGCAGCGGCACGCGCGCCGGCAGGTAGCCGCGCTGCGCGGCCAGCGCGGCGGCGTCTGGCGGCAGTGTGGTCAGGACGATGCTGTCCACGGACAATGGACGTGGCAGCGAGCCGGGCCGATGGCGCAGCGGATCGACGCGATACCAGCCCACGGGAACGCTGTCGGACGGGTTGTAGATCAGGCGCGGGAATGGATGCACGAAGGACGCCCAGGCCAGCGCAGCGAGGCCGCAGGCGGCGAGGCCCGCGAGCACGATGCGGGCGCGCAGGCGCGAGCGAGGACGCGGCGCGAGGCCCGTAGTGGAAACGGCGGTCATGGCAGCGTCCTCCCGGCCAGCCAGGCGGCGTGCCGCTCGGCGGTGTATTCGGGCAGCGGCAGGCGCGCGGCGAGCCGGTTGGCGAGCGTGCGCCAGTACGCGGGCGAGACGGCGACAGGCGCGATGCCCAGTGCCTCGATGGCGTCGATGCGCTCCAGCACGGCGCGCACCTGCCCGTCGCCCTCGGCGTGCAGCAGCAGGCGCGCGCCCGGCTGCACGCCGGGGATGCGCTGCATGGCATGAAGCGGTGTGCAAGCCTGTATCACCATGAGCTGCCAGCGCACGGTGCCGTAATCGTTGGACTGCCAGCGCACGCGGCAGAACACCGCGCCCGGCAGGAACACCGCGCTCCGCCGCCAGCGGTCGAGCTGGTGCATACGCGCGGGTTTGCCGAAGCGAAGGTAGAGCTTGAAACGGGCCTCGATGTAGGCCAGCGCCACGCGCGTCAGCGGCGCGCTAGCGGGCTGGCCGGAAGGCGCGATGAATGATGGCTGTGGCGCAGCCGTGGCCGCGCCAGCGGCAGGCGCGGCAGCAGGTGCAGCGGATGCGGTCACGGAGTGTTCTCCCTGCGGTTATCGGGAAACTCCCGTTCGAGCAGGCCGCGCAGCAGGTCGGCCACGGTCACGCCTTGCGTGAAGGCCGATACCTTGATGCGCGCCCGCAGCGCGGGCGTGATGTCGAGGGTGAGGCGGGCCGTGTAGAGGTCGCCCTTGCCCAGCGCATCGGCGTCGCCCTGGCGAATCCACGCCTCGGCGTGCGGATTCGCGGGCGGACGCGCGCCGATGCCGACGCGCTTTGCCGCACGTTTGCTGTTCGGCGGTGGCTTCGCTGTCATGTCGTCCACCGCAGCAGTTCGTCCACCAGGGCGGTGATTTCCCGTGCGGCGGCGCTGTCCGGTGCCGTCTCGCGCGCAAGCCGGCCAGCGGCCACGCTGACGGCGAACACGATGCGCTGGCACACCTCGGCGCGTAGCGCCGGCAGCGGCTGTTCGGCCAGCGATTGCCGCGCTTCCCTGCCGATGATGGTGGTGCTTACGCGCCGGTTGATGACGAAGGCTGCGCGGAGCAGCGGCCGGAACACCTGCGCCTCGCGGATCAGCGCCACCATCTCGGCACTGGCCCACAGGTCGTAGGGGCTGGGCTGCACCGGAATCAGCACGCGCTCGGCCGCCAGCAGCGCGGAGCGCGCCAAGGCGGCGATGCGCGGTGGGCCGTCGATGACGACATGATCGGCGCGGCGTGCCAGCTCCGGGGCTTCCTGATGCAGCGTCTCGCGTGCGAGGCCCACGGCGCTGAACAGCCGTGGCAAGCCTTGCTGGCTTCTGCGTTGCGTCCAGTCCAGCGATGAACCCTGCGGGTCGGCATCCAGCAGCACGACGTGCTGGCCGCGCATCGCCAGCTCGCCGGCGATGTGGGTGGCGAGCGTGGTCTTGCCGACGCCGCCTTTCTGGTTGAGCAGCGCGACGATCATGACCTAGCCCTCCGTGTTGGAAAGCCTGGCTGTCGCTGCTGCGTTGGTGGCCGCGTGGCGGTTATCCACCGCAGCGGCGTTTCCCTACTAAAAGTTAGAGAATTTAAGTTAGGGAAGTTAGAGGGCGCGCAAACCCAGTGCTGGTGCGGGTTTGCGGCCGATTTTGTTGCCTGATAGCACGATAGTTCGTTGCCTGATAGCACGATACTTGTGTTGCCTGATAGCACGAGTCCGTCCACAGGCTCTACCGCACTTATCCCCGTGCCGTGGACGGCACGGGCCGGAACGTGAGCAGCGGCGAAGAAAGCCCCGAGACGTGCTCGATGCCCAAGTGGTAGCCGGGCAAGGACTGCCGCGCGACCAATGCCCGCAGGTCGGCGGCGAAGTCGTAGTAGCGCGCCACGCTGCCCGATTTGCGGTACAGGTGCTGAAAGTCGAACTGCCAGCCGTGTTCCTGCCTGCCGCCGTGTTTGCGCACCAGGCGGTACAGCCACCGCTCGATGCCGCCGGTCAGCAGGAAATACGCCGGGTCGATGGTCAGCACCAGGGCGGCGTCGATCACGCCTGCATAGAACCAGTCGGGCAGGATCAGCTCGATGCCCAGCGGCACGCCTCGGGCATCGGCTAGCTCGCGCCATTCGTTCACCCATGAGAAGCGATGCAGACGCCGGCCTGTCGTCTCGCGGATGGATGTGGCCACCGTGGTCGATTGCAGGCGATCCAGGGCCGCTTTGAGGCGCTGGTAGTCGCGCAGCGACGTACCGCGCCCGATGAAGCGCAGGATCTCGTAGGGCGTGGCCTGCATCAGCCGCGACGGGCGCAGGCCCGCGTCGCGTGCTTCCACGATCTGGCTGGCGGCCCAGATCAGCACATCGGCATCCCAGATCGTGGCGATGCCGTGCTCGGCCGTGCCTTCCACGCGGATCGTGACGTTGCCGGCTCGGAAGTCGATCGGCGCGGTGCGCCGTGACTTCGCCAGCGAGAAGAACGGAAAGGCCATCAAGTCCTGGCTGTCGCGCGGTGCCATGTCGCCCGGCAAGGCGCGGAACAGGTCGAGCTGTTCGCGTTCTTGCGAAGGCCGCTGCCGCACGGGCAGCGCAGGGCTGGACATGGCGATGGCCTGACGCGCGCCAGCGATCAGCGCGCACGGCTGTCGGCCGAGTGCTGCTCGGCATATTCGGGATCGGAAGTCGTCTCGAAGCTGCGATCAGCCGCCCAAGCATCGAGGTCGGCCACGGCGTACATGACGCGGCGGCCGAACTTGCGAAAGCGGGGGCCGCCGCCGATCACGCGCTGCTTTTCCAGCGTGCGCGGCGACAGGCGCAGGTACTCGGCGGCTTCGTCGTTGGTGAGATAACGCTGCGGCTGCGCGGCAGCGGTCGAAACAGTAGCGGCAGGCCGCAAGGGAGCGGGTCGCATGGGAAGTACCTCCATCAAGCCCGGCCACACCATGCGACCGGGTAGAGGCACTTTCAGAAAAGCGAGGCTTTCCGCGAAGGGACGATCTGCGGTGGGCGCGAAACGTCCCCCCTACTGCAACGGCAGTGGTGGAAGCTGTGCTAGGCGACGATAGCCGCCGCGCATCAGCGCATCGCCACGGCGCACCAGTCGGCGCACGCGGGCGCGCAAGGCGCTGTCGGTGTGCCAGTCGGTGGCGACGGCATCGGCACCGAACAAGCCTTCGGCCATCTCACGCAACGATGCGCCCGCCAGGGCCGCATCCAGCGCCTGCAAGGTGTGCAACTCCAGCAGCGCACCAGGCGTCGGCCTGGGCGATGTCATCGCGGCAGGTGCGGCCTGCGCCATATCAAACGTGAAGCCGACCGGCGGCGCAGCGCCTGCGCGCACGGCATAGACGAACGCCATGCCATCGTACAGGCCGGGCGAGAGCGCGAAGCGCCGGCAACGGCCAGGGCTGCGTGCAATCAGCGCCAGCCGCTTGCCGTCGTGGATCAGTTGCTTGTGGCCGGGAATGCGCCAGAACGCGAAAGGCACGGCGTTCACCGGCGGATCGTCATCGGGATAGAGCTGAACCAAGGTCGCGTGGCCGGGCTGCCAGGCCGGATGCGCGTCGCGCGCATCGAGCGCCGGGTCTTCCAGCAGGCGCAGGCCCCAGTGTTGCGCCGCCTGCAAAGACGGCGAACGGCGATGATGGCGCAGCCAGTCGCGCCGGTAGTCGGGATGCCTGCGCAAGTATTCCCAGGCCAGCGCAAGCGCATCCAGCCACAAGACGTAGAGGTATGCCGCCGTTGGATACCAATGGGCGGCGTGATGGGGATCGACCATGACGCCTCCTCCTGCGAACAGGAATCGCCGCCACGAAAACACTACGCGCTACATCGCCATCGTCGGAACGTCATGGGGTAAAAAGGTGGATGGGGCTGTCAAGACCGATTCGATTGGCTCCGATGCGTTGCGGTATTCGTCTCAATGCTGCGGCGGCAGCGCCCCGATATCGGACGCCGTACAGGCCAGCCTGCCGCAGCCCGCGCAAAACATCCTGTCCGTTTGGATCAGATTGGTGCGGCCACGCTGCAAGAATCCCGATTGAGACCAGCCCGGTATGACGCCAGACTGAAAAAGTCACAGTGCGCCGGGCTCAGTCCGGGATGGCCCCGTCCTGCTCGGACAAGCGGGCGTACTCCGACAGCGTGCGCGTGGGCTGGAAATAGCAATCGCGCATCACCGGCTGCCGACGCGGCCCGACGATGCTGGCCAGGTCGGACAGCTTCACGGTGTCCAGCGCGGGCACCCCAATGCCCAGGTCGATCAACCCATACGCCGTGTCGCCGTCGGCGGGGTCTAGCGACACCAGCAGCCATGTCACATGCGCGTCCGGCGTGAACAGCCGCACCACGGGCAGCGGGTCGCTGGCTTCGCAAGCGGCGCGAGCTTGGCCGTGGGCCAGCAGGCGGGCGCGGTCGTCCTCGGTGATGAGTGGATTCATGGCGATTCCCTGCGGCTGCACAAATCCGCCGAAGCGTGAAAGCGCAAAGCCATCTCGGCGGATTTGTGCATGAACACGATTGCGGCTCCGTGACTTCGCGCCTTCGTTCAAAGCCGTAAATGCGGATTTCCGTAGAAGCGCAAAACAGTGGGATTTCTATGAATGAGTTAAAGATAACGTGGTTTTAATTGTGCTGTGAATCGACGCTTCTGTCCATGCAGAAGCGTTCCGTCCAGCCCGGCCGACCGGCGGGCACCACCACCCATGACGCCGAGTTGGCCCACGCCTTCGGCGCGGCGGTGCGTGCGCTACGGATGGAGCGCGGCATCGCGCAGGAATCGCTGGCGCACCTGGCCGGCATCGAGCGGTCGCACATGGGCAAGATCGAGCGCGGCGAGCATATGCCTACACTGGCACTGATCTTCAAGATTGCCGGCGCGCTCCAATGCAGCACGGCGGTGCTGATGGGCGAGGCTGAAAGCCAGCTCGCGGCGGCCAGGCCGTAGGCGCTGGCCCGGCCGATCCGGCATTGGCCGGTTCGGCGATGTTCAAGGGGCGCCAAGCGCAGCGAGGCGGGGATAGGCCGCTGTGCTTTCCCCTGGAGGCATACACAAAGTCGCGGTAAAAAAGCATCTACGGCAACGGCAGAGAACGACCCAGCGCAGTCGTCCCCGAATCCGCACGTCAATGAAATGACTGTTGCGCAGCGTTCTCGGCCGTTCGATGTCGGTGATCGTGTTCACGGTGTCCGCCACATTCCGGTAAAACGAGACGCGGACCCGATAGCCGCGGTAGTGACCGGTTTGCCGGCCAGAGCCGCCGTTCACGGGCTTCAGCGCGCTGGCGCAGTGTGCGGTCCTCCGATTGGACGCCCGCGATGCGATCGGCCTCAAACCCGTTATGCCAGTTTCATCACTGGATGAGCCCGGTCCGCCCCGCCGCCGTTGAAGCTTGAAAAGAGCACTTGGTCATTCACCTGCAGTCTCTCAGGCCCGTAGACGCTTTCGGTGTGGAAGAAAACGTCCCCATTGTCCGTGCTGATGAAGCCGTATGCGTTGTAATCGATTCGCTTGACTCGGCCTTCTCTTCGAGGTGCCGGCGTGTAGCAGAGATTGCCGCAGCGAGCGACAAGCTCGTCAGCGGTTGGCCGTTCCGCGGGATCGCGATTCAAGCAAGAAAAAACCAGGTCTATGACTTGGCTTGAGAGTGGAGCGAATTGGGGATTTGCGGTGAGGAACGCCGGCACTGCGGGCCTCTCCGCCGCAAGGATTGCACGAACGGCTCGCAAGCCGACGCCATAAGGTGCCTCTCCGCACATCAGATGGAACATCATCGCGCCGAGGGACCACACATCGGCCTTCGCACCCACCTCCGTCGGGGTGTCGATTGCTTCGGGCGCCATATAGGGGAGAGCCCCCACAGCCGTTTGCGACGTGGTCATGGTGGCCGTGCCGCCGGCAGCCGCTTCCTCCAGCTCTTCGCCCGCCATCTTGGCGATCCCGAAATCGGTGACCTTCACCTCGGTGAGCGAATAGCCGCCGACAACCATCACGTTCGTCGGCTTCAAGTCACGGTGGATGACGCCAGCATGATGGGCGGCGGCGACCCCCTTCGCCAAGTGATGAAAAATCTTGGCGCAGAGGTAGGGGTCGAGAAATCTGGTTTGGCGCAGCAAGGCCTTGGCCATGTCCGCGCCTTCAATGAACTCCTCGATTAGATAGCGAGCGTCGCCTTCTTTGAAGTAGTCGAGGGTCTTTGCGACGTTCGGGTGGTTCACCTTCGCAGCCACGACCGCGCTTCGTTTGAATCGCTTGGTCGCCGACGGATTCTTTGGCGTTTTCAACGCCACGATCCGATCCGTCAAATTGTCGTTGGCGGCGTAGACGAACTGCATGCCGCCAGCGTCAACGTAGCGCACGATCTGATAACGCCCTCCAACCACGTCTCCTGTCGACAACGGACCACTCATAGGACGATCTCCGGGTGGGACAAGTCGAACGTGATGTAGCGGCGACGGTTGCCTTGATCTTGGGCTCCTAAAGCTACGACGCACGAGCCAGGCAGGGCATCGCCAATATGGAGTTGGCGGTTGTTGACGAGCACGTCGCCACTGAGGCTTTGAACACGGAAGTCCAAGCCGTCGTAGCGAATTTGAATTTGCCCCATGTTCGGCAAGCTGAGATTCACCGAGCGGCTCCCGGCGTTCAAGTAGGATGCGCGCCCCTGAAAGACAAGCAAAGCCTGATGCCGGTCGAAAAGCACGTGCCGAGCCAGCAGGTCTCGAACATGGGACATCGCCGGCCGGTCTTGAGGCCTTGTCGCGAGACATTGGTCAAGCACCTGAATGATTTCCGGAGCAACTGCGAACGGCAAGCCTGTGAAGTAGCTCGCGGCAGTCGGGGTCGGCGGTTGGGCCATGAGGTCGGCAGGCAAACCGCGCGTCGCAAGGAAAAGCGCAGATGCGCCAAATGCATACGTGTCCACCGCCATCGTGAACTTTGCGTTGGCAAGGTAAAGTTCAGGAGCCGCAAAGCCGCGCGTTCCAACAAAACCCACAGTGGACGCCGCCGGGCCATCGTCGCGCGCTAAGCCGAAGTCAAAAATCTTCACGACCCCTTCGGGATCGAGTTTCATGTTGTTGAGCTTGATGTCGCGGTGGATGACTCCGACGGCGTGGATGTCGCTGATTCCTGACGCGATCTGCCAGAGCTGTTTGTAGAAGGCTGTGGTCGTTGTAGGGGCCAATGCGTCGTCGAAGAGGTCTGAGCCTTCTATGAATTCTTGGACGATGCCCAAGTCCGATCCGCCCAGTTGGAGCACATCGTAGACCTGGACAACGTGCTTCGAGCGCATCTTGAGCAGAGCCTTCAACTCGTCAAGCATGCGCCGCCGATTGGCCGTGTCCTGAATGACTTTGATCGCGACCTTGCGTTCGAGGACGGCATCTTGGCAGGGATGGACAGATCCCATACCGCCGGCGAGCGCCGCACCAGAGATTTGATATCGATCTGGCAACGGCATTTATTAGTTGGTCTTGTTGGGGAATTCGATCAGGAGCTGAGGCACGCTCGCCTTTTCTTGGCTCTTTTCTGCTCGTTGACCTTTCGCAGCCGACTTGCCTTTGCGCGCTGAGCGCCCTTTCTTTGTCGCGCCAGCCGCTCTGGCTTCTTGCGGGGCCGCGGCTGCCGCAGATGTTTCGGCCTCGCCCTCTGGCGGCTGGACATCATGAGAGAGAGCCGGGGCGGTCTTTGCGGCAGGCGCTGGCTGCTGCGCGGGCGATGTGGGCTGCCTCAGAGGGTCAACGATCACATGTAGCTCACCGAACGGATCCCACACTTCAAGGCACCTATCGACGTCAGGCATGCCCTCGTTAATGGCGTCTCCAAGCGAGAGCATGGCAGCCGTCGCATTGTCCGGACCGCCGCACCACCGAGAAAGCTCAACCAAGCGACGAACGCAAACGCCAGGATCTGGGGCGTGCTTTATCAATTGGCCAAACCAAGGCGTCGAATCTAGAAAATGTACCCCGTCGGTCGTCAGAAAAATGGCTACGCCATCATGGGGGGGCAAGCTTGAAACGCTAGCCTCGAGCGGTTTGCCGATGCCGATAAACTGGATCAGCTTTGATTGATCAAAACCCGCCTCGCCAATGCGGCCCAATTGGCCCGCGATGGTGTCGTCGATAGAGATCTGCTTCAACGATGAGCCATCGGCGACATAGACGCGACTGTCGCCAACGCTGGCCCAATGGATGGGGCCGTTGCCTGAAATCAACGCCGCCGAGATCGTAGCTCCGCCTTCGCCATGCATCCGCGCATGCACATCGTTGTTAGCCTGGTGTATGCCGCGGAGCAACCACTGCCCCGAGTCGATTGAAGCCGTCGCCTCGCTTGCGATGGCGGCAAACAAACTTCCGAGAGCCAATGCCGCGCATTCAGCGCCTTGCTGCATCCCGCCGATCCCATCGGCCAACGCGGCAACCGCGAAAGGCCTGCCAAGCCGATCCCGGCCGCGTACGATGGCTACTCGATCCTGATTTTCCTGGCGAATTTCGCCTACGTCCGTAGCGAGAGCAGCGGCGATGGGAGCCACTCGTCTCACGCCGCTGGACGACGTGCGGCGCATAAGCCACGCTGTCAGCTGGGTTTGTAGGTTAGATCGCCCGAAGCTCATTTTTTCAGGGAGAGGTCGAAAATCGAATCTTCTCTATGGTAAGCGAACGCCGATGGGGATTTTTAGATCGGCCGGAGGTTTATGGCGGCGCGTTGAGCCTGCATTGGAGGGCCATCTCGTAGGCGGTCTCGAAGTGGGGCTCCAGGGGGCGATTCATCGCCTTATGCTGCGCGATCACGGTCCCTTTGTCCGAGTCGCCAAGCCGGCCTTTGAAGATCAGCCATGAGAACAAGTGCGGAGTTGTCTGGATGTGCGGATGGCCCGAGTCCTGGGCGAGCTTGCGCGCCTTCTGGTCATCGGTGATGACCGCTTGCCCGATCTTCATGGCGAACGCGATGGACGAAAGTTCGCCCTTGCCTAGGCGCTTGCGGCTCTCCAGTAGTTTGATTGCCTGCAGGTCACCGATGTCGCATGAGTGCGCGACGAAGCCGCCGCGCCCCTGCTCCTGAACTAGCCGCCGCATAAGTTCGGTCTCGGCCGCCGTCGGCGCCTCCTTGCGCGGCTTGTGCAGGGACTCGTAGCGCACGAAGCTGGTGATGCAAAACTCGCAGTGGGCCTCCTTGGCTGCCGCGTGCAGTTTGGCAGACGAGAGCACGTTCCACACCGAGCAGGTGTCGGCGACATTCACCAGGCGGAACACAGACGGATCAATGGCCATGCAGGCTCCGCCCGTAAAGGTCGGCCAGCTCTGCAAGTTCTCCATGGCTGCACAGCAGCGCCTCGGCCAGCCGGCCGATGCTGATCACGCCGGCAGAGAACCCATCGAAGCACAGACCGACGTAGTGGTCGGAGAGCCCAGATTCGAGAAGGCGGGCCTTGCGCTCTCGCTGCGCGACGCTGAGGCTGTCGGGCAGCTCGGGATCGATCTTGGCGTCGCGCGCGACGCGTAGGCGGCGAATGCGATCGCAAGTCGCCGCGTCGATCAGCTTGGCTTCTTTGAGGGCGATGGCGAGCGCGACGCAGCTCACCCGCAGATCGTTCGCCCATCGCTGCGCATCGGCATCCGTCCACCGTGCAGGGTCCGGGAGCTGGGCCAGAAAGGCTGGTGGCATGAGAAAACAGGATGCAAAGCGGTTGGCTCGCAGCTCAACCATGTCTGATCCGCTAGCTCCCTCGAAGCTGACGCTAGCGCCTTGGGAGAAGTCAAAGATGGCGTGCGCCATTTCGTGCGCGGCGCTGAACCGCTGCCGATAGATGTCCTCACTGTGATTGACCAAAGCGCATTTGCCCGCGACCGGATGCATGATGAACAGGCCGGAGATGTTCGAGTTGCCAAGCTTGCGGCGGAAGACATGGACACCCACACTGCGGAACTCTGCGTAAACATCCCGGGGGACTTCCCGGTCGGAGTAACCTAGGGCGGTCCGCAGGCTCGCGGCGGCGGCCTCGCCGTGGCCCTTGAAGAAGGCACCCGAAGGCGCGAACGAGAAGCTCTTGGGTGGGCGGCCGAGCTCTCGCACCAGGAAATCTTCGGTTTCGCACAAGTAGAGGAATTCTTGGATTGCGCGACGATCCTCTTTGGTGAAGTCGTTGCCGTGCGCGCGGTAAAGCGTCTCGGTCTGCTCGAACGGGGCGACTTGCTCGTTGGAAATAAAGAACTTGAAGTCGCAGCGATAGTGGTCAGCGAGAATCAGCACCTCGTCGCCGGTGGGCTCTTGCTGGCCGGCTTCTATGGCCGCCAGGCGAGCTGCATCAATGCCAGTTGAAGACGCGACTTCGACGCTCGACTCCTTGAGCTGTCCTCGGTATTTGGCGAGCTTAGAGCCCAAGGTCCGCAAGTCGATGGCCATGGCCCTTAATGATATCCGGGCACCTTTCGGGCCGGTCCAGTCTTTGCTTTGATCGGCTTTGCCAGAGACCGGAGTGAATCGACACGGGTCAGTGACGCCACTCACCCAACGACCGCGTCCAGCCTGAAGCGGTCGGCCAAGAATAAGGGCTTGCCAGCAGCCCTGGCCGATAGCTGCCGAATCAGCCAGCGCCCCATCCATTGCGGCGAGCGCTGGCCGGCCGATCCGGCGCAAGCCGGTTCGGCGGTGTTCAAGGGGCGCCAAGCGCAGCGCGGCGGGGATAGGCCGCAGGGCTTTCCCCTGGAGGCAAGCAAAGCGCGCAGCGCCATCGGCGCGAAGGCGTGAGGGATTGACGCCGAATGGCCGTGACGGCGAAGTCGGCACGGGGCGCAGCCCGAAAGCCCGGCGGCGCATCGCGCCGACACGCCATGCTGTTCCTGCTGCCGCGGGTTTCGGAACATTCGACCATCACCGATACGATGTCGGTACTGAACATGCCGGGCATGAGGCAACCGCCGAAACCCTGTGCATGCGGTGCTGCGATCAGCAGCACAGCGCCCCGCCGCAATGGGCGGGGCGCTGTGGGCGGCCGTCAGGCCGCCTTGGGCTTGCTGCGCGACCAGATCAGGTCGTGCGTGCCGTTCTCGCCTTCGATCAGGCGGGCATAGACCGTCGCCGGGAACGAAGGATCGTCGATGACCACCGACAGGTAATCCCGCCCGGCCTCGCTGGTTTTCTTCCACGCCGCGCCGAAGTCGTGGCCTGCCGCTTGCATGCGGAAGTCCGGGGCGCTTTCGTTCTCGCCCTTGTCGTTGGGAACCAGCTTGGCCTTGACGTTGAGGGTCAGGGTGCGAAGCGAGCCGGTGTAGCCGTCTTTGTCTGCGGTGAAGGTGCCGATGTTTGCCATGATGTTTCTCCTTTCGGGTTGAACAAGGTCGCGCCAGTGCGTCCTTGTTGTGATCCGTCCGGCGGGGGATGGGCGGGCCGCACCGCTTGCGGGCGCAACGCAGTGGAGCGCCTGGAAGCGAAAAGAATTTGTCCCGCGAGGAATGCGCGCAGCGCAGGGGAAATTGTTTTCGCTGGAAGGTTGCGGCCATGAAGCCCAAGGCGCAGCCGCGCCACCGCCAGGATTCACAACAACACAAGGACGTACTGGCCGCCCGCTCCCGAATGGAGACACGACCGACTCGGCATCCCCGCGTGACGGCTTCACCGGCCTGCGCCCTGACACGGGCAAGGACAACACCCGGCGACAAGGTGAAAGCGCCCTTGACGTAGCAGGCGGCCTCTTGCGTGAGGCGTGGCGTGGAAGCTCCATTGCAGGGTCGGGCGGTGTGTCGGTGAGCCGCCTTTCGTGACGTACAGGCGACGAACCGCGCCAGCGTCGAGGGCGGCACGCTTTCGTGCAACCTGCCGCAGCAAGCCGGGGCGTAGCCCCACAAATCCCGCCCATTGAGGCGGGGCGCGTTCGGAATGTCGTCGGCGCTCTGCGCCGACGCACTTATGGGCTTCGAGAGGTTTTCTGCGCACAAGGCCACTTGTGCGCCGCCCCTTCGCCGCCTGCCCGAAGGCGGTGAAGGGGCGTTCTGGCTTTGAGCCTTGAAACCGGGCGCGGCCACTGCCGCGCCCGGATTTTGACCACCAGCCCCAGGGCGGAACGGTCTGGAGCCGGTGCGAATGGAACAGCGAAGCGTCCCGGTCGGAACCGGGGCGCTCATCAGTGCAGGGTCACGCGGCGAGTGCGTGGGCTTGCTGCTCGTCGGCGTGGTCGATGGCTTCCGGCTCGTCATCCGTCACGGCCTGCGGCGCATCCTGCGCCGTGGTGCCTTCGGCCTTGAAGATGGCGGGCATCCAGCCCGTGCCATCGGCCAGCCGCTCGGCTTCGCTGGCAATGTCGGCCTTCTTGAGCTTCGCCAGCCGGTTGACCTGTTCGGGTGCGTACTCGCCTACGGCATCCAGAATCGCGGCCTTGGAAACGTGCTTGAAGTAGCCTTCTGCGGTCGGCTGCCACCATGCGGCCATGTCGAGGCCCACGGCCTGCGCCAGTTCCTCACCGGGCTGGTGCGGCATGGCGCGATGCGTCACCACGTCCACCGTGACGGCCACGCATACCGCCAGCAGCCGCACCAGTTCGTCTTGCGACTTCGCCAGCAGCGCGGCGAACAGTTCGGTGCTGTCCTCGGGCAAGGCTTCGCCCGCTACCTGTTGCAGTTCGCGCAGCGCCACGGCGGCGGGCGATTCCGGCCAGTCCGGGGCCATGCCTTCCAGCCGGTCTTGCACTTTCAGGCTCACGCCCAGCGGCAGGTCGTGGCCGTAGCGGCTTTCCTGCAAGACGGTCTGCACCATGCCATGCACCAGCGCGGCCAGCGCCACTTGCGGATGCCGGGCGACTTCGATTTGCAGCGCGGCGGTGCGGTGGGCGCTCAACCGCTGCGCCAGCCGGTCGGACATGGCGGCGGTCTTGGGCTGCTCGTCATCCTCGCCTTCGTCGTCGTTCCCGGCATCCTCGCCGCCGAAACCTTGGCGCAGGCGTTCCAGCGTGCGCAGCGCCTTGGCTTCGGCTTCGCGCATCAGCCCGCGATGAATCACGGCCTGCCCGTTGCGGTCGATGGTGACGATGGCACCGGCTGCGGCTTTCACGGTCGCACCGTAGTCCTGCAAGCCATCTTCCAGCGCCTGCAACTGCTCGCCCACGGCTTCCCCTTCCTCTTGCAGCGCGTCGGCCTTGTCCTCGTCCTCGGCTTCCAGCGCGTCATCCACGGCTGCGGCCAGTTCGTGCAGCTTGGTTTGCAGCTTCTCGATGCGTTGCGCTTCGCGCTTGTTCGGCTCGCGCCGCTCCCTCGGCGCACGCTGGAAAGCGTGCAGGTCGGCATGGGTCATGCCCGGCGTGGCGTCCACCCACGCCCAGCCTTCGGCCTTCACCTCGGCGGCGATACCGGCCAGCTTGTCTTGCACCAGCCTATCCAGCAGCGCGGCATCGGTCAGATACACGCCCGCATCGTCATCCGCGAACAGGTCGCGGCGGATGCCACCGCCTGCGGCTTCGTAGGTCTCCAGTCCGACGAAACGCACCAGCGGATGCCGGTAGGCGTCGATTTCCCTTTCGGTGAGGCGTTCGCGCAAAGCATTCGGGCTGCGCTGCCACGTCGGCGCATCGTAGAACGCGGTTTCCTGCGCGGCGTGGTCGTCGGTGATGGCAAGGGCCATCAACTGGTCAAGGTTCACGGCTTCGGCGCGGTAGTCGGCCAGCAGCCGGGGCGAGACGTTCGCCAGCTTCAAGCGGCGCTGCACCACCAGCGGGGACACGCTGAAATCCGCTGCAATGTCCTCGATGGGTCGGCCTTCGGCCACCAGCGCGGCGAATGCCTCGAACTGGTCGGCCGGGTGCATGGCTTCGCGCTGCACGTTCTCGGTGAGGCTGGCCGTGCGGGCGGTGCCATCGGCCACCAGCAGGCAAGGCACCTCCCATTCCTTGCTGATGCGGCGCTTTTTCGCCAACAGCTTCAACGCGGCCAGCCTGCGGCCACCGGCGACCACTTCGTAATGCTCGCCATCGGCGGCGGCAATCACGATCAGATTTTGCAGCAGGCCGACACGCTGGATGGACGCGGCCAGCTCGGGAATGGACATGCGCGGGGTCTTGCGCACGTTGCGGCCAGCAGGACGCGACACCAGCCGCGACAGGGCAACCAGTATCAGGTTCTTGGTCGGGTCGGCAGCTTCCAGCGGGATAGCGGCGGCGGCAGTGACGGCGCGGGCTTCGGTTTGGGTAACGGCGTTCATGGTGATACTCCTATCGGTTCAGGGATGCAGCAGCGAGAAAAGCGGCAAGGGCTGCTGCCTGCCCCTGCCGCGTGGGGAATCAGGCTTTCAACTGGCGCAGGCCATCGGCCAGCATCCAGAGGGCGCGATTGAGGCGCACATCGGAATCAATGCCCTGCACGGGGCGGGTCTGCTGGCGGCGTCCGTTGGCGCTGCGGCCCTGCAATCCACCTTTGGTCAGGTTTTCTTGCGTGCGGTTGAACACGCTCCACAAGTCCGGGCGGCGGTCATCGAACCGGCGCGGCATCAGGATTTGCGATTCGGTGATGGGCGCGGGCTTGTTGTCGGTGGGGTCGTACTTGAGGGCCAGCGCAGAACGGGCGAACACTTCGGCTTCACCTTCGTCCAGCGTGATCGCGCGCATGGCATCTCGGGAATCCTTCACCCGGTCGAAGCCGCGCAAGACTTCGTAAGCGCCTTCGATCACATGCCCGGAAACGTTGCCTTTGTGGGGCACGCGCACATCGGCCACGGTGTCGCCGCACACAAGCCCATTGCTGCACACGAACCGAAACATGCCGGCCAGCATCTGATAGCTGCTCGTTCCATCATGGGAGTTCAGCAGGATGATTTCATTGGCTTCCGCGCCATTGATCTGGCTGGCGTGGCGCAAGCGGATCATGTGTTTCGTGTGCTCGCGCTTGCCTTCGTCGCGCACGCGGGTCTGCGTCACCATGAAGGGTTGAAACCCCTCTTTGCGAAGCTCGGTCAGCACGGCAGCGGTGGGGATGTAGGCGTACCGCTGCGAACGGCTTTCATGCGGCGCGTCCGCGAAGATGGAAGGCGCTACGCGATGAATCTGGTCATCGGACAGTGGGTAGTCGCTGCGCAGCGAGGGGGAACGGGAAGCGAAACGGGATGCGAGTTGCATGGTCTTTCTCCTGACGAAAAGGGTTTGCTGTTCAAACCGCACACCGGATTCCTAGATTCGGAGCCCGGCCTTTCGGCTGTTTGGTGCGGTCGGCACGAGGAACCCGGTTGGCCCTGTTGCCACCGTCTTTCCTGAGTTCATCGCCCGCGACGGTCAGGAGCGCGCGAACGGGTGCTGTCAAGGAGGCAAGCGCAGGGTTGGTGCGGCCCGCAGGCGCAGCCGAGGACACGGCCCTGCGCGCCTTGACGGCACACGGGCGCGGGCTACAGTCGCGGACAAGGTGATGGAGTCAGGGAAGACGGCTGGACATGGCAACGGCCTTCCCTATGTGCCGAACCGCACGCAAGCGAAGCGCGCAGGCCCGGAGCTGGAAGCCGGGCCGTAGGCGTTAGCGATGGAAGCCCGAAGGGGCGAAACCCGTAGGGGTTCGATGCGCAGCACGACAGCGCGACCGGCCACATTCCAGGTGGCCGGGGACGCCCATGCCATCAACGATGGGCAGCATGGGCTGAATGCCCTGGATGAAATGCCGCTGATGCGCAGGGGTTGCCGCGCCGGCACCGCCGGGGCGGCGGTATCGAGGGGCGCCAAGCGCAGCGCGGCGGGGATGGCCGCATGGCCTTCCCCTGGAGTGCAAGCGGAGCGCGCAGCGCCGCAGGCGCGAAGGCATCGGTACCGGGCGCAGCAGAAAAAAGCGCGTCGCCCCGAAGGACGGCGCGCTTGCGAGGTCACACGATGATCCGCCCGGCCAGCCGCGCATCGCGTGCGTAGGCGCTCAAGCGTTTCTCAGCACGGAAAGACAGATCACGTTCGATCGGCAGGCCCAGCCCGCCGCGCACGCTCGCCAGCTCGCTCAAGCTGACCCAGCCGATTTCCGGCTCGCCCAGGCCCAGGTCGCAAAGACCGAAAGCGTGGTCGTGGTCATCGGGATCAATCTCGGTCAGCAGCCAGGTCGCGCCGCCGTCCGGCGTGAACAGCTTGACCACTGGAGCCGGATCGAAGTCCGGGTTCTCCAGCGATGCGCGGCCGTTGGCCAGCAGCACGATGCGTTGCTCGGCAGTAATGGGTACGTTGTTCATGGTGAACTCCTGAAAGGTTGCCGGGCGGAATTGCCCGACCCTTCCGGGGCACGGCGCAGCGCAAGCAGTCAAGGGTTAACGACGGCCGCCAGGACGCAAGCGCCATCGGCGCGCAGCCCTTGACCGCGAGCACGCCATGGCACCATGAAGGGAACAGCAAGACCGCCTCCCCTCGCACCTCCACATACGTCGGCTTTTGGGCAAGTGCGCAGCACGCGCAGGCCCGCGAGGGCTGGAGACATCAGGGATCAAAGCCGGACGGCCGCGATTCGGCACGAAGCACGGGGCGCAGCCCGCGAGCCCGGCGGCGGAACGCCGTGACGACGGAAGACCACGGAGATTCACTGCACAGCAAATAAGGCCAGCAGAGCGAATATGCGTATCAGGACACGACCGACTTCGCCCCAACAGGTTGTACCGATCGCCCGCGATAGCCACCATGGGCACCAACGCATCCGATCAAGGTCACTGCCATGCCGCCCTCTTCGCAACCCGCCCAGGACAGACCTTCATCTTTACCCCATCCGGGCACGGCCGGCTACGACAACGTTCCCCAGTTCCCGGCAAAGGCGCCCTTGCCTTTCCGCCGCACCATCCGCCGCCACGAACTGCACCAGATCGTCCCCCTCGCCGAGACGACGATCTACGAAATGGAGCAGCGCGGCGAATTCCCGCGCCGCTTCCGCCTCACCGCCCGTTGCGTCGTGTGGGATTTGGAAGAAGTCGAAGCCTGGATCGAAGGCCGCAAGCAAGCCTCTCGATCAGCGAAGACCACCTCGTCCAGCGGACCGGACGTGAGGCTGCGCCGGCACCGCCCTGTTCGATGATGACGCCACCATCAAATGCTTGCAGCGGCTACGCGGCAGCCACCCGGACCAGTACTGCCCCGGGCAGCGCCTGTGCCATCTGCACCGTTGCAAGCTTGACCGCAGCATCGCGGTCGCTCGCTTCCCTGCTGAAAGCCAGACCGACATGACCTGGCCGTCCCCAGCCGACCGTGGCATCGGCGCAGTCGCTGTTCGCCAACTGGCGAAGGACATCCTCCTGCGACCCGACGCCCGAGTCCAGCGCATAGACCAGTGTGAAATCGTGAACCATCGCGTCAGCCTCCTTCGTCATCCAGTACCGGCGATCCGCGCCAGCATGTCGTCAAGCTGCTGACGATCTGCTGCACGCTTGGCGGCCGTGCGCTGCGCCAGGTTGTGCAGCTTGCGTCGCACCCCCGGTAAGTCAGCCGCATGGGCCAGTCCAATCAGACTGAAATCCGGCTTCTCATCCTCGACGGATTGCAGGAAGGCGCGCGACGACCCATCCAACCAATGCGCTACGCGCGCCAACAGGCGCTCGCGACTTTCCAGCAAGGCAGCCACGCTGATAGGCACGGACGTCATCCCCTTGAAGTGGGCCTCGAAGGTGGCCTCGAAATCCGCCGGCACGCGCGGTGCCAGCATTTCCCAGGCCGGCTTCGGACTGCACGTCAGGTACACGAGAAAGGTTCGCCAGAGACCCGCATCTGCTCGTTCATCCTCCAGCAGCAGGCCGACGTCGAAGAGATCACGCGGGTGTTGCCGCGACAGCGCAGCCGCCAGCTTGCCGGCATAGAGATCGGCGAACGCCAGCACCTGCACCTCGGCAAAGCCGAAGGCTTCCTCCACCCGTGGCCTCACGACCATGGTACGCACCGGATGCACCGTGCCACGCATCACGGGCGTCGTCTCGATCTGCACGCGCGCACGGCCGCGACTGGCCACCAGGCGAGTGACCGCCCCGCCCTCGCCCGCCGAGGTCTGCACCTGCAATTTCAGAGGCCGGGCGCGCAACACATCGGCCAACCGCCCCAACGCTTCGGCGATCAGCTTCGCATCTTCGGCGTAGTCGTGGACCGGCAACCAGGCCAGGTCTATGTCCACCGACAGGCGTGGCAGATCGTGCTCGAACAGGTTGATGGCCGTGCCGCCCTTGAGCGCAAAGCCCGGCTCCGAGGCCAACACCGGCAGGATATCGACCAGCAGCCGCACGCGGTCCGTGTAGCGCCGGTCCCAGTGCTCAAGCCAGGTGCTCATCGAGCTCTCCCGGCAAGGTGATCTGGTAGGTCGGATGCAGGCGTCCGCCGGGCACCAACGCGCGCTTGCCACGACCCAGATCGACGCCCTCCAGCGGCACGTGCGACAGCCACGCATGCCGATGGCGCTCGGCCAGGGCCAGGAACAGCCGCTTGGCCTTGATGCTGCGGCAGTGCCGCAGCATCAGGCCGACGCGCTGCGGCCGCAGCGTGGTCATGGCCTGCATCAGCGCATCGGCCTCATAGACCCCTGCCGCATCCGATACGCTGTCGCACAGTTCCAGCATGGCCCGCTCGGGCGTCGAGCAAACCAGCGCATCGGTCCCAGGTGCCGCTGAATGCCAAGCCAGGCCCGCTTCCGACAACGCCTTCTCTGAGACTTCCGCAGTGACGGGTACGGCCGGCAGATCGAGCGAACCCTTGCCCTGGTATTCGAAGCGCTGCTCCAGCGAAAGCTTGCCCACCCAGCCCGGCGGCTGCTGTGGCCCATACAGCGTGATCGTCCCGGCATCGCCCAGGCGCAGGTAGTGCTCGTGGCCCTGCAGGCCGAGTGCGAAGCGTCCCCCGACGTGCAGCGGCATGCCCTCACCGACCTGCAGGCTGCGGACCACGCCATCCCATTGCAGCCGCCCGCCCCTGCGCATGTAGACGCCACGCGCTGGCGACACCAGCCAGCCGCTGCCCACGTAGCGCGCCACAAGGCTGTTGGAGTAGCCGTGCGCCCGTAGCCAGCGGCTGGACACCAACCGGGTATCGCCCAGTTCGGCCAGCAAACGGTTCAGTTTTCCTGAATTTTGAGCATCCATAGTGCTCAAAATAACAGATTTATAAACCTTCGCCAAGGCCGACCAGTTTGACAAGAGCTGGAAAAGATCACCCAGAGTGATCCTTTTGCCGTGTGCGCAAACCTTGCGCTGGCTGCCGACAGAGAGTCTAGATGGGTTCATCATGCGGCCCTCCCTTCACAAAGCCGCACTGAGAACTGGGACTGATACGTTCTCCGGCAGCAGCTTCGGCACATGGGTGCGCCCGTCGATCCAGGCATCGACCATGTCGGCCCACTCCTGCAACATGTGGCGCCGCTGCTCGGCGTATTCGGCCTTGTTGTAGATCGAGCGCGAGGAGCGCCCTTCCTCGTGTGCCAGGCACTTCTCGATCCAGTCGCCGTTGAAGCCCACTTCGTTGAGCAGCGTCGAGCCGGTGCGGCGCAGGTCATGCACCGTGAACGGCTCCAGCGGCAGGCCTGCGGCCTGGGCCCGCGACACGATGAGCTGGGTCACCCGGTTCAAGGTCGCATGCGACATGCAACGGGTCGGCTCATAGCGCGAGGGCAGCACGAACTTCGAGCCCGCCGCGCAGGTGTGCAGCGCCACCAGGATGTCCAGGGCCTGCCGGGACAGATAAACCACGTGAGGGTTGCGCCCCTTCATACGTTGCTTCGGAATCGTCCAGGTCGCGTGCTCGAAGTCGATCTCGCTCCAGGTTGCCTCGATCAGTTCGCTCTTACGCACCAGGGTCAGCAGAACCATGCGCAGCGCCAGGCGGATCGTCGGGTAGGTCGCGATGGACTCCAACTGGTGGAACGCCAAGCGGATCTCGGCTGGCGACAGCGCCCGGTCCTTCGGCACGAAGGTGGCGATCGAGGCGGCCGCCACGTCGTTGGCCGGGTTGTCCACCCTCTCCCCATGCAGGATGGCAAAGGCATAGACCTGCTTCACGATGTCGCGGACATGCACCGCAGTGGCAGGAGCCCCGCGCGCCTTCACCTTGTTGCACAAGGCCCGCAGGTCATCGGCGGTGATTTCATTGAGCAGCCGGCTCTTGAATACCGGCAGGATGTCGCGGTCCACGACATGCTTGCGCATCGCGCGCGTGCTGTCGGCCATCTTGGCGTCCGCCAGCCACTTGAGCGCTACATCGCCGAAGTTCTTGGCTGCGGTCAGCCGGCGCTTCTCGCGCTGCTTCTCCAGTGCCGGGGAACAGCCAGCAGCGACGGCCTTCTTGGCGTCAAGCAGCTTTTCGCGGGCCATAGCCAGGGAGATGCCGCCGGCGCCATAGCGGCCGATGGTCAGGGTCTCACGGCGCCCGTTGAGACGGTAATCGTAGCGGAAGGTGACGGTACCGGCGGGCGATACCGTCACGTACATCCCATCCCGGTCAGAAGCCTTATAAGTCAAGGACTTAGGCTTCAGGTTGCGCAGTGCTGTGTCGGTAAGCATCGAGGTTTTCCTCCTGTTTCGTGACGGCTTTTACCGTCAGGGGCCAGGAGACCCGTCGATGCCCGGAAAGCCGCATGAAACAAGCTTTCCAGGGGAGTGTTTTACCGTCAAAGACCGGTTTGGTCTCAATAGTAAACGGGAGGGTCTTAATCAGACCTCCGGTTCTTACCGTCAACTCTACCGTCAACCCGTTTTGCTGGTCGGCGATAACCACCGATAGCTGTCGTGACGTATTTTCTTTTAAATCAACACGTTACGACAGTTTTTCGATAACTGGCGATAGTCCCCGAAGGACCTGATTTCACTCCCACTCGATCGTCGCCGGCGGCTTGCTGCTCACGTCGTAGGTCACCCGGTTGATGCCGCGCACCTCGTTGATGATGCGGCTGCTGACCCGTTTGAGCAGGCTGTAGGGCAGCTCGGCCCAGTCGGCGGTCATGAAGTCGCTGGTCTGCACGGCGCGCAGGGCGACGACGTAGTCGTAGGTGCGCCCGTCACCCATCACGCCCACGCTTTTCACCGGCAGGAAGACGGCAAAGGCCTGGCTGGTCAGCTCGTACCAGCTCTTGCCGCTGGCCGCGTCGATGCCGTTGCGCAGCTCTTCGATGAAGATGGCGTCGGCGCGGCGCAGCAGGTCCGGGTATTCGGGCTTGATCTCGCCCAGGATGCGTACACCCAGGCCGGGGCCGGGGAAGGGGTGGCGGTAGACCATCTCGGGCGGCAGGCCCAGGGCGATGCCCAGCTCACGCACCTCGTCCTTGAACAGGTCGCGCAGGGGTTCGAGCAGCTCCAGGCCGAGTTGCTCGGGCAGGCCGCCGACGTTGTGGTGGCTCTTGATGGTGACGGCCTTCTTGGCGTTCTTGCTGGCGCCCGATTCGATCACGTCGGGGTAGATCGTGCCCTGGGCCAGGAAGGCGATCTCGCGCGCACTCTGGGCCTTGAGCTTTTCGGCTTCAGCCTTGAACACGTCGATGAACAGCCGGCCTATGGTCTTGCGCTTGGCTTCGGGCTCGCTGATGCCGGCGAGCTCACGCAGGAAGAGCGGTCCGGCGTTCACGCGCACCACCTTGACCTGCAGCTTCTCGGCGAACATGGCCATGACCATGTCGCCTTCATGCAGGCGCAGCAGGCCGTGGTCGACGAAGACGCAGGTGAGCTGCTCGCCGATGGCCTTGTGGATCAGCGCGGCGGCCACGCTGGAATCGACGCCGCCGGACAGGCCCAGCAGCACCTGCTGGTCGCCCACCTGGGCGCGGATGCGCGCCACCGCTTCGGCCACGTGGTCTTGCATGACCCAGTCGGCGCGCGCGCCGCAGATGCCGAGCACGAAGCGCTGCAGCAGCGCCCTGCCCTGTGCGGTGTGCGTGACTTCGGGGTGGAACTGCACGCCGTAGAAGTGCCGTGCCTCGTCGGCCATGCCGGCAATGGCGCAGGACGGCGTGCTGGCCATGAGCTTGAAGCCCGGCGGCAGCTCGGTGACCTTGTCGCCGTGGCTCATCCAGACCTTGAGCATGCCGTGGCCCTGCTCGGTGGTGAAGTCCGCGATGTCCTTGAGCAATGCGGTATGGCCGTGGGCACGCAGCTCGGCATAGCCGAACTCGCGCTGCTCGCCGCCCTGCACCGCGCCACCCAGCTGCGCCGCCATGGTCTGCATGCCGTAGCAGATGCCCAGCACCGGCACGCCCAGCGTGAACACCGCCTGCGGTGCGCGGTCGGTGCTCTCCAGCGTGGTGCTGGCATGGCTGCCCGAGAGGATCACACCCTTCAGCCGCCCTTCCTGCAGCTGCGCGCGCAGCCAGTCGTCGGAGACGTCGCAGGGGTGTACCTCGCAATACACGTGCATCTCGCGCACGCGCCGGGCGATGAGCTGTGTCAGCTGTGAGCCGAAGTCAAGGATGAGGATCTTGTCGTGGTCCATGGCGTTTCATGAAGAAATCGGCCTCCAGCCCTTGTCTGGCAAGCGCCGGCAGCTATCGAAATAAGGATTCCGGCAATCAGTTGCCGTGGTAGTTGGGCGCTTCCTTGACGATCTGCACGTCGTGCACGTGCGATTCGCGAAAGCCGGCGGCGGTGATTTCGACGAACTCGGCCTTTTCGTTCATCTCGGCAATCGTCGCGCAGCCGCAATAGCCCATGGAGGCGCGCACGCCGCCCGTCATCTGGTAGACGATGGAGACCATGGAGCCCTTGTAGGGCACGCGGCCCTCGATGCCTTCGGGCACCAGCTTGTCGGCGTTGGGATTGCCGCTGCTCGACTCCTGGAAGTAGCGGTCGGCGCTGCCCTGCTGCATCGCGCCGATCGAGCCCATGCCGCGGTAGCTCTTGTAGGAGCGGCCCTGGTAGAGGATGACCTCGCCGGGCGCTTCTTCGGTACCGGCGAACACCCCACCCATCATGACCGAGCTCGCCCCCGCGGCCAGCGCCTTGGCGATGTCGCCCGAGAAGCGGATGCCGCCGTCGGCGATCAGCGGCACGTCGGTGCCCTTGAGCGCGCTGGCCACGCTGTCGATCGCCATGATCTGCGGCACGCCCACGCCGGCCACCACGCGGGTGGTGCAGATCGAGCCCGGGCCTATGCCGACCTTGACCGCGTCGGCGCCGGCCTCCACCAGCGCCAGCGCCGCCGCGCCGGTGGCGATGTTGCCGCCTATCACCTGCAGCTGCGGGTAGTGGTGCTTGACCCAGCGCACGCGCTCGATCACGCCCTTGCTGTGGCCGTGCGCGGTGTCGACGACGATGGCGTCCACCCCGGCGCGCGCCAGCAGTTCCACCCGCTCTTCGGTGCCGGCGCCCACGCCCACGGCCGCGGCCACGCGCAGGCTGCCGCCGGCGTCGCGCGCGGCGTTGGGGAAGGTGGTCTGCTTGTCGATGTCCTTGACGGTGATCAGGCCCTTGAGCTCGAAGGCGTCGTTCACCACCAGCAGGCGCTCGAGCTTGTGCTTGTTCAGCAGCTGCTTGGCCTCGTCCGGGCTGGTGTGGTCTTGCTCGCGCACGGTGATCAAACGCTCGCGCGGCGTCATGATCTCGCGCACCTTGACTTCGTAGCGGGTCTCGAAACGCACGTCTCGGCTGGTGACGATGCCTATGACTTTGCCGCCATCGCACACCGGAAAGCCGGAAATGCCCAGCTCTTCGGACAACTGCAGCACCTGCAGCACGGTGTGCTCGGGGGTGATGACCACCGGGTCGAGCACCACGCCCGATTCATGGCGCTTGACCTTGGCCACTTCAGCCGCTTGCTGCTCGGCCGACATGTTCTTGTGCACCACGCCGATGCCGCCCTCCTGGGCGATGGCGATGGCCAGGCGCGCTTCGGTCACCGTGTCCATGGCGGCGGACACCAGCGGGATGTTCAGGGAAATGCCGCGCGTGAAGCGCGTCGCGAGAGAGGCGTCCTTGGGCAGGACCTGGGAATATGCGGGCACCAGCAACACATCGTCGAAGGTGAGCGCTTTTCCGAGAAGGCGCATGGGATAGGCTCCAAAAAACGGATTGTACCCATGCGACCACAGCACCCAGGCTGGCCATCGGCACGAGGCTAGGCGCACCGCACGGGCGCCGCTACACTGCGCGCATGACTTTGCAACGCTTCTTCTTGCTGGTGCTGGCCTGTGGCTGGGCGACGCTGGCCTCGGCGCAATACCAATGGCTGGACAAGGACGGGCGCAAGGTCTTCAGCGACCGCCCTCCACCGCTGGACGTGCCGCAAAAGAACATCCTGCAAGAGCCCCGGCTGGGCCGCATCGCGCCCGCCCGGACGGCGCCCGCAGGCGCTGCGCCAGCCGATGCCCCAGCGGCCGGCGCTGACGCGTCGCCCGCTGCTGGCGCGGCTGCCCCTGCTGCGGCAGCGGCCGCCAAGCCACCCGCTGCCTCCGCTGGTACCGACAAGGAGCTGCAGGAAGCCAAGGCCAAGGCCGAGGCGCAAGAGCAAGCCAGGAAGAAGGCCGAAGAAGAGGCCAAGGCGCGCAAGCAGGCCCAGACGCAGGCCGACAACTGCCGCCGGGCGCGCCAGGCCAAGACCACGCTGGAGCCCGGGCGTCTGGTGGGCACGGTCAACGCCCAGGGCGAGCGCGTCTACATGGACGACGCCACCCGTGCCGCCGAGCTCAAGCGCGCCGAGCAGATCATCGCCAGCGACTGCAAGTAAACCTGAAGGAAGACTTCAGCGCCGCTGCGCGAACAGGCCTGCGGCGCGCGCGCCCTGGCGCGCGAACCGCTCGCGCCGCGCCACCTTGGGGTCCACGCGCAGCGGCCGGCACCAGTCGATGCGATCGCCCTCGCGCAGGGGCATGTCGAGCGGCTGTGCCCTGCCCCAGACGCCCGCGGCGTAATCGGGATCGGTGGGTTGCAGGCCACAGGCGCGCAGCGCCTCGGCCAGCGTGGCGCCGGTGGGCAGGTCCAGCGTCCAGGTTTGCGTCTGGCGCGGCGCGGCCGAGGTCACCACCACCACGCGGATCGTCGCTTCAGCCATAGACTTTCTGGGCGCGTTCGACGAAGGCGTCGACGAGCGAGGCGGCAATGCGGTCGAACACCGGCCCCACCAGCGCCGCCAGCGCGCGACTGGAAAAACCATAGTGCAGCCGCAGTTCCACCTTGCAGGCGCGCTGGGCGCCGTCGCCCACGGGATGGAACTGCCAGTCGCCGTCGAGCTGCGAAAACGGGCCCTCCACCAGGCGGATGGTCACGCGCCGGCCGGCTTCATGCTCGTTGCGCGTGACGAAGGTCTTGCGCACGCCCGCAAAGCTGATGCCCACCTCGGCGGTCATGCCGTGCTCGTCGCTGCTGCGCACGGCGGCATGGTCGCACCAGGGCAGGAACTCGGGGTATTTGGGCACATCCGTGACCAGGTCGAACATCTCTTGCGGCGTGTACCAGATCAGAACGGATTTGTGGACGGTCTTCATGCGTGGACGGGAGCCGGGCGCCGCCTAAAATGGACGCCCTTCAGGCAGAACCGATTCTAGTGGTGCTGCCGGTATTGCTTTTCATGGCCAAGAAACCACAACCACCGTCTGCGCGCATCGCCGAAAACAAGAAGGCCGCGTTCAACTACTTCTTCGAGGAACGCCACGAGGCGGGCATGGTGCTGCACGGCTGGGAGGTCAAGGCGCTGCGCGAAGGCAAGGCGCAGCTGACCGAGGGCTATGTGGTTATCAAGAACGGCGAGCTGTTTCTGATCGGCTGCCAGATCCAGCCGCTCAAGACCGCCTCCACCCACGTGAGCCCGGACGCGGCGCGCACCAAGAAGCTCTTGATGCACAAGGACGAGATCCGCCGCCTGATCGGCAAGGTGGAGCAAAAGGGCTACACCCTGGTGCCGCTCAAGCTCTACTGGAAGGACGGGCGCGCCAAGTGCGAGATTGCGCTGGCCAAGGGCAAGGCCGAGCACGACAAGCGCAGCACCATCAAGGAGCGCGAGGGCAAGCGCGAGGTGGAGCGCGCGATGAAGAGCCGCCAGCGCTGAAGTGCGGGCCGTGGGCGTTCAGCGCCCGGTGCTGGGCGCGGGGCAGGCTGCTGGAGTACAAGCGCCTTCGTCCGCTGAATGAACGACCGGGCCCGGCGGCTGGGCCGCGATCCCGTCTTCAGCCAGCAAGCGCCCGAGCACCACCCCCAGCTCCAGCTCGTCGATGCTGCCGAAATGGTGGGCGCGCAGGCGCCCCGCCCTGTCTATCAGCAGCGTGCTGGGCGTACCCTGCAACTGCCAACGCAGCATGGTGGCGGGCAAGGGGCTGTGCTCCAGAGGTTGGTCCACGCCGACGGGAAAGCGGATCTTGTATTCGTACAGGAAGGCTTCGAGCGCATGCGGCTGCATCGCGTCGTGGTGCTCGAACACCGTGTGCAGGCCGATGACGGCCAGTCCCTGCCCGCCGTACATCTGGTGCACCTTGCGCGCCAGCGGCAGCGCCTGGCTGACGCAGCCGGGGCAGAGCATTTGAAAGGCTTCAACCAGCACCACCTGGCCGCGCAGGTCAGTGAGGCTCACGGGGGCGTCGGCATTGAACCAGCGGGAGACTTCCCAGTCGGGGAAAAGGCGTTGTTCGGCAGTGCTCATGCCCGCCATGGTGCCACGGCGGGCAAGAGCCTGTCGGCGGCAGGCATCAGGCCAGGCGCGCCAGCGGGTGCAGCGCCTGCGGCCAGGGGCTGGTGAAGAAGGCTTGCACCAGCTGCGGGTCCACCTCTTCGATGCGTGCCGGCTTCCACTGCGGATTGCGGTCCTTGTCGATGGCCAGCGCCCGTATGCCTTCCAGGGTTTCGCTCTCGCCGGGGCGCAGGTGAAAGCAGTGGCGCACCAGATCGCGCTCCATGCGCAGGTCTTCGGCCAGCGTCATGCCGCGTGCACGGCGGATCTGCTGCAGCACCACATGCAGCATCAGCGGCGAGCGCTGGCGCAGCGTGGCGGCGGTGGCACGCTCCCAATCGCCTTCAGAGGCTTCCAGCGCGGCGATGATGGCGGACACGTCGGGCAGTGAAAAATATTGGTCAAATTCGGCTCTGACGCCCGCCTGCTCTGCGCCAGCAGCTACCGTTTGAGAAGCAACCCAGCTTTGCACCGCAGCCCCGTCGGCAAAGCTTTGCTGGCCCAGTGCCTCCCAGACCTCGGCCAGCTTTTCCGACGGCAGGATGGCATCGGCCAGATGCAGCGCCACGGCCTGCTGCGCGCCTATGGTCTCACCGGTCAGCGCCAGCCACTCGCCCGCGTGCCCGGGGCAGCGCGAGAGGAAATAGCCCCCGCCCACGTCGGGGAACAGGCCGATGCCGGTTTCGGGCATGGCCATCTTGGTGCGCTCGGTGACGATGCGCAGGCTCGCGCCCTGGCTGATGCCCATGCCGCCGCCCATGACCACGCCGTCCATGAAGGCGATGTAGGGCTTGGACAGATGGTGCGTGAGGTGGTTGAGGATGTATTCCTCGGTGAAGAAATCCTCCACCCGCGGGTCGCCCTGGGTGGCGCCCTGGTGCAGAAAGCGGATGTCCCCCCCGGCGCAGAAGGCGCCAAAGGGTCCCTCCTTGTTGCTGCCGCGGATCGCGATGGCAAGAACCTGCGGGTTCTGGTCCCAGGCCTGCAAGGTGGCAAACAGGGTGCGCACCATGCCGAGCGACAGCGCATTGAGCGCCCGGGGACGGTTCAGGGTAATGCAGCCGATCTGGCCGCGCACTTCGGTGAGGACTTCCGCATCTTGCATGCCTGCTCCTTGGGGGTGTGGGTCAATCAGGGCGCTCTTCGCGCGCGGCGCGCTTGCGCTCATGCTCGCTCAGGTGGCGTTTGCGCAGGCGGATGCTCTTGGGCGTGATCTCGACGAGTTCGTCGTCTTCGATGAACTCCACGCCGTATTCGAGCGTGAGATCGATCGGCGGCGTGACCTTGATCGCGTCTTCCTTGCCGCTGACGCGGAAGTTGGTCAGCTGCTTGGTGCGCGTGGCGTTGACGACGAGGTCGTTGTCGCGGCTGTGGATGCCGACGATCATGCCCTCGTACACCGGGTCACCGGCCTTGACGAACATGCGCCCGCGGTCGTCGAGCTTGCCCAGCGCGTAGGTGAAGATCTCGCCCGCGTCCATGCTGATCAGCACGCCGTTCTTGCGCCCGCCGATCTCGCCCTTGTAGGGCTCGTAGCCGTCGAAGATGTTGGAAATCAGGCCGGTGCCGCGCGTGAGGTTGAGGAATTCATTGGTAAAGCCGATCAGGCCGCGCGCCGGAATGCGGTATTCCAGACGCACGCGCCCGCGCCCGTCGCTTTCCATGTTGACGAGCTCGCCCTTCCTCTCACCCAGCGCCTGCATCACGCCGCCCTGGTGGTTTTCCTCCACGTCGGCGGTGACCAGCTCGATGGGCTCGCAGCGCTCGCCGTCGATCTCGCGAAACACCACGCGCGGCTTGGAGACGGCCAGCTCATAGCCCTCGCGGCGCATTTCCTCCAGCAGGATGGTCAGGTGCAGCTCGCCGCGGCCCGACACCTCGAACACGCCGTCCTCGCTGGTTTCCTTCACGCGCAGGGCGACGTTGGAGCGCAGCTCTTTCTGCAGCCGGTCCCAGATCTGGCGGCTGGTGACGTACTTGCCCTCGCGCCCCGCCAGCGGACTGGTGTTGACGCAGAAATTCATGGTCAGCGTGGGCTCGTCGATCTTGAGCATCGGCAGCGGCCGGGGGTCTTCGATGTCGGTGACGGTCTCACCGATGCCGATGTGCTCTATGCCGTTGATCAGCACGATCTCATCGGGCCCGGCCTCGCTCACCTGCACGCGATCGAGCCCCTGGAACTGGTGGATCTGGTTGACGCGCGCCTTGTATTTCTCGCCGTCCGGCCCGGCCATGACCAGCACGTCCTGGCCCGCGCGCAGCGTGCCCTGGTTGATGCGCCCCACGCCGATGCGCCCGACGAAGGTGGAATAGTCCAGCGCCGAGACCTGCATCTGCACCGGTGCGGCCGGGTCGCCCTGCACCGAGGGCACGTGCTTGAGGATGGTCTCGAACAGCGGCGCCATGTCCGGCCCCCACTGCTCGCCCGGCTCGCCCTGCGTGAGCGAGCTCCAGCCGTTGATGCCCGAGGCATAGACCACGGGAAAGTCCAGTTGCTCGTCGGTGGCGCCCAGCTTGTCGAACAGGTCGAACGCGGCGTTCACCACGTAGTCGGGGCGCGCGCCGGGCTTGTCCACCTTGTTGACCACGACGATGGGCTTGAGGCCCAGGGCCAGCGCCTTCTTGGTGACGAAGCGCGTCTGCGGCATGGGGCCTTCCTGCGCGTCGATCAGGAGCACCACGCCGTCGACCATGGACAGCGCGCGTTCCACCTCGCCGCCGAAGTCCGCGTGGCCGGGGGTATCCAGGATGTTGATGTGCGTGCCGTTCCAGGTCACGGCGCAGTTCTTGGCCAGGATGGTGATGCCGCGTTCACGCTCGATGGCGTTGTTGTCCATCACCGTGTCCTGCACCTTTTCGTGCGCGGCAAAGGTGCCGCTCTGGCGCAGGAGCTGGTCCACCATGGTGGTCTTGCCATGGTCCACGTGGGCAATGATGGCGATGTTGCGTATTTGCTTGCTCATGATGACAGTGCTTCTTCTTGCAGGATTTGCTGGATTTCAATGGGGCTCAGCAGCCGGTCCGGTACCAGTTCGCCCGCCCTCACGTGGCCCAGACCCAGCAGCGCCGCGGGCTGCTCGCCATAGACGGCTACGGCCGCCAGCTCGGGCCAGGGGCCGCGCCGGCGCAGGCCCGAGAGGAAACGGCCGGCCTCAGCGGCTTCGAGGGTGATGCGCTCATGCCCGGCGAGCAGCGTGTCGACGGGCAGCAGCCGCGCCAGGCGCTCGGCCTCGGGCAGGGCCTCAAATGCGGGCAAGGTCACGCAGCGCTCAAGGCCTATGCCGCCGGTTTCGATGCGCCTGAGCGCCACCAGGTGGGCGCCGCAGCCAAGCTGCCGGCCGATGTCTTCGGCCAGCGTGCGGATGTAGGTGCCTTTGCTGCAAAGAACCTCTATTTTGATAGCTGTTTGCGCTTCACTGGCAGGCGCTGGAGCCATTTTTAATTCAAATATTTCAATCTCGCGCGGGGCACGCTCGACCTCGACGCCCTCGCGCGCATATTCGTACAGTGCCTTGCCGTCCCTTTTGAGCGCGCTGTGCATCGGCGGCACTTGCTGGATGCGCCCGGTGAACCGGCGCGCCAGCGCGGCCAGGCGCTCGGGCGCCAGCACGCCGGGGTCCACCGCGCCGCGGCTGAGCACCTGGCCCTCGGCATCGCCGGTGGTGGTGGTCACGCCCAGCAGCGCCACGGCCTCGTAGCGCTTGGGCGCATCGAGCTGCAGCGCGCTGAACTTGGTGGCCGCGCCAAAGCACAGCGGCAGCACGCCGCTGGCCATGGGGTCCAGCGTGCCGGTATGCCCGGCCTTTTCGGCGCGCAGCAGCCACTTGGCCTTCTGCAGCGCCTGGTTGCTGGAGAGGCCCAGGGGTTTGTCCAGCAGCAGCACCCCGTGCACCGGGCGCCGCTGCACCCGGATGCGAGGGGCAGCCGTCGTCATGCGTCCTCGTCTTTGGAGCGCGAGGCGACGGCACGCGCGATCAGCGCATTCATGTCGGCCGCGCGCTCGCTGGTGCGGTCGTAGATGAAATGCAGCGTGGGCACGGTGTGGATCGCAAGGCGCTTGAACAGGCCGTTGCGCAGAAAGCCCGCAGACTGGTTCAGCGCCTCCTGCGTCGCCTCGCCATCGCCCACCAGCACGCTGAAGTAGACCTTGGCGTGCGCATAGTCGGGCGTGACTTCCACCGCTTGCAGCGTGCACATGCCGATGCGCGGGTCCTTCAGACCGCGGATCAGCTCGGCCAGATCACGCTGGATCTGGTCGGCAATGCGCAAATCGCGATGGGGACCGGAATGCTTCTTCATGCTTGTGCCATGCGCGTGGGGCGCAAGCACCCCACGCTCAAACTGCCTCTTTACAGCGTGCGCGCCACTTCCTTGACTTCAAAGAATTCGAGCTCGTCGCCTTCCTTGATGTCGGTGTAGTTGCGCAGCTTGATGCCGCACTCGAAGCCTTCCTTGACTTCCTTGACGTCGTCCTTGAGGCGGCGCACCGACTCCACCTCGCCGGTGTAGATCACCACATGCTCGCGCAGCAGGCGGAACTTGCAGCCGCGCGTGACCTGGCCCGAGGTGATGTAGGAACCGGCAATCGTGCCGATCTTGGTCGCCACGAACACCGTGCGGATCTCGGCCGTGCCCAGCGCTTCCTCGCGCTGTTCGGGCGCGAGCATGCCGGACATCGCCGCCTTGAGCTCATCCACCGCGTCGTAGATGATGTTGTAGTAGCGCAGATCCACGCCGTTCATCTCGGCCGTCTTGCGCGCATTGGCGTCGGCGCGCACGTTGAAGCCGATGACGATGGCCTTGGAAGCCAGCGCCAGGTTCACGTCGGACTCGCTGATGCCACCCACGCCGGCATAGACCAGCTGCACCTTGATCTCGTCGGTGGAGAGCTTGAGCAGCGACTGCGCCAGCGCTTCCTGCGAGCCTTGCACGTCGGCCTTGACGATGATGGGCAGGTGCTGCACCTCGCCCGCCTGCATCTCGGCAAAGACGTTTTCCAGCTTGGCCGCCTGCTGCCTGGCCAGCTTGGTGTTGCGGAACTTGCCGGCGCGGTAGGTGGCAATCTCGCGTGCGCGGCGCTCGTCGCCCAGCACCATGAACTCGTCGCCCGCCTGCGGCACTTCCGAAAGGCCCTGGATTTCCACCGGGATGGAGGGACCGGCTTCCTTGATGGCCTTGCCGTTCTCGTCGCCCATGGCGCGCACGCGGCCAAAGGTCTGGCCGGCCAGCACCACGTCGCCAACCTTGAGCGTGCCCGACTGCACCAGCACGGTGGCCACGGGGCCGCGGCCCTTGTCCAGCTGCGCCTCGATCACCAGGCCCTTGGCCATGGCATCGACCGGGGCCTTGAGCTCCAGCACCTCGGCCTGCAGCAGCACGTATTCCAGCAGGTCGTCTATGCCCATGCCGGTCTTGCTCGACACCGCGATGAAAGGCGCGTCGCCGCCGTATTCCTCGGGCACCACCTCCTGCGCCACCAGCTCCTGCTTGACGCGCTCCGGGTTGGCCTCGGGTTTGTCGGACTTGGTGATGGCCACCACCAGCGGCACCTTGGCGGCGCGCGCATGCTTGATGGCTTCCCTGGTCTGGGGCATCACGCCGTCGTCGGCGGCCACCACCAGAATCACGATGTCGGTCGCCTGCGCGCCGCGGGCACGCATGGCGGTGAAGGCCTCGTGGCCCGGGGTATCGAGGAAGGTGACGATGCCGCGCGGCGTCTTCACGTGGTAGGCGCCGATGTGCTGGGTGATGCCGCCGGCCTCGCCCGTGGCGACCTTGGTGCGGCGGATGTAGTCCAGCAGCGAGGTCTTGCCGTGGTCCACGTGGCCCATCACGGTAACCACGGGGGCGCGCGGCAGGGCTTCGGCGTCGTGGCTGGAGACTTCCTCTGCGGTGAAGGCCTCGGGGTCGTCCAGCGCCGCGACGATGGCGGTATGGCCCATTTCCTCGACGATGATCATCGCGGTGTCCTGGTCCAGCGGCTGGTTGATCGTGACCATCTGGCCCATCTTCATGAGCACCTTGATGACTTCGGAGGCCTTGACGGCCATCTTGTGCGCCAGCTCCGCCACCGTGATGGTTTCGGGCACATGCACCTCGAGCGCGCGAAATTCCACCGGCGCCTGCGGCTGGTGGCGTTCCTCGCGAGCGCCGCCCCTGCGGCTGCCGCGTCCGCCGCCCGCGCGCCAGCGGTTGCCACCGACGCCGCCCGAGCTGTCGCCGCGGGTCTTGATGCCCTTGCGCTTCTCGCTCTCGCCGGCCCAGCTCGAAGAGAGCTTGGAGGACTTGACCTCCTTGCTGGTCGAGGGCGCGGCCGTACCCGCCGTCTTGTGCAGCGTGCCCTTCTTGGCGTCGCCCTTGGCGGCGGCGTCCTTGTCCTTGCCGTGGCGCGCCTCCTCGGGCTTCTTGGCCACCAGCACCTTCTTGGGCGCGGCCAGCATCGCGCGGATGGCTTCGGCCTCGGCCTGGGCGCGGCGACGACGCTCTTCCTGGTCCTCGGCACGCCCGGCTTCCTCGGCGGCGCGGGCCTGGGCCTCGGCGGCCGCTTCCTGCTCGGCCTGGGCCTGTTCTTCCTTGCGCTCGGCCGCCTGACGCGAGGCCTGCTGGCGCGCGGCCTCTTCCTCGGCCTTCTCGCGGGCCTTGCGCTCACGCTGCTCGGCCAGGTAGGCGGCGGCGCGCTCTTCGGCCTCGCGCTCCTTGCGGGCGCGCTCGTCACGCTCGCGCTGGCTCAGGCTGCCGTCGGCCTCCTGCTGGCGCAGCAGGGCCGCTTGGCGCTCGGCCTCGGCGGCGCGGCGCGCCTGCTCGGCGTCGTCCACCACGGAAGCGGCTGCCGCCGCCTCGGCGGCTTCAGCGGCGGCCTCGGGCGCTTCTTCGCGCTTGATGAAGGTGCGCTTCTTGCGCACCTCCACCTGGATGGTGCGCGCCTTGCCCGTGGCGTCGGACTGGCGGATTTCGCTGGTGGAGCGCTTGACCAGGGTGATCTTGCGCCGCTCCTTGACTTCGGTGCCATGCGCTGCGCGCAGGTGGTCCAGCAACTGCTGCTTGTCCGCCTCGCTCACGGTGTCGGTGGCAGACTTCTTGGCCACCCCGGCGGAGCGCAGCTGAGACAGCAGGGTTTCGGGCGTTTTCTTGAGTTCAGCGGCAAACTCGGCGACGGTAATGCTCGACATATTCGGTTCGGTCCTCCCCGGCCTTATTCATCACCCGCTGCAAACCAGTGCTCACGGGCTTTCATGATCAAGGCCTTGGCGTCTTCGTCGCTTTGGCCAGTGAGTTCCATCAGTTCATCGACCGCCAGGTCAGCCAGCTCGTCGCGCGTGGTCACGCCGCCGGCGGCGAGCTTGACGATCAGCTCGGTGGTCAGGCCTTCGAGCTCGCGCAGGTCTTCGCTGACCTTGCCCACCACCTGTTCGCGGGCGATCTGCATGGTCAGCAGCGCGTCCTTGGCGCGGGTGCGCAGCTCTTCGACGAGGTCTTCGTCAAAGCCTTCGATGTCCAGCATCTCCTGCAGCGGCACGTAGGCCACTTCCTCGAGGTTTTCGAAGCCCTCGCGGATCAGGATGTCGGCGATTTCCTCGTCCACGTCCAGCCTTTGCATGAAGAGCTCGCGCGCGGCGCTGGTTTCGTCGGCCTCTTTCTGGGCCGATTCGGCCGCATCCATGATGTTGATCTTCCAGCCGGTGAGGTCCGAGGCCAGGCGCACGTTCTGCCCGCCGCGGCCTATGGCGATGGCCAGGTTTTCCTCGTCCACCACGACGTCCATCGCGTGCTTTTCCTCGTCCACCACGATGGACTGCACATTGGCCGGCGCAAGCGCCCCGATGACGAACTGCGCCGGGTCTTCGCTCCAGAGCACGATGTCCACGCGCTCGCCGGCCAGCTCGTTGCTCACCGCGTTCACGCGGGTGCCGCGCACTCCCACGCAGGTACCGATCGGGTCCACGCGCTTGTCGTGCGAGAGCACCGCGATCTTGGCGCGGCTGCCCGCGTCGCGCGCGCAGCTCTTGATCTCCAGCAGGCCCTGCTCGATCTCTGGCACCTCGCCCCGAAACAGCTCGATCATGAATTCGGGTGCCGAGCGCGACAGCAGGATGGGCGCGCCGCGCAGCGTCAGGTCCACCTCCATGATCATCGCGCGCACGCGGTCGCCGGTGCGCAGGTTTTCCTTCGGAATCATCTCGCCGCGGCGCAGGCGCCCCTCGACGCGGCCGCTCTCGACGATGATGTCGCCCTTGTCCATGCGCTTGACGGTGCCCGAGAAGATCCTGTCGCCGCGGCTCATGAAGTCGTTGAGCAGGGTCTCGCGCTCGGCGTCGCGAATCTTCTGCAGGATGACCTGCTTGGCCGCCATCGCGCCGATGCGCCCGATCGGCACGGAGTCGACGGGCTCTTCGATGTATTCGCCCACCTCGATGCCGGGTACGCGCTCCTGCGCGTCCATGAGCAGCTCTTCGGCGTCGGGGTTCTGCAGCCCGGCGTCGTCGGGCACCACCAGCCAGCGGCGGAAGGTCTGGTAGTCACCGGTTTCCTGGTCCAGGGCGACGCGGATGTCCACTTCGCCCTCGTAGAGTTTCTTCGTGGCCTGGGCCAGCGCCGACTCCACTGCCCCCAGAACTATCTCGTGATCCACGCTCTTTTCGCGCGAAATCGCTTCAATCAGCATCAACAACTCGCGATTCATGCCCAGGCACTCCTGTCTTTGTCTGTTTCGGGCCGGCCCTGCGGCAACTGCCCCGCCATTGGTCTGTGTCAATCGGTTTGCGGCGTGCGGCCCGCGCGGCCCTTGAAGTTCACCACCGGCGCCAGGCGCGCTTCACGCAGCTCGTCCCATTCGAAGCCCAGCACCTGCAGCGGCGCGCTCTCGCGCTTGCGGCCCACGCGCTGGCCCGGCCGGGGCGCGGGCTCGTCGCTCCAGGTGATCTGCCAGCCGCCGCCCTCGGCGCGCTCCAGCCGCCCGCGGAATTTCTTGCGATTGGCGGCCACCTGACCGCCCGCGGCCGCTCCCAGCGGTGCCTTGAGCGTGAGGTCGATGAGCTCGCCCTCGAAGCGCTCGAGGTCGTCTTCCCTGCGCAGCGGCCGGTCGATGCCGGGCGAGGACACCTCCAGCCGCTGGTAGTCGATGCTGCCCACCTCCAGCGCAAACTGCAGCTGGCGCGTGACGGCCTCGCAGTCGTCCACCGTGATGTAGCGCTCGGCCGCGGCCTGCCCCGCTTCGGGGCGCTGCCAGGGCACGTCTATCGTGACGCGCAGCAGCCCGCCTGCGGAGCGCTCCACGTCCACGAGCTCAAACCCCAGACCTTCGACGGTCTGCTGCACGATTTGCTGCAATGCCACTGCCTTGTGTTCTCTGCGCCGTTGCGGGGCCCCGGCCCCATCCAAAACCGATCGACCAAAAAAAACGGGCGGTTGCAACCCGCCCGGTTTTGGTCGTGAAGCGGGTATTGTAGTGTCAAATACCCTGCTTTTCAAGTTATGGCAAGCCCCGGCAAGGCAGGGCCGGGGCCTCAGCTTCGCTCGGCAATGATGCGCTGCAACAAGGCCAGCACCTCGGCATTGCCTGTGCCGGGCGCATGCTCACCGAGCAAGCCCTGCGCCAGCCGCAGCAGCACCTCGGGGCGCGGCGCGATGGGCGCGCAGTAGCGCAGTTGTCCGGCCCGCCCCAGCAGCAGCGTGGGGAAGGTCTCGACATCGAAATCGCCGACCAGTTCCTCCTCGTCCTCGACGTCCACCCAGGCAAAACGCCATTGCGGCTGCTGCGCTGCCAGCGCCTCGAAATCCGCACGCCAGCCGCGGCAGACCTTGCACCACTGGGCGCACAGGCAGACGATCCACCAGGGTTCGCTCGCTTCGGACATGGGGGGCATCGCTCAATACCGGGTGCGCTCGCGCACGCGGTGCACGGCTATCGCATCCACCCTGCCCGCCTGGTTGCCCCAAGCCTGGCGGATGTAGCTCAACACCGCGGCAATGTCGCCATCGGCCAGGGTCTGGCGAAACGGCGGCATGCCATAGGGGCGGGGGTTGCCGGCGGTGGCCGGCAGGTAGCCGCCGTGCAGCGTGATCTGGATCAGGTTGAGCGGCTCGGCCATGGTGACGGCGCGGTTGCCCGCCAGCGCTGGAAAGGCGCCGCTCCTGCCCTGGCCTTCGTCCTGGTGGCACTCGGCGCAGTGGTTGGCGTACAGCTGCGCACCGCGCTCGAGCACCGGTGCCGTCGCCACCGACGCGGTGCGCTCGGGCCGCGGTGGCTGCTGCGGCAGCGCGCGCAGCCAGGCGGCCAGCGCAAGGGCGTCCTCGGGCCTGAGGTGTTGCAGGCTGTGGAACACGACCTCGGCCATGGGACCGGAAACCCCTGCCTTGGCCGAGGTACCGCTGGTCAGCAGCGTGGCGATGTCCTGCTCGCTCCAGTTGGCCATGCCGGCCTGCGCCGACGAATGCAGCGAGGGCGCCCACCAGTATTCGCCCGGCACGATGGCGCCGCCCAATGCTTCGCCCCGCAGCGGACCGCCGAGCGCATCGCGCGGGCTGTGGCAGGCGGCGCAATGACCGAGGGCCTGCGCCAGGTAGGCGCCGCGCTGCACCGGCGTTTCGGGCGCCGGGCGCTCCCGCCCCGGACGAAAATACAGCGCGCGCCAGACGGCGAGCGCCGCCTGGGTGTTGTAGGGAAAGCGCAGCGCTGGCGCGGGCGTGGTCTGGCGCACGGCGGGCAGGCTTTGCAGGTAATCGAAGAGCGCGTCGGCGTCGGCGCGCGTGATGTGGGTGTAGGCAGGATAGGGGAAGGCCGGGTAGAGCAGGCGTCCGTCGGCCGAGCGCCCATGGTGCAGCGCACGCCAGAAGGCGTCCGGGCTCCAGCCGCCCAGTCCGGTTTGCACGTCGGGTGTGAGGTTGCTTGCATACACCGCGCCAAAGGGCGTGTCGATCGCCCGCCCACCCGCATAGGGCGCGCCGCCCGCGCGGGTGTGGCAGGCAGCGCAATTGCCGAGGCGGGCCAGGTAGGCGCCGCGCGCAATCTGCTGCGCATCACCCGAGGCCTTGCCCGTGCTGTCCACGGGTGCTTCGCCGCGCAAGTTGAGCACCCAGATGGCCACGGTCGCAAGCAGACCGAGCGCCAGCAGCAATGCGACGGCCGCGGAGGCAAGCCTGCGCATGCTCATTGCGCGCCCCCCGCCCTGCCAGCCGGCGGCCAGCGCACATCCAGGCTGCCGCAGGCGAGCGGCAGCGTGTGCGTGAAGCCCGCCGCCGCCTGCCCGCCCGCGGGCACCTTCTGCGCCGCAAGCCAGGCGGCGACCGCCTGCACGTCTTCGAGCGCCATGCGCCGCGCCACCTGCGCCATGCAGTCGGGCTCGCTCGCGTGGCGCTGGCCGGTGCGCCAGGCGCCGAGCTGGCTGCTCAGGTAATCCTGCGACAGCCCGAGCAGGCCGGGCACGAAGGGCGCAACGCCGGTCAACTGCGCGCCATGGCACTGCCTGCAGGCGGGCAGCTCGCGCGCGGCATCGCCGCTCTGCACCAGCTGTTCACCGCGCGCAAGCTGGGCTCTGCTGACCGTCACCGGCGCCGGCGCGCCATAGGGCAGCTGCAGCTCCGAAAAATGGCGCGCGATCTCGGCCAGGTAGTCGTCGCTCAGATAGCTCAGCAGATAGGCCATCGGCGGATAGCGCCGCTCAACGTCGCGAAAGTGGCGCAGCTGGTTGTACAGATAGCCTGCGGGCTTGCCGGCGATGCGCGGGAAGTAGCCATCGGGCGTTGCCCGCCCCTGTTTGCCATGGCAGACGGTACACGGCAGCACGCGCTGCTCCATGTCGCCCGCCGCGCCGCCCGCGGCCATCGCGGCGTTCGCCAGCGCCAGGCACACCAGCGCCAAGGCCCGTAGAAAAAGTGAGCGCGCCACGTTTTATCCGCGGCCGACGAACGGCATTTTCGTGGCCATCACCGTGTGAAAGAGCACGTTCGCCGACAGCGGCAGCTCGGCCATGTACAGCACCGAGGCGCCGACGATGTCCACGTCCATCAGGGGCTCGTTGGCCATGGCGCCGTGGGCTTGCAGCACGCCCTGGGTGAGCTGCTGCGCCAGCGCCGTGTCGGCATTGCCCACGTCGATCTGGCCCACGGCAATGTCGTGGGCGCGCCCGTCCAGCGAGGCCGACTTGGTCAGGCCCGTGACCGCGTGCTTGGTGGCGGTGTAGGCAATCGAGTGCGGGCGCGGCGCATGCGCCGAGATCGAGCCGTTGTTGATGATGCGCCCGCCGCGCGGCGTTTGCGCCTTCATCACCCGAAAGGCGTTCTGGAGGCAATAGAACATGCCGCTGAGGTTCACGTCCACCACCTGTTGCCAGTGGTGGACCTCGAGTTCGTCCAGCGGCACCGCCGGTGCGCCGGTGCCGGCGTTGTTGAACAGCAGGTCGATCCGGCCGTAGTGCTGCACGCTGGCGTCGAAGAGGCGGCGCACCGCCGCCGGGTCGGCCACGTCGGTGGGCAGCGCGAGCGCCGCATCCTTGCCGCCGCATTCCTGCGCCAGCGCCTGCAGGGGCTCGGGGCGGCGTCCCGCAAGCACCACCCGCCAGCCTGCGCGCGCCAGTGCCAGCGCCGCTGCCCGCCCGATGCCGCTGCCGGCGCCGGTGACGATTGCCACCCGGCCCTGCGCGTTCATGACGAGCGCCTTCCGCGCCCCGAGGACGCATGCCGCGACCCGCGCCCGCCGCGCGGCGCGGCCGCCTTGGCCTGGGGCACCGCGGGTGCGCCGTCGGCCCCGTCCTCGTCGGAGCGCCGGCTGGCCTTGCGTGCGGCGCGCGCGGTCTCGGGCCGGGCAGGGATGGAGGCGGACTCATCGTGCACCAGTCGAAAGTCGATCTTGCGCCCGTCCAGGTCGACGCGGCTGACCTGCACGCGCAGGCGGGTGCCCACGGCGTAGCGCATGCCGGTGCGCTCGCCGCGCAGCTCCTGGCGCACCTCGTCGAAGCGGAAGTATTCGCCGCCCAGCTCGGTGATGTGCACCATGCCTTCGACATACAGCGCGTCGAGCGTCACGAAAATGCCAAAGCCCGCCACGGCGGTCACGACGCCGCCGTACTCCTCGCCCAGGTGCTCGCGCATGTACTGGCACTTGAGCCAGGCCTCGACGTCACGGCTGGCTTCGTCGGCGCGCCTCTCGTTGGCACTGCAGTGCAGGCCCGCGGCTTCCCAGGCCAGGCGCGACTTGCTGGCGGGGGCGGCGCCGCCCTGCCCTTCGCCGCGGCCCTTGGCGGCCCATTGGCGCGCCAGCTTGTGCTGCGCCTCGCCCGGCAGCGGCAGCGCGGGCAGCTGATAGGTCTTGTCTTCCAGGATGGACTTGATGACCCGGTGCACCAGCAGGTCCGGATAGCGCCGTATCGGACTGGTGAAGTGGGTATAGGCGTCAAACGCCAGCCCGAAATGGCCGCTGTTGATGGGCGTGTAGATCGCCTGCTGCATGGAGCGCAGCAGCATGCCGTGGATCTGCGCCGCATCCGGGCGATCGCGCGTGGCGGCGGCGATCGCCTGGAAGGCCGCAGTGGGCGGGTCGTCGGGCAGGTTCACGTGCACCGCCAGTGCCTTGAGGTAGGCGCGCAGCAGCTCGAGTTTTTCCGGCGTGGGCTTGTCGTGCACGCGGTAGAGGCAGTCACGGTGGTATTCGCCCACGAAGTCGGCGGCGCAGACGTTGGCCGCGAGCATGCATTCCTCGATCAGCCGGTGCGCCTCGGTGCGCACGCGCGGCTCGATCTTCTCGATGCGGCCGTTGTCGTCGCAGACGATCTGGGTTTCCGTGGTTTCGAAGTCCACCGCACCGCGCGCGTGGCGCGCCGCCAGCAGCGCGCGGTAAGCCTCGTGCAGGTGCAGCAGGTCCGGCAGCTGCGCGGACAGCTGGGCCGCCTGCGATCCCCGGGTATTGGCCAGCGCGGCCGAGACCTGGGCATAGGTCAGGCGCGCATGGCTCTGGATGACCGCGGGGTAGAACTGGTAGGCGTGCGTCTGGCCCTTGCCGTTGATGACCATGTCGCAGACCATGGCCAGGCGCGCCACGCCGGGGTTGAGCGAGCACAGGCCGTTGGAAAGCTTTTCCGGCAGCATGGGCAGCACGCGGCGCGGGAAATAGACGCTGGTGGCGCGCTCGTAGGCATCGGCGTCGATGGCGCCGCCCGAATCCACGTAGTGGCTGACGTCGGCGATCGCCACCAGAAGGCGCCAGGCCTTGGCCCGGCCCAGGCGCATCGGGGCGCAATAGACGGCGTCGTCAAAGTCGCGCGCGTCTTCGCCATCGATGGTCACGAAGGGCACGTCGCTGAGGTCCACGCGGCCCTGCCAGTCGGCCTCGCGCACCTGGTCGGGCAGCGCCTGGGCCTGCGCCAGGCAGGCGTCGGAGAAGACGTGCGGCACGCCGTACTTGCGCACCGCGATCTCCACCTCCATGCCGGGGTCGTCGATCTCGCCCAGCACCTCCACCACGCGGCCTACCGGCTGGCCGTGCAGCGCCGGCGGCTCGGTCAGCTGCACCACCACCACCTGGCCGACGCTGGCGCTGCCGATGGCGCTGCGCGGCACCAGCACGTCCTGCCCGTAACGCGTGTCCTCCGGCGCCACCAGCCAGATGCCCGCCTCGTGCAACAGGCGGCCGATGATGGTCTGGCTGGGACGCTCGATGATCTCGAGCACCCGCCCCTCGGGGCGGCCGCGCCGGTCCTGGCCGATGATGCGCACGCGCACCCGGTCCTTGTGCAGCACCGCGCGCATCTCGTTCGGTGCCAGGTAAATATCGCCTTCACCGTCGTCGCGGAGCACGAAGCCGTGTCCGTCGCGGTGGCCGCGCACGCTGCCTTCAATTTCCTTGTTGGCGTTTGCGTGAAACTCGTTTTTTTTGCTATACAATCTGCGACTTCCTGAAATGCCCAGGTGGCGGAATTGGTAGACGCACTAGTTTCAGGTACTAGCGGGTAACTCCGTGGAGGTTCGAGTCCTCTCCTGGGCACCAAGTGTAGAAGAACACTTGGCATTGATACGAAGACAGGCCGCTTGCATTTGCATAGCGGCCTTTTCTTTTGCCTTTTGGCTTGCTGCGCGCAAGATCACTTGCGCAGCAGCACCTTGAGCGCTGCCTGCAGGCGTTGCCCGCCGGCGCGGTCCGCCGGCCCGGCCAGCACGCGGGCGGTGTCCTCGGGCCAGGTCTCGCCCGGGCCCGGTTCATTGCGGCGCGTGAGCAACTGCAGTTGCAGCGCGCGGCGCGCGTCGTGGTGTTCGGCCGGCGTGGGCACGTCGGCGGCAACTTCCAGGCGCAGCAGCGCCTCGGCATTGCCGGCCTGCGCGCCGCCCTGCAGCGCCTTCGCCCAGGCGGCCAGCGCCTGCGCGTTCACGCCGCGGCCCAGCTCCCGGGCAGCGGGCAGCAAGGCGGCGTCGCGCTGCTCCCAGGCCTGCATGAGCTGACCCAACGCCTCGCCGTGGGCCTGGGCTGCCAGCTTGCGCAGTGCCATCTGCGCCTGCTCCACCGCTTCGCGCTGGGCGCGAAATGCGGCGTCGCCCAGGCGCGGGCCGCGCTCGGGGCGGGCGCCGCGGTCCTGGCGGTCGCGGCCAAAGCGTTCGCCGCCGGGGCGTGGCCCGCGCCCCTCGGGACGCGGACCCGAGGGCTTGCGTCCGGTCGGCGCCGGCGTAGCCGGCTTGCGGGCGTCGGGCCGGTCATCGCCGCGCACGGCCACCACGCGGCGCGGCGCGGCCGGTGCGACCGCGTCGTCCGCGGCCGGCGCTGGTGTGTCTTCAGCGCCGGCATCTTCAGATACCGTAGCTGCATCCGCTTGACTGGCGGGCGTTTGGGCCGGTTTTTGTTCAGATTCCTCTGGTGCCGCCTGCGCGGGGCGGCCCTGCATCACCACCTGCAGCTCCTGCATCGCCTGGCGGATTTGCTCGGCATCGCCCGAGGCGTTGGCGGCATCCAGCGCGCGCGACGCCTGCAGCACGGCGGCGTCGTGCGCCGACAGCGCGGCGACGCTGCGTTCGCGCTCGGCGCTCTTGCGTTCGAAAGCAGCGTCGATCGGGCTGCGAAACGCGTCCCAGAGCCTTTGTTCCTGGCGGCGCTCCAGTGGCACGGCCTGCGCCAGCGCCTGCCAGCGCTGCTGCAGCGCCTTGACCGCGTCGGTGCGCAGCTGCGGCGCGGCGCCGAGGGCCTGCGCCTCGTCGATCAGCGCCTGGCGCTCCTGCAGGTTCTGCTTCTGGGCCGCGGCCAGCGGCGCGCCGGCGGCGGCCAGCGCCTGCTTCCACAGCGGCTGCAGTTCGGCAAAGAGCCTTTCGCCGACGTGACCGCTGCTGCGCCAGCGCTCGCCGAACTGGTGCAACGCGCGGATCTGCGTCTTCCAGTCGCTGGAGCCGGCGTGCTCCGCGCTCCAGGCCTTGAGCTCGTCGATCAGCGCCAGGCGCTGGGCCTTGTGCTCCTGCGCCTGGGCGCGTGATTTTTCCAGCCACTCTTCGACCTGCTTGTGCGCGGCATTGCAGGCTTCGTCGAACTTCTTCCACAGCGCATGGTTGGCCAGCGCGCCCTGGTCGGCCTGCTTCCATTGCTCGCGCAGCTGGCGCAGCTGCTCCTGCAGCCGGCGCCCGCCCAGCGCCTGGCCTTCGGGGCGCTGCAGCAGCCCCTGGGCCTTGGCCACCAGTTCTTCGCGGATCTGATCGGCGCTCCAGCGCTGCCAGCCTTCGAGCTCGCCGGCCGCGGTCAGTGCGGCATGCACGCGCGCCTCCAGCGCCGCATCGAGGAAGCGGCCATGCGCCTTCCAGGCGGCGCGCAATTGCTGGGCCGCGCCGACGCTGGCCTTGCCACGGCCTTGGGCGGTGGCGCCCTCCAATCGCGTCAACGCCTCGGTGACGGCCTGCACGGCCTGGGCGATGCGCTCGGGGTTGGGCGCGGCGCGCGCGGGCTCGGCCGCGGGGCTGCTTGCTTCACCGCGGGCGGCGCGCAGTTCTTCGGCCCAGACGGGCACCTGCGGCAGCGGGGCCTTGGAGTCCTCGCTGGCCGCGGCCGCCTGGGTGAGCGCGGCGCCAAACGCGTCCCAGACCAGGCCGAGCTGGGTCTGCGCCGACTCGAGCTGGGGCGCAAAGCGCAGGTCCACACCGGGCCAGACGGGGTCTTGCACGATCTCCCGTGCCTGGCTGCGCCAGCGCACGACATCCTCGGCCAGCGCCGCGTGGGCGGCCTCGGCCTCGCGCCAGGGCTTGGTGGAAAGCACCTCGATGCGCTGCGCCATCAGCACCGCGGCCTCGCGCTGCACCTGCACGCGGTGCTGCAGGTCTTCCACCGCCTTGACGCGTTCGGCCAGCCGGGTCTTGAGCGTCTGCAAGGGCTCACGCGAGAGCGGCGCGCCGGCACGGGCCGCGTCGCGCTGCCAGGCGAGCGCATCGGCAATATTGAGCCGGGGGGCATCGAGCAAGGCCTGGGCCCGCGCCGCCCACTCCGCTGCCATGGCCTGCTGGGCCACGGCGCGGCGCTGCTCCTCCAGGCGCTCGCGTATCGCCTTGGCCGCGCCCTTGTCGCGCGCGCTCAGCTCCTTGAACACTTCCTGCATCTGGGCGCTGTCGGGGTCGGTGGCCAGCCAGTCGCGGATGCGGGCGGAACGCTCGCCCGAGGTGGTCGCGGAGAACGCGCCGCCGGTCAGCGCATCCAGCGGATGCACGTGGGCGCTCTTGTCCGCGGGAGCAGCGGCATCGGGTTCAGGCGCAGGGCTGGGGGAAGAAAAGGGAAACATGGGTGATGCGAGGATAGATCGGTAGGGCGGGTATCGCGCGCCCGGCGTCATCAGGGCAAGAAACGCGCGGGCAAGACGGCTATTGTGGCTTGGTTTGCCGCGCTTGCCGCTGGCGCCGCCACAAGCCTGTGGGCCGCGCCCGCGCGGCCCCACAAAGAGAAGCCCGGTGGCGGGGGAACCCCGGCACCGGGCTGGAGGATCGGCATACCCGCCTGATCCGTCCCTGGCGCTGCGGAGATTGCTGTCCGACGCGCCGGAGGCAAACGATTGCCTCCCATGGTGCTGCCCGCCTTGCCGGGCACGGGGCGATCGATGACGAATCGACCGGCCTTGCAAGGCTGGCAAGCCTCGTCTGCTTGCTGCAGACGGAGCGCACCTTAGCAGCTTTGCACCTGCCGTGTCACGCATCGTTGCAACTCGAAACCACTGGACGGCAGCCGACTCGCCAAGCCGCGCCGTACGGGGCAAACCCTTGGTTTCGGCGCTTTCGATCCAACCAACGGGATGCCGCTAATAATGTTTTTGTTCTAAAAGACTATTCTTTATTATTGACCGCGTATATGGAAGCTCCCTAGAATCCGCCTCAATTTCACAAGGGGTCCGTACAAACCCTTATACGTCTCACAGTGCCATGCACCATGCCGGTCCCCTCCGAACGGGCCGGTCTCTCTTGTACCAAGGGTGGTGGCGGAACGCCGGAACCGGTTCCGGCCCTTGAAGATGTCGCCTGTGCTTCGGACGCAAAGCAGGCCGGCATCAATGCAAAAGGACTCCCCATGAAGAAGGCAGGCTTGCGTGCCGTCTCTGGTATTCGTACTTTCGTCGGCGACATTGCTGCCGGATTCTTTGAAGTGACCCACAGCGGCCTTGCGCTGCTGGGGCTGGCGGTGGCGTTTGCCGCCATCACCCTGAGCGCCCGCCCCGACCTGCGCCAGATGGGCGCCGACCAGCTCATGGGCTGGCTGCAGGAGCGCCAGGTGGAGATCAACGGTTTTGCCCTTGAAGCCGTCGCCAGCGAGCGCGCCACCGCCGGCAACCCCAAGGACCTGCCGCGCGAGCAGGCCGCCGTGACCTACTGGTTGAGCAAGAAATACCGCGTGGCCCCCGAGCCGCTCGCCGTGCTGGTCGGGGAAGCCTATGCCGTGGGCGCCCGCACGCGGCTCGAACCGACGCTGATCCTGGCGGTGATGGCGGTGGAATCGGGCTTCAACCCCTTCGCGCAGAGCGCCGTTGGCGCCCAGGGCCTGATGCAGGTGATGACGCGCGTGCATACCGACAAATATGAAGACTTCGGCGGACGCTTTGCCGCCTTCGATCCCGTGGCCAACCTGCGCGTGGGCGTGAAGGTGCTGCAGGAATGCATACAGCGCGCCGGCTCCCTGGAGGGCGGCCTGCGCTTTTATGTCGGCGCGGCCAACCTGCCCGACGACGGCGGCTACGCCGGCAAGGTGCTGGCCGAGCACCAGCGCCTGCGCCAGGTGGCCCAGGGCGCCGCCCGCGCGCCGCTGGTCGCCGCGCACGCCCCCGCTCCCGCTGCCCCGTCGGGGCCCGGCGCGCTGACGCGCCAGCCGGGCGAAAAGGTGGCGCTACTGGCAGGCGGCTACTGAAGCCCGCCGGGCACGCGGCAGGTGCTGCGGCGCCGGCCTCGCAGGCTACACTCGCGCGGTACGCAACTGGCGATAGGTCTGGCATTGCCCGCCATGGGGCAGCTGGCTGACGTGGAGCGCCGGCGCAACCGGCGCATACCACGGGGAAGCGTACCGCACGGGCACAAGCCGTCGCGCGTTTTGTCGTTCGCCTGGGCAGCCCTTGCACGCCAAGGGAAGACTCCGCAACCTCTGCCATGTACCAACGCAACATCCTCGTAGAACAGACCGATCCCGAAGTGTGGGCTGCCATCCAGGCGGAAAACCGCCGCCAGGAAGAGCACATCGAGCTCATCGCCAGCGAAAACTACGCCTCACCCGCCGTGATGGCGGCGCAGGGCTCGCAGCTGACCAACAAGTACGCCGAAGGCTACCCCGGCAAGCGCTATTACGGCGGCTGCGAGAACGTGGACGTGATCGAGCAGCTGGCGATCGACCGCGTCAAGCAGCTCTTCGGCGCCGAGGCGGCCAACGTGCAGGCCAATTCCGGCTCCCAGGCCAACCAGGCCGTGCTGATGGCCTTTGCCAAGCCGGGCGACACGCTGCTGGGCATGAGCCTGGCCGAAGGCGGGCACCTCACGCACGGCATGCATCTGAACATGTCGGGCAAATGGTTCAACGTGGTTTCCTACGGCCTCGACGCCAGGGAAGAGATCGACTACGAGGCCTTTGAAGCCAAGGCGCGCGAGCACAAGCCGCGCATCATCATCGGCGGCGCCTCGGCCTATGCGCTGCGCATCGATTTCGAGCGCATGGCACGCGTGGCCAGGGAAGTGGGCGCGATCTTCTGGGTGGATATCGCGCACTACGCGGGTCTGGTGGTGGCGGGCGAGTACCCCAACCCGGTGCCGTTTGCCGACGTGGTGACCTCCACCACGCACAAGAGCCTGCGCGGGCCGCGCGGCGGCTTCGTGCTGATGAAGGCCGAGCACGAGAAGGCGATCAACTCCGCCATCTTCCCCGGCCTGCAGGGCGGGCCGCTGGAGCACGTGATCGCCGCCAAGGCCGTGGCCTTCAAGGAAGCGCTTGCGCCCGAGTTCAAGGCCTACGGCAAGCAGGTGGCCAAGAACGCCCAGGTGTTCGCCCAGACCCTGACCGAGCGCGGTCTGCGCATCGTCAGCGGCCGCACCGAAAGCCACGTGATGCTGGTGGACCTGCGCTCCAAGGGCATTACCGGCAAGGCCGCCGAGGCGGCGCTGGGCCAGGCGCACATCACCATCAACAAGAACGCGATCCCGAACGACCCGGAAAAGCCCTTCGTGACCAGCGGCGTGCGCGTGGGCACGCCGGCCATCACCACGCGCGGCTTCAAGGAAGAGGAAACGCGCCTGACGGCCCAGCTGATGGCCGACGTGCTGGACAAGCCGCACGACGAGGCCAACCTGGCCCAGGTGCGCGCCAGGGTGGGCGAGCTGACCGCGCGCTTTCCGGTCTATCGCTGAGCCGCGCACGCCGCCCGGACAGCCATGAAATGTCCGTTCTGCAGCCATCCGGACACGCAGGTCGTGGAGACCCGCGAGTCCGAAGGCGGCGAATACGTGCGCCGCAGGCGCCGCTGCAGCGCCTGCGACAAGCGCTTTACCACCTACGAGCGGCCCGAGGTGAACTTCCCGGCCATCGTCAAGAAGGACGGTCGGCGCGTGGAATACCGGCGCGAGAAGCTCGAAGGGTCGTTTCGCATTGCGCTGCGTAAGCGCCCGGTGGGCACCGAGCAGGTGGATGCGGCGATAGAGCGCATTGAAGAACGCCTGCTGCAGCTGGGTGAGCGCGAGATCCTGTCCAACCGCCTGGGCGAGATGGCGATGCACGAGCTGCAGCGGATGGACAAGGTCGCCTACGTGCGCTACGCCAGCGTGTACCGCAGCTTTGAACACATCGACGAATTCAAGGCGCTGGTGGACAAGGTCGCCGAATAGCGCTCCGGTGCTGAAACCATAGCTGCCAGCGCTTGCCTGGCAAGCGTTTACGCCACTTTTTACTGATAATTTGCCGCCACCGGCGGGGGCACCTGCACCACGTCGGCGCACTGGGCGCGCTGCAGCAGCGCGTGGTCCATCAGCACCAGGGCGAGCAAAGCCTCGGCGATGGGCGCGGCGCGTATGCCCACGCAGGGATCATGCCGCCCCTTGGTGACGACCTGCACCGGCGCGCCATGGATGTCGATGGACGGGCGCGGCGTGAGGATGGAACTGGTGGGCTTGATGGCAATGCTCACCTCGATGTCCTGCCCGCTGCTGATGCCGCCCAGCACCCCGCCCGCGTGGTTGCTCGCAAAGCCCGCCGGCGTGATGGCGTCGCCATGCACGCTGCCGCGCTGCGCGACGCTGGCAAAGCCCGCACCGATCTCCACGCCCTTGACCGCGTTCAGGCCCATCATCACCTTGGCGATGTCGGCGTCGAGCTTGTCGTACAGCGGCGCGCCCAGGCCAGCGGGCACGCCCGTGGCCTGCACGCGGATGCGCGCGCCGCAGGAGTCGTGCGCCTTGCGCAGCGCGTCCATGTAGTCCTCGAGCCGCTGCACGTCGGCCACGGGGGCGAAGAAGGGGTTGCCCTGCACATGTTCCCAGCCCTCGAAGGCGATGGGCAGTTCGCCCAGCTGCGTCATGCAGGCGCGAAATTGCGTGCCGTACTTCTCTTTGAGCCACTTCCTGGCCACGGCGCCCGCCGCCACGGTGGGCGCGGTCAGGCGCGCGGACGAGCGCCCTCCCCCGCGCGGATCGCGCAGGCCGTACTTGTGCCAATAGCTGTAGTCGGCATGGCCGGGACGAAACTGCTGCGCGATCTCGCCGTAGTCCTTGCTGCGCTGGTCCTGGTTGCGGATCAAGAGCGCGATCGGCGTGCCGGTGGTGCGGCCCTCGTAGACGCCCGAGAGGATTTCCACCGCGTCGGGCTCCTTGCGCTGCGTGACGTGGCGGCTGGTGCCGGGGCGGCGGCGGTCCAGGTCGTGCTGGATGTCGGCCTCGCTCAGGGCCATGCCCGGCGGACAGCCGTCAATCACGCAGCCTATGGCCGGACCATGGGATTCACCGAAGTTGGTGACGCGAAACAGCCTGCCCAGCGTGCTGCCGCTCATGGATGACTCCTGGTTTGGTAGCTGCCAGCGCTTGCTGGACGGGCGCTAGGGTCGGATTTCACCCTTGCGCTTCGGAGGAGGCCTGGTCTTCGGGCCAATCGCGGATATAGGCCTTGAGCAGCTTGTTCTCGAGGTTCTGGCTGTCCACCACGGTCTTGGCCACGTCGTAGAAGCTGATCACGCCCATGAGCTGGCGGTTGTCGATCACCGGCAGGTAGCGCGCGTGGCGCCCCAGCATCATGCGGCGCACCTCGTCGAGCTCGGTCTCCAGCGTGCAGATGAGCGGCCCGGGGTCCATGCTGCGATAGACCGACAGGCCGTCGAACTTGCCGCCGTTCTTCACCGCGGCGTCGATCACCTCGCGGAAGGTGAGGATGCCGACCACGCGCTCGTGCGCCATCACCACCAGCGAGCCGATATCGTTCTCGGACATGATGCGCGCCGCGTCCGCCAGGCTGTCTTCGGGCGTGATGGTGTAGAGCGTGCCGCCCTTCAGGCGCAGGATGTCGCGAACTTTCATGGCTGGTGATCGATGCGGTGGGCACCGGCAAATATAGCCCACAATGCATCGCTTCATGCATGAACACGGAGACATCCATGCCCGGCTACGCCGACCCCGGCTTTGACACGCTGGCCGTGCACGCAGGCGCCCGGCCCGACCCCGCGACCGGCGCGCGCGCCACGCCCATCTACCTCAGCACCTCCTTCGTCTTCGAGTCGAGCGAGCACGCCGCCGCGCTGTTCAACATGGAGCAGCCGGGGCACGTCTATTCGCGCCTCTCCAACCCCACCACCGACGTGCTGGAGCAGCGCATCGCGGCGCTGGAAGGCGGCGCCGGCGCCATCGCCACGGCCAGCGGCATGGCGGCGCTGCACCTGGCCATCGTCACGCTGATGGGTGCGGGCAGCCACATCGTCGCCAGCACGGCGCTGTACGGCGGCTCGCAGAACCTGCTGAACTACACGCTCAGACGCTTCGGCATAGAAACCACCTTCGTCAAACCGACCGACATCGACGCCTGGCGCGCGGCGATCCGCCCCAACACCAAATTGCTGCTGGGCGAGACCCTGGGCAACCCGGGGCTGGAGGTGCTGGACATCCCGGCGGTGGCGCAGATCGCGCACGAGGCGGGCGTGCCGCTGCTGGTGGATTCGACCTTCACCACGCCCTATCTGATGCGGCCCCTGGAGCACGGCGCCGATCTGGTCTACCACGCGGCCACCAAGTTCCTTTCGGGCCACGGCACGGTGATGGGCGGTGTGCTGGTCGATGGCGGCGGCTTCGACTGGGACGCCTCGGGGCGTTTTCCGGAGCTCAGCGCGCCCTACGACGGTTTTCACGACATGGTGTTCGCGCAGGAATCGAGCGTCGGCGGCTTTCTGCTGCGCGCGCGCCGTGAAGGCCTGCGCGACTTTGGCGCCTGCATGAGCCCGCACAGCGCCTGGCTGATCCTGCAGGGCGTGGAAACCCTGGGCGCGCGCATGGACCGCCACGTGCGCAACACCGAGAAGGTGGTTCAGTTCCTCGCCAGCCACCCCTTCGTCGCGCGCGTGGGCCACCCCATGCTGGAGAGCCACCCCAGCCACCGGCTGGCGCAAAAGCTGCTGCCGCGCGGCGCGGGCGCGGTGTTCAGCTTCGACCTGAAAGGCAGCCGCGCGCAGGGCAAGAAGTTCATCGAGACGCTGAAGATCTTCAGCCACCTGGCCAACGTCGGCGACTGCCGCTCGCTGGTCATCCACCCGGCCAGCACCACGCATTTCCGCATGACGGACGAGGCGCTGCTCGCGGGCGGCATCACGCAGGGCACGATACGGCTGTCGATCGGACTGGAAGACCCGGATGACCTGATCGACGACCTGAAGCGCGCTCTGAAAGCAGCGGAAAAATCCGGCGAAAAGGCAGGTGCGTGATGATCTACCAAGTGCAGGGCGCTGCGCTCTATGCCTATACCGGCGACAAGGCATTCAACCCGGCCCGGCCCACCGCCATCCTGATCCACGGCGTGCTGTGCGACCACAGCGTCTGGCTCTGGCAGGCGCGCTACCTAGCCAACCACGGCTTCAACGTGCTTGCGATCGACCTGCCCGGGCACGCGCGCAGTGCCGGCGAAGCCCCCGCGAGCGTGGAGCAGGCGGCGGGCACCATCGCCGCGCTGCTCGATGCCGTCGGCTGCAGCCAGGCCGCGCTCGTCGGCCACAGCTGGGGTTCGCTGATCGCGATGGAAGCCGCGGCGGTTCTCAAGGAGCGCGTGAGCCACCTCGCGCTGATCGGCACCGCCGCGCCGATGACCGTCTCGCCCGCCTTGATCGAGGCCTCGCAAAGCGAGCCCGAGAAGGCGCTGAAGATGATCAACGTCTTCTCGCGCAGCACGCTCGCCTCGCCCAGCGGCGCCGGCTTCTGGGTCTATGGCGCCAGCATGGCGCTGGGGCGCAAGGTGCTGCGCAGCAATACGGCCGTCAACGTCTTTCACCGCGGCTTCGTGGCCTGCGACCAGTACGCCGGAGGCCCGGCCGCCATGGCCGCCCTCACCTGCCCCGTGCTGTTTCTGCTGGGACGGCTCGACCAGATGACGCCGCCGCGCGCCGCCCTGCCGCTCATCGCGGCCGCACGGGCGGCAGGCAAGTCCGTGCAGGTGCACCACCTGCCGGTCGGGCACCATCAGATGACCGAGGCGCCAGTGGAAACGGCGGCGGCGCTGCACGAATTCCTGAATTCGTCCCCATCGACTCTGCAAGCATGACTTCCGAACATACCTCTCGCCCCGTATGGATGGTGCGCGCCGGCGAAGGCGCAAGCCTGATCGAAGACTTTCGCACGCAGTCGCTCGTGGCCATAGGCTGGAGCGCGCTGGGCGACTTGTCGCGCTATGCCACGCGCGCCGATTTCGCCCTGGCAGTGGAACAGGCCATGCCGGAGCTCAAACCCGGACAGAGAGCGTCTGCTGCCGGGCAGACCTACCGTTTCGTGCACGAGATCGCGGTGAGCGACCACGTCGTGAGCTACGACCCGGACAGCCGCGTCTACCTTCTAGGCAGCATCACCGGTGCTTACGCCTATCGCCCTGCGCACTTGGCCGAATTTCCGAACGAGCGCAGCGTCCGCTGGCTCGGCAGCGTGCCGCGCGATGCGCTCTCGGTAGCTGCACGCAACAGCCTCGGTGCCATCTCCACGCTCTTCCTGCTGCCACCTCAAGTGGGGCAAGAGGTTCTTTCCCGCTTGTCGCAGCCTTCGGCCAAGCCTCACGAGAGTGTGCAGCCGACGCAGACGGAAGAAGACAGCCAGGAAGATATCTATCGCGACGTGCAGTCCAAGGGCTTCGAGTTCATCAAGGACAAGGTCAACGCGCTCGATTGGGAAGATATGCAGGAGCTGGTGGCCAGCCTGCTGCGCGCCATGGGCTACAAGACGCGCATCTCGCCCAAGGGCTCGGACCGAGGCAAGGACATCGTGGCTTCGCCCGACGGCTTCGGGTTTGAAGACCCGCGCATCGTGGTCGAGGTCAAGCACCGTGAAGGCAGCGCCATCGGCTCCCAGCAGATACGCAGCTTTCTGGGCGGGCGCCATGATCACGACAAGGGCTTGTACGTGAGCACCGGCGGCTTTACCAAAGATGCGCGCTACGAGGCCGAGCGCGGCCGCATTCCGGTGATGTTGATGGACCTGGACGATCTGGTGCGCGCTCTGCTGGAACACTACGAGCGCATGGACGTGGAGATGCAGCGCCTGGTCCCCTTGCGCAAGGTGTACTGGCCTGCCTGACGCTCGCGCCGCAGTGGCATCCGTGAATCCCGCCCCCGTCACCCACTATGAAAACTTTCCCGTAGCCTCTTGGCTGTGCCCGCCGCGCCTGCGCGCGCCGATTGCCGCGATCTACCACTTCGCCCGCACGGCGGACGATCTTGCCGACGAGGGACATGCCACGGCCGAGCAGCGCCTGGCCGATCTGCGAAGCTACCGGCAAGACTTGGCCGCCGCAGCAGCCGCCCAGGCCCCGAGCGCACGCTGGCCGCAGGTCTTCTACCCCTTGGCCAGCGCCATCGCGGCACACGACCTGCCCCTGAACCTGCTGACCGATCTGCTCGACGCCTTCGAGCAGGACGTGGTGATGGCGCGCGAACACGCCACCTTTGCCGACCGCGCCGCGCTGCTCGACTACTGTCGCCGTTCGGCCAACCCCGTCGGGCGCCTGCTGCTGCATCTGTACGGCGTGCGGGATGCACCGGCGCTGGCGCAAAGCGATGCGATCTGCTCGGCGCTGCAGCTGATCAACTTCTGGCAGGACCTGAGCGTGGACCTGCCGCGCGGGCGCCACTATCTGAGCGACGCCGACTGCGCCGCCCACGGCGTGGCGCGGGCCGATCTGGCGGCGCTGCGGCGCTCGGCGGCGAGCGATGCGCTCATCATGGACTGCGCCGCCTGGGCGCGCACCCTGATGCTGCAGGGCGCGCCGCTGGTGCATCGGCTGCGCGGGCGCGTCGGCTGGGAGCTGCGCCTGGTGGTGCAAGGCGGCCTTGCGGTGCTGGGCCAGGTGCAGACGCTGGGCGGCGCCAGCCTGCGCTTGCGCCCGCGCCTGCGCGCCTGGCATCTGCCGGGCATGCTGTGGCGTGCCGTGCTGATGTAATCCCGTTTTGATAGCTGCCAGCGCTTGCCAGGCAAGCGGTTGAGGCCGATTTCGCTTAAAACCGCAAACCCGGGGCGGGCGCTCACGCGCATGGGACAATCACGCCCCGATGAACCCCGAGCAGTACGTGCAGAACAAGGCCGCGGCCTCAGGCAGCAGCTTCTACTACGCCTTTCTTTTCCTGCCGCGCGACAAGCGCGCCGCGATCACCGCGTTCTACGCCTTCTGCCGCGAGGTGGACGACGTGGTGGACGAAGTGCGCGACCCGGGCGTGGCGGCGGCCAAGCTGGACTGGTGGCGCTCCGAGGTGAACCAGGCCTTCGACGGCCAGCCCAGCCATCCGGCGATGCGCGCGCTGATACCGCACGTGGGCGCCTGCGCGATCGAACGCCGCCAGCTGCTGGACATCATCGAAGGCTGCCAGATGGACCTGCGCTACGACAGCTATGAAGACTTCGCCGGCCTGGCCAACTACTGCCATTACGTGGCTGGCGTGGTCGGCGAGGTGTCGGCGCGCATCTTCGGCCAGCAGGACAAGGCGACCAGCGACTATGCGCACAAGCTAGGCCTGGCGCTGCAGCTGACCAACATCATCCGCGACGTAGGCGAAGACGCGCTGCGCGGGCGGGTCTATCTGCCGCAGGCGGAGCTGCGCGAATTCGGCGTCACGCCCGAAGACCTGGCGCACCGCCGCTATGGCGAGGCCTTTACGCGGCTGATGCGCTTTCAGGCCGAACGCGCGCACCGCAGCTTTGACGAGGCCTTGTCCATGCTGCCCGCGGTGGACCGGCGCAGCCAGAAGCCCGGCCTGATGATGGCCAGCATCTACCGCACGCTGCTGCGCGAGATCGAGGCCGAAGACTTTCGGGTGCTGCACCAGCGCATCGCCCTCACGCCCATCCGCAAGCTCTGGCTGGCATGGAAGGTGCAGGCGCTGGGGAAGATGTGAGACACCCCGCCGGGCGATCTGGCCGCTCCTGCCCGCCTTGCTCCGGCGGCACAGGCTGGCGCCCATGAAGCTTGCCATCGTCGGAGCCGGCTGGGCAGGCTGCGCGGCGGCGCTTGAAGCGGCGCAGCAGGGCCACCGCGTCACGCTGCTGGAGGCCGGGCGCGAAGCCGGCGGGCGCGCGCGCACCGTCACCGTGGCCGGGCCTGACGGCAAGCCGCTGGCGCTGGACAACGGCCAGCACATCCTGATCGGCGCCTACGGCGAATGTCTGCGCCTGATGCGGCTGGTGGGCGTGGAGCCGGAACTGGCGCTGCAGCGCGAGCCCCTCGCGCTGCGCTTTGCCGACGGCACCGGCCTGGCCCTGCCCGACATGGCGCCGCCCTGGGACGCGCTGGCCGGCATCGTGCGCGCGCGCGGCTGGAGCCTGGCCGAGCGCCTGGCCCTGCTGCGCCAGGCGCTTGCCTGGCGGCTAGCGGGCTTTGCCTGCGCCAGCACCACCACGGTGGCCGATCTCTGCGCCGGCCTGCCCGCGCGCCTGGTGCAGGAGTTCATCGCGCCGCTGTGCATCTCGGCGCTGAACACGCCGCCCGACTGCGCCAGCGGTCAGGTCTTCCTCACCGTGCTGCGCGACAGTCTGTTTGCCGGGCGCGGCGGCTCCAACCTGCTGCTGCCGCGCCTGCCGCTGGGCGCGCTGCTGCCCGAACCCGCGCTGCGGTGGCTGCGCGGGCGCGGCCACGCGGTGCGGCTGGGCCGGCGGGTACAGGCCCTGGCGCACGACGGCCGCCATTGGCATGTGGATGGTGAGGCTTTCGATGCCGTGCTGCTGGCCTGCCCAGGCAGCGAAGCCACCCGCCTGCTGGCCCGGGCCGATGCGACCGGCGCGATGCAGGTACTGCTGCAAGCCTGGGTCACCGCGGCCGAGCCGCTGGCCCATGGCGCCATCGCCACGGTCTATGCGCAGCTTCCCGGCGCACGCGGCCCGGTGCTGGCGCGGGCCATGCTGGCGCTGCGCAGCGAAGCGGATGCCCCGGCGCAGTTCGTGTTCGATCGCGGCCAGCTGGGCGGGCCGCCGGGGCTGCTGGCCTTCGTGGTGAGCGCCTTCACCGGCGAGCGCCAGGCGCTGGCGGCGCAGGTGCTGCGCCAGGCGCACGGCGCGCTGGGGCTGGCCGGTCTGCAGGTGCTGCGGACCGTGGTGGAGCGGCGCGCCACCTTCTCCTGCACGCCGGCGCTGAATCGTCCGGCGATGCACGTTGCACCCGGCCTGCTCGCCTGCGCCGACTATGTCGAGGGGCCCTACCCGGCCACGCTGGAAGGCGCGGTGCGCCTGGGCGTGGCGGCCGCGCGTAGCCTGGCTGGTGTGCAGCCGGGCGGCGGGCCGGCATAAGCACATTGCCAAACAATCGCTGGCCCGGGCCTTGCCCCGCAGCGATTGCGCGCATACTTGGTGGCCGGGCGCTGGCCGCAGGCCGGCGCGCAAGACATCGAGAGAGCACCATGAAACTGTTCAAGACCCTGTGGCTGGCCGCCGGCATCGCCAGCCTTGCCCTGTGGGCACAAACCCCGGCGCTGGCCGCCGACGACCTGGCCGCCATCCAGAAGGCGGGCACGATCCGCATCGGCACCGAAGGCACTTACGCACCCTTCAGCTTCCACCAGGCGGCGGACAACAAGCTCGTCGGCTTCGACGTGGACATCGGCCGCGCAATCGCGGCCAAGCTCGGCGTCAAGGCCGAATTCGTCGAAGGCAAGTGGGACGGGCTGATCGCGGGGCTCAACGTCAACCGCTACGACGTGGTCATCAACCAGGTGGGCATTTCTGCCGAGCGCCAGGCGAAGTACGACTTTTCCAAGCCCTACATCGCCTCGGCCGCCGCGCTCATCGTGCGCGAGAGCGAGACCGGCATCAAGAACTTTGCCGACCTCAAGGGCAAGAAGTCCGCCAACAGCATCAGCAGCAATTTCGCCAAGCTGGCCGAGCGCAACGGCGCGCAGGTGGTGGCGGTACAGGGCTTCAACGACGCGGTGGCGCTGCTGCTCGCCGGCCGCGTGGACGCCACGGTCAACGACTACCTGTCCTACCTGGACTTCAAGAAGCAGCAGCCCCAGTCCAAGGTGAAGGTGGTGGCGCAGGACGACAGCGCGGAGTTCGGCCGCTCGGGCGTGCTGATGCGCAAGGGCCAGGCCGGGCTCAAGGCCGCGGTGGACAAGGCCATCGATGCGCTGATCGCCGACGGCAGCTACAAGGAAATTTCCGAGCGCTACTTCGGCGAAGACCTCTCGGCCAAGCTGCGCTGAGGCGCCGCCGCCCCCAACGCCGCGCAGGCCCGTGCCCGACTGGCTGCAATTGATGTGGCAATCCCTCTGGCCGCTGCTGGTCGGAGGGATCAAGTTCACCGTCCCGCTCGCCGTCCTGTCCTTCGTCTTCGGCCTGGTGCTGGCGTTCTGGGCGGCGCTCGCGCGGCTGTTCGGGCCGGCGCCGCTGGTGGCGCTGGTGCGCTTTTACATCTGGCTCATCCGCGGCACGCCGCTGCTGGTGCAGCTCTTTGTGATCTTCTACGGCCTGCCCAGCGCGGGCATCGTGCTCGACCCCTTCACGGCCGCGCTGATCGGCTTTTCGCTCAACATCGGCGCCTACAACGCCGAGGTGATACGCGGCGCGATCGAAGCCATCCCGCGCGGCCAGTGGGACGCCGCCTATTCGATAGGCATGACGCGCGGCCAGGCCATGCGCCGCACCGTGCTGCCGCAGGCGGCGCGCGTGGCCGTGCCGCCGCTGGCCAATTCCTTCATCGCGCTGGTCAAGGACACGTCGCTCGCCGCGGTGATCACCGTGCCCGAGATCTTCCAGGCCGCGCAGCGCATCGCCTCGGTCACCTATGAGCCGCTGGTGCTGTACGTGGAAGCGGCGCTGATCTACCTGGTGCTGTGCTCGGTGCTTGCGTCCGCCCAGGTGCGGCTGGAGCGCCACTTCAGCCGCCATGCGGTGTTTGCCGAGGGCGGGCGGTGATTGCGCTGCAGGACATCCACAAGAGCTTTGCCGGCCAGGAGGTGCTGCACGGCGTGAGCGTGCAGATCGCGCCCGGCCAGGTGACGGCGCTGATCGGCCCTTCGGGCAGCGGCAAGAGCACGCTGCTGCGCTGCGTGAACCTGCTCGAAATTCCGGACTCGGGCACGCTCACCGTCGGCAGCGAAACCCTGCGCTTTGCGCCCGGCACGCGCCCGGCGCACGAGGCGGTGCAGCGCATCCGCCTGCAGACCGGCATGGTGTTCCAGAACTTCCAGCTCTTCGCGCACCAGAGCGCGCTGCACAACGTGATGGAAGGCCTGGTCACGGTCAAGCGTTGGAGCCGCGAGCGCGCGCGCGAACGGGCGCGGGCGCTGCTGGCCAAGGTCGGCCTGGCCGACAAGGCCGACGCCTGGCCCGCCAACCTCTCGGGCGGACAGCAGCAGCGCGTGGCCATCGCCCGCGCGCTGGCGCCCGAGCCCGCGGTGCTGCTGTGCGACGAGCCCACCTCGGCGCTGGACCCGGGCCTGGCGGCCGAGGTCGTCGCCGTGCTGAGCGACCTGGCGCGCGAGGGCATGACCATGCTGATGGCCACGCACGACCTGCGCCTGGCCGCGCAGGTGGCGAGCCACACCGTGTTTCTGGAGGGCGGCGCCATCGTTGAGTCCGGGCTGTCGCAGGATCTGTTCCAGCACCCCCAGGATCCCCGGACCCAACGCTTCCTGATCACGCTGCAAGGCTGAGCGCAACGCCGCGCAGCAGGAGCCACGGCGCGCCAGATACCCCGCGACGGGGAGCGTAGCCAGTCGCGACAGCCCTGCTTGCATGCGGACGGCAACCGCCTACCCGTGCGATGGCGACATGCCAGCCATGCCGCCGGCATTCGTTTCCCTGACCCCACCAGAACGCTGCGCCAGGCTATGAAGCGCCGCGCGAAAACTTGGGGCATCAAGGCGTGATAAGTGCTTGGGCTGTCAGTTTCGCGTAGCGTAATGAAATTGCACACGGAGGAACTACTCGCCCAGGGCGCCTGCACGATCCCAGTTGTAGATCACCAGCTCGCCGAAGCGCTTTCGAGCTCCTGCGCGGGCAACCGTGTAGGACAGCTCCACGCGATCCATGGCCAGGCCTTTGAAGGCCGCGCGCATCTCGGGGATGTCGTTGACCGAGATCACCATCTTGCCCTTGATGGAGCGAGCCAGGTCGGCCAGGCGCTCGTACTGATCCAGCGAGAAATCCACGCCGTAGCCTTCGGTGCCCCAGTACGGCGGGTCGCAGTAGAACAGTGTGGCGGGACGGTCGTAGCGCTCGATGCACGCGGCCCAGTCCAGGTGCTCGATGTACGTGCCAGCCAGGCGCAGGTGCGCCTGGGACAGGTCTTCCTCCAGTCGCAGCAGATTGAGCCGGGGTGGTGCGGTCGCGGCCGTGCCGAAGGTCTGGCCGTCGACCTTGCCGCCGAAGGCGTTTTTCTGCAGGTAGAAGAACCTCGCGGCGCGCTGGATGTCGGTCAGTGGTTCAGGCGGCGTGGCCTGCAGCCACTTGAAGATCTGGCGGCTGGTCAGCGACCAGCGGAATTGCCGCACGAACTCGTCGAGATGGTGCTTGAGCACGCGGTACAAGTTGACCAGGTCGCCGTTGATGTCGTTGAGCACCTCGGCCTTGGCCGGCTCCTTCAGGAAGTACAACGCCGCAGCGCCACAGAAGGGTTCCACGTAGCAGGTGTGCGCGGGGAAGTGCGGCAGGATGTGCTTGGCCAGGCGGCGCTTGCCGCCGATCCATGGAACGATGGGGGTTGTCATATTTGCAAGCCTCTTTCACTGGGGGAAATTGCTGATAGGCTTGACGCGCCTGTCGACAGGTGGCGGGTCTTCGCCGGGCTTGCAGCTTGCTCTGCAGGTTCGGGGTCTGGCCAGGTGTTAGCGCACCTGGGTGGGTCGCCCGTCTTTTTTCGTGTAGCTACATCGTGGCTCGCTCCTACGCCCGCGCCAGCGTCGGATACACGGCCCAGACCGCGCAGGCGCGCAGCTCGTAGCCCGGCAGCGGGTACCAGCTCTGCACCCAGCGCCCGTTGATCTTCGCGAAGACGTTGCCAACTTCGTAGCCGATGTCGATCTTGAGACGGATCGGCCCGAACCACTTGACGATGCCTCTGATCTGCCAGGCATCGCCGCTGCGCAGCACGGTGATGCCGTTGTCCGTCCACTCCTGCACGTCGGTTTCCACGGGGCATCCAAGCTCCCACGCAACGTACTCACATGCGTTGCGGCGATACCATGCTTTGCGCGCTTCGGGCGATCTCGGGTGCGCACCCGGGAGCCAGTAGTTGCGCTGGCAGGCAAGCTGGTAATCCACGCTCCCAGGGTCGGGATTCGCCCATCCATTCGGATCGGGTCTGCCGCCTTCGGGCGTGTCGCGCCAGATGCTGTTGTCGCCGTTGCAGGTCACATTGAGCACTGGCGCGATGTCCCATTCCGCAAGCTCGGGATGGCGGTCGATCAGACGGTTGTCTTCCCACGTGAGCAGCGAGGCGATCTTCCCGGCGCGGAAAAGCCGCACGAAGTGCTTGCGCCACAGCATCGGGCCGAGGGTGCCGCCGGTAGCAGCACGCGCGCTGGCGAGCGAGTGCAGCGCCTGCGCGTGCAGATCGTGTGGCACGCCAGCGAGTTGGAGGTATTGCGTGATGTTCATCACACAACCCCTCCCGCGCGCGTGCCGGTGTTGATCCAGGTGATATAGCTGTTGCCTTCGACGGCGTAGCCAGCTGGCATACCAGCATTCCCTGGGTATGCGGTGCCCGTTCCGCTAATGATGACGCCGCTACTGCCCGCCTCGCCTTGTGCACCCTCAACGCCGCCACGCCCACCTGTACCGCCTTTTATCTCCCAAGCAGGGGGAAAACCGGTGTCAGTTTTTGTTTGCCCTGCTGTGCCAGAAGTCCATGAAGCATAGCCGCCAGCAGACACCCCAGCGCCACTTCCGCCAGCGCCTCCTGATGCAGTCTGGCCGCCTGCAGTAGCATTGCCCCCGTAGCCGCCCGGGCCACCGCCGCCGATGATGCTGCCGAGATTGTCAATGGTGATTGCCTGCGCAACTTTGATCGCTGTACCGCCGCGCGAGCTGCCAGGTCCAACTTGCGCACCCAAAACTCGGGCGCCAGCGGCAATTTGTAACGTTAGCCCACCAGGAAAGCTGGCTGACGCTGCAGATGGCACATTGATAGCCCCTCCTGTCGTTGCCGTGATCGACACAATCAATGGCGCGGACGCGTTCCACCCGGCAGCGATCGCTAAATTGCGAATATTTGGGGCGAAGTAGTAGCTCGACAGGGTGAGAGTAAACGGCTGCACTCGCGCAATCGCGGCGCATGAAGCAACGACGCCGCTCATATACCGGCCCCGCTGATGACCCAGGTCGATGCTGTGTCGATCTTGCGCAGAACTGCCCAACCGTAGCCCTTGAGCGTAAATGGGCCGGTCTTTGTCGGATCGCCTGAGAGATACACCGTGGCGCCAGACTGCGCGGTGATGGTCAAGCCGCTGGCTGTGACGTTTTGCAGGTTGACGACGCTACCCTTGAGGAAGGCGACTGTTGCAAGCGTTGGAACGGTGATGGCGTGCCCAACGTCTACGCAATTGCCACGGTCAACGAGCTGCAGGGTGTAGGCACCGCTGGTGACGGTGCTGGTGGGGACGTCAAAGACCAGTGGATTGATGGGCGTGGCAAGCAGTTGAAAATCTGGCTGATAATCAATATACCCTGCAACCACCCACGGCATCGCGATTTCGCAATTACCGCCGGATTGGCCGAAAAGTAACGGGCCGGCAGTGCTATATCCGTCCCACGTACCGAAGATTCCTAACACCTTGACCCACCCATCAGTGGGGCGTACAACGGTGCCCAATACTGACAGCGGCTTAGCGTATGCCCGTATCCACATCCCCATCGTCATACGCCGTGGCAATGCCAAAGCGTTGACCGCGCCAATATACAACTGCATGCCATCCACCACGGGGCCTGCTGCGGCTGTACCTGTGCCGAACGTTATCCCCAGCACCCGAAACTGCGTTTGATAACGCCCCGGCATTCCGGCAGCAGTAAACAAATCTTGTACGGTTGCCGGTGTCGCAGGGGCGGCGCCGCCGTAGGTGGATGAATCGTAATAATTGCGGGCAGCTTCATAGAGCGTGGAGCCGTTGTAGCTACTGAAGAAACCACCTGGACTGAAAACGATGTCAGGCGCATCGGCATTGTTATTACTATTCGGCAGCGACGTATCGAACCGCCCCGAATCCGGCAGCAGATTTATTAGCGAGCCAGCGCTGATATTGGCTTTGCCCGCCTGCAGCTTGCCAAATGCCTGCAGCACCGTATCCGTCGCGGCAACGGCAGTGCTGTCGGAGAGGTCCAGGCCGGTGAGCGGCTTGTCCAGCACGCCGGCCGCCGCTTGCCCGGCTGATGCGGCCGCGTCCTGCGCGTGCTTCTTGGCGCTGTACTCGCCACCGGCGACCGGGGCATCGGTCTTGCTCGCCCAGTCCTGGGCGAGCTGGGCCGATGTGGCGGCGGCCGATGCACTGCCCTCGGCCGTGTTCTTGTAGCCCTGCGCGGCGTCGCGCGCGTCGGTGGCGGCATCGCGTGCGTCGGTGGCGCTGGTGGCGGCTGCGGTGGCCGTGTTCTTGGCCGCGACGGCAACGTCGCTCGCGTCAGCGGCCGCCACCGCCGCGCCCGCCGCCTCCACCGCGTTGGCGTGGCTGGCCGCGCCGATGGCGTTGGCCTTGGGGGTCAGCTCTGCGTTGACCCACGCCATGTTGGCGAGCTTGCGCGCGCTGAAGGTCTCTTTGTCGCCCGGGTCGGGCAGCACGGGCGGGTTGTCTATGGTGGGGGGTAGCGTGGGCATCAGGTGATTCCTCGGGTGCGCAGGCGCACTCGCGCCTGCTTGGGGTTGATGGCGGAGACGGTGGCGCTGACCAGGCCGAAGGTGTTCAGGTAGTCGTAGCGCGCGGCCGCGCTGATGGAGATGGCCACGGGCACGCCCAGGTAGCGCGCGATGACCTCGGCCACGCGGCTGGCCTGCACGTCGTCGAGCACGCAGGTGCCGCTGACGTTGACCGCAGGCACGCCGCGCTTGATGCGCATGCGCCCGGTGACGGGCTCCTCTTCGATGCGGCTCCTGTCGATCAGGTCCGCGTCAAAGACGAATTCGGGCAGGCCCAGCGTCTCCCACAGGCCAAAGGCCACGGTGCCTACGCCGGCAGCGGCGGCCCCGGCCAGGCTGGTCATGGTGATGAGCACCTCGGCCGCGGGGTGCAGCGGCAGGTTGTCGATCAAGAGGTAGGTGCGCTGGCGCGGCTCGCCAAAATAAAACTCCCACATCAGATCGCCCGTCAGATAGTCGTCGGTGGCGTAGGTCTGGTCGTGGTAGAGCGCGCCGCCGGGCGCGTCCCAGCACTGCACGCGCACCGAGCCGGTGTCGAGCGCGCGAAAGACGATGGAGCCAAACACGCCTGGGCGCACGCGCAGCGTGAGCGGCGAGGCGCCGGTGGTGACGGTGGATTCGTAATAGTCGGCCCAGGCCCAGCGGTTCGTTGGCCCTTCGTCCTTCCAGCGCGTGGGGTCGAGCTCTGGGGCAACGGTGCTCACGCCGCCCTTGGCGTCCTTGTAGACGCGGTGCGTGCTGGCGCGGATGCGCAGCTCACCGATGGCGGTGTCTTCGCCAGACGTCCATGCGATCTCGCCCACGCCCGCGTCCGGCTCGGGCACGGAGCAGTCGATGAGGCGCGCCTCGGTGATGGCGCGCGGCTCCAGCAGGCGGGCGTAGTCTGTCATGCCACGGCCGCCTCTCGGGTGTGCAGCACGGCCGAGCCGTTGGCCACGTCTTCCAATAGTTCAGAGACGCGGCGCTGGTGGTAGGCGCTGCCCTCGGTGTTGCCCTTGAGTGCGCCGAGCGCATCGAGCACTTTTTGCAGCAGCGCGGCGAGTTTGTCGGCATCGGCGCTGGCGATGCTGGCCATGGGCACGCCGTAGAGCTGCGGGGCGGGCGCCGGTGTGCCCGCATCCAGCATCAGCGGCGCCCAGGTGTCTGGCGACGGCAGGGGCGTGCCGGGGAGGCCCTTGCCGCCGATGGCGGCGTTGAAGCCCGCGATGGCCTGCGGCAGCGCCAGCAGCGCGGTGTAGGTGCCTTTGGCGTAGGCGAGCTGGTCGGCGGCGTTGTCCAGCAGCGCATCGAGCGCGCTGACCTGTGCCTCGCCAGCGAGCACCAGGCGCTCTTGCTCGCTCAGCGCCGCCTCGCTGCCAACCTGGAGTTCTTCGAGTTTGTTGGCGAGCACCATGCGAAGGAACTCGGTATCGCCCCAGCCCGCGTCAAGCTCGCGGCGCACTGCGTCGACGGCGGCTGCGAGCTGCTCTTGCTGGGGCAGCGCGCTGTCAGCACGCCAGGCGCTCAGGGCCTCGTCGATGAAGGCCCAACCCTGCTGCGCCTGCCAGTCGGCGGTCTGCGCCACCTGGCCGCGCAGATCGGCGACCGCGCCGCGCAGGTAGCCGAAGAGGCTGGCGAATTCGCTCTCAAGGGCGCGCGCAGATTCAAGCGCTGTCTGTGCGCGCTCTTTCTCGGCGCCGACCGAGCGCTGCAGCGCGGCAAATGCCGCGTCCATGGCGTCGCTGGCCTTTGTTGCTGCGCTGGCGCTGCGGTCCACCGCGCTGGCGTAGGTGTTCACCGCCGGGGCGGCGCGCACCACGGGGATGGTGATGCGGCTGACGGCGGCGCCGATGTCGCGCATCGCGGCCTCGAAGGCCGGGTCGTTCATGATCTGGGCGGCGGCGCTGGCCACGGCGTTGGCCTGCTCGACCATTTGCGCGATCGACGCGCTGCTGACGGCGGCGCTGACGCTGGAGCCGGTGATGGCGGCCTGGATGACCGGGTCGACCACGCCGGCGACGATGATGCCGGTGATCTGGTTGGCGAACTGCCCGGCAATCGCGTTGTAGATGCCCAGCTGCACCGTCTGGGCCATAGCCGCGCCGGCGCTGGCGCCGTCGAAGCTGCCCAGCAGCGCCGAGCGGATGGTGCCGGCCAGCTCGGCGCCCGCATCGAACAGCTGGGGCGTGACGGCGGCAAAGGCGCTGGACAAATTGGTCAGCGCGGCGAAGGTCTCGCGCCCGGACTCGGTGGTGCGGTCCAGGCCTTCGATCAGCGCGCGCAGGGCGGCGCGGCTGGGCGGCATGGCGATGTCCAGGCGCTCGAATTCGGCGCGCACCGCGTCCAGCGCCGTGGTGTAGCGCTCTTGATCGGTGTAGTAGTTTTGGTGGTATGCGCCCAGGGCGGCGTTCATCGCGTCGATGCCGCCGTAGGCGTCGACCAGTTGCGATGCCATGTCGCCACCGGCCAGGCTTGCGTCGTAGAGCGTGAGACCCAGCGCGGTGAACGCGGCGCCCGTGGCCTGCAGGCTGGTGCCCAGGCGCGTCAGGGTGTCTATGGCCTGCTCACCGTCGCGGGCGAATTCCGACGGGGTATATGTGGTGGTGGTGACGTCGCGCGTGACGTCGGAGTAGCCGCCGTTGTCGCCGCTGTCCCAAAAGCCGGTGCGCACCCGTTCGGTGACCTGCTCGGTGCTCTCTTGCCAGGCGCCGATCAATTGCTGTGCCAGCTCGTTATCGGCTGCCTTGATGGCGGCGGCGATCTTGGCTTGCACTTCGGCATCGCTCAACGGCTGGCCATCGTTGTCCAGGCGGATGCCGAGCTGGCCATGGTCGCCCATGGTTTCTGTGCCCAGCACGGTGCTGAAGCCGTCGATCGTGTCGGTGGCCAGGCCCAGGGATTCGGCGAAGCCCTTGATGGCGGTCTTGCTGGCGTCAAACGAGCCCTGGATGGCTTTGTCCAGCGCCGATTGGCCGCGGTCCTCGACGAACCAATCCGGGCCACCGAAGAGGGTGCCCGACTTGCGCATGAGGTCGGCGTCGTGCACGCCGCCGGCCTCGCCCAGGGTGCCGATGAGGCCGCCACCGCGTTTTTCTGTCGTGCGAAACAGGCCCAGGGCGTTGCCCAGCAGCAGGGCACCGCCCGCAATGGCCAGCGGGCTGGACAGCAGCGCGCCGAAACCGCCCATGCCTGCGCCGCCTGCCTGGGCGGTGGCCGTGGCCCCGGCAAGACCAAATTCGCCGGTTTGCGCGGCGAGCATCGCAGCCTGCTGGCCGCCAAGGGCAAGGCCAGGCGTCATCGCGCCGTAGGCCGCCGCGTTGCCGAACAGAGTGCTGCCCACGCCGCCGAGCAAGCCCTGGCCGTTGAGCGCGCCGACCATGTTGTAAGCGGTGCTGGCGTTGCTGGCCAGGCCCAGAACACCGGTGCCTGTGCTGCCCAGGCCCACCGCGCCCAGGCCCTGCTGCACGATGCCGCTGACCACCAACGACACGGGGGTCATGATGGCGCTGATCACCGGGCGCAGCACCATGGAGTTGAACAGGTTGCGCGTGGTGTCGGCCAGGTTCTGCGCGAACCCCTTGCCGCTTTCAAAGCCGCGCATCAGCGCGTCGGTGAGGCTGCGGTTGATCTCGTCGGCGGCGGCCGCGCCCGCCTGCTGCCGGGCCTTGGCGACGGCGGCGATGCCCTCCTTGCGCTTGGCCTGCAGGGCGATTTCGCGCAGGGCCTGTTTCTCGGCATCCGAGAGGGCCATCTTGTCGATGGCGGCCAGCTCCTTGGCGTACTTGAGCTCGACCTGGCGCTGCGCGGTGATCTTCTCGCGCTCCAGCGCCGTGAGACCCGAGAGCTGCTGCTCGTCTGCGTAGGCGCGCGAGAGTTCCTCGGCACCGCGCAGCAGCTCATTGACGTGCTGCTCGGCCGCCTTGTAGTCGGCCCCCCGCAGCGCCGTCACCCAGCGCTCTTGCGCGGCGATCTTGCGCTCCAGTGAGGCGATGTATTTGGGGTCGAAGCTGTCGCTGCCCTGGGCCTCGGCCATCTGGTGCTTGAGCTCGGCCAGCGTCATCTCTTCGATGGCCGCCTTGGACTTGCCCAGGGTGGCGTTGGCGGCCTCTTGCGCCTTGGCGCGCTGCTCGATGGCGTCGGCGTCGGCGTAGTTCGCGTCTATGTCCGCCTGGTGGGCTTTCAGGGACTCCTGCAGGCCGTCGTTGCTGCGCAGCTGCGCGCCCAGGGCGTCGGCGATGGCCTGCTTCTCGCGCAGGCGGGCGGCGGTCTTGTCGTCGGTGACCTGCTTGAGCTCTTCGCCGATCTTCAGCGATGCACGCTCGCCCGCATTGAGCGCGCTCGCCGCGGTGCCCAGGGTGGAGAGCTGCTCGCCATAGAGCTGGGCGGCCTGCAGCTGGGCCTGCAGGCTGGCGAGTTCGCTGTCGGGCCGCCCAGGCGCGCCCGTGCCCGCGCTCTTGCGGTCTCTGTACTTCTGGCGGATGGCGTCGATGCGCTCGCGCAGCTGGGCCTCGGTGATCAGGCCGGCATTGAGCAGCGCCTGCCCTTCGGCTTCGGCGCTGCGGATGGCCTGCTCGCGCCGCTGGGCCTTGGTGCGCAGGGCGTCGCCCTGCTTTTCCCATTCGAAGTAGAGCTTGCGATCCGCCGCGCCTTTGGCTTGCAGCTGAGCAAGTGTTTCTTCCGTGCCGATCTCGGCTTCCAGCGCCGCGATCTCGTTCTCGATCTGCTGCGCGCGCTCGGATTGACCGCGGCGCGCCATGACGCTGGCCGAAGACTCCATTGCAAGGCCGCGCGTGTCAATGGCCTGCGCCGCCTGGTGCTGCGCGAGCTCGGCTTTCAGTGCCTGCAGCCGGTCGGACTTGGTGCCTTCGCGTCCGATGTTGAGCATGGCGTCCCAGGCGCTGGCGGCCATGTCTTTCACGCCGCGCCAGCCGCGTTCGATGGTGCCCAGGTTGGCCTCGATCTCGCCCGCGCGGGTAGTGAACGCGTCGGCCAGGGCATGCTGCGCGGCGGCGGCCGCGTCGCTGGTGCGGCCTTGCTCCTGCAGGGCCTTGATCTGCTGGTAAGTGCTCGTGGTGAGGAAGTTCATCCCCTCGTTGAGCTTCACGGTGGCCGCGAGCGGATCGCGCGCGAGCGCGGCGAACTTGGCCGCGGTGGTGCTGGCGGCCTGGCCGGTGGCGCGCTCCCACTCGATGGCGGCCTGCGCGGCCTCGCGCAGCATGCCGGTACCTACTGCGCCGGTGTCGGTGAACATGGCCAGCGTTTCAGCGGCCTGGGCCTGGGTGCCGGACACGCTGGCGATCTGGCGCGCGTAGCCTGCCAGCTGGTCGACCGAGGTGCCGGCGGCGTTGCCGGTGGTGACGATGGCCAGGCGGTAGTGGTCGGCCTCGGCCGAGCCGCGCGCGTAGGCGGTGATGAGCGCGCCGCCCGCGATGGCCAGCGCGCCCAGGCCGGTGGTGGCCACGCCGGCGGCGGTGACCAGCGCGCGCACTGCGCCGGTGGTGCTGCCCAGCGCCGCGCCGGCCTGGGCACCTTGCCCGGCCAGGCCGCCCAGGGCGGTGACGGTGTTGGTGACCTGGGCCGCGGCGCCGCGCAATGCATCGGCGTGCTGCGCGGCGCTTTGCGCGCCCGCCCTATGGGCCTGCGCGCCGCTGTGCACGGCCGCGCCCATGGCCTGTGCGGCGGTGGTGGTGCTCTGCAGCGCGCCGGTGACGCCCGCGCCGGCGCCTTGCGCCCGGGCGGTGAATTCTTGCAGCGCCCCACCGGCGCGCTTGAGCTCGGCCGTGAGCTGCGAGGCGTCGGCACTGACCTTGACCGCGACGTTGAATTCATTGCTCATGACGGGCTCTGTCTCTAATCACGCTCATTGCGCAGCAGCTTGGCTTCGCTCTCCAGAATCTGTACCTGCATCAGCACCGCGCGGCGTTTGCTGCGCTGAATGCCCAGCATGTCCATGGTGGAGAGCAGGCTGGCGCGGTCGATCCCTTCGTAATAGGCGACGCCGATGCCGACGACGACACGCCACTGGCTCCAGCAGCACACAAAGCATTCCCATGCGGGCCACAGCTCGGGCGGCAGTTCCCAGGCCTGGGGTTGCAGCGGCTCGTCGGCTTGCTGGGCGCCAGAGCGCGCGCGGTCGGGATCGGCGCCCAGACGCGCCCACTGGGCGCGCAGCTCGGCGTCTTCTTCCTCGGCGCTTTGGCGCGCATGCCGGGCACTCAGGAACCAGTGCCGGACGGCGCCTCGGAGTTTTTTTCCTGCTCCTGCGGCTTGAGCGCGGCCTCCTGCGCACGCACGTAGCCGCGCACCAGCGCGGCTTCCAGCCCGTCCCAGTCTTCGCACAGCTCGCGCCGCGTGGCGGGGGTGAAAGCGATGGCGTTGCCCGACTTGTCGCGCAGCTCCCAATCGACCAGGAGCGCGTCCAGGAACTGCTCGTCGGTGATGGGCTCGGCGGCCAGGTCGGCCTCGACCTCGGCGCGCTCGCGCGCGGTGAAGTTGCAATCGGGCGCGTCCAGCTGCGCGCGGATGCCGGCGCGCACCTCGGGCGTGAGCCGGTTGGCGCGGATGCGCCGGTCCAGCAGCCGGCGCTCGGAGGTCTTCAGGCGCGTGTAGCGCGCGCGGCCTTCGATGATCTCGGGCTGGCCGTTGTCGCCGATCAGGCGGTAGGTGACGGGTGCCCAGAAGGCGACGGAGGCGAGTACGACGGTCATGGCGGGAAATTCCTTTGCAATCGGTGAAACTGGTGGTGCGCTGGAGCCCTCACCCCGGCCCTCTCCCAGGGGGAGAGGGAGAAATACAGGGGTCAGCAGGCGATGGCCCATTCGTCGTTGCCGGCGTCGCTGGGGATGAAGCGCAGCGGCACGGTGATCATCTGGATGCCGTCCTGGTCGCTGAACGTGGGCTTGCCGATTTGCGCGCTGGTGGCGCTGATCGAGACGGTGTTGGTGGCCGCCTGGCCATGCTTGAGCAGCATGGGCACCTTGGCGGATGCGCGTGCCATCTCGATCCAGTTCTTGGTGGCCACGCTGGTATTGCGGAAGGTGACGCTGCCGGTGGAGGCGCGGCCGGTGATTTCCGTGGTGTCCACGTTCATCAGGTCTTGCTTGACGACCTGGTTGCCGAAGTCGAACTGGAAGCTGCTGCACGCGGCGGTGAAGCCGTCGAGCTCAAGCGTGCTGTTGAGCGCGTTCACGCCCAGCGGCCGCTGGAACTTGGCGTAGCTGACCGCGGGCATGGCGCCCACGTCTTCCACCGGCAGGAAGGAGCCGGTGAATTCGTACTGCCACTTGGGGATTTGCTTGGCGTCCACCGCGGCCTTGACGTTGGCGCGCGCGCCAGCCATCTTGTAGAGCAGCTTGTCGACCACGGCGTAGATGGTGACGCTCTCGATGTTGTCGGTGACGGGCGCGAAGACGGTGCCCGCGTCGACGTCCGGCGCCGGCGTGTTGGTGCAGCTCGCGGCGCAGGCGCGCATCAGCGTGGCCCAGCCAGGCAGGTCGCCCACGGCGGCGACACCGGCCAGGCCGACGCTGAACGCGATCTTGCGGTAGAGCGTGACCAGCGTGGTTTCCGAGGCACCGAAGTAGGGGCGGATCACGCCCTGATCGACCTCGTCGCCCTCGATCGGGGTGAGGGTGACGTCGGAGACTTCAATGGCGTCGGCCGCCACGGGTACGACGATGGTGCCGACGGTGGCTTCGATGGCCACCAGGACGGCCATCTTCTTGATGAACTTGGGGGCGCTCATGCTTGCTCCTTCAGGGCTGGGGATTGGGTGGCCTGCACCAGCACGCGCCGGCCGGCCTTCACGGTGTAGAGGCCGCCGCGGCCGTGCGCGGCGTCGGGCGGGCGGGGGCTTGCCGAGGCGGGCGCCGGGGGCTGAACCACGGCAGTGGCCACGTCGGCGGCGGTGTTGGCGGTTTCGGGCGCGGCTGGCGGCGTTTGCGCCTGGGTGGGTTTTGCATTGCGCAGGCTCATGGTTCGCTCCTGTCGTCTCACGGGTTGCTGAAGTAGCCGCTGTAGCCAAACTCGTCGGACCACAAAAGGCGGCCATTGCCTTCGAACTCGACGAGCTCGCCGCCGACGAACAGGACGGGGTCGCCCATCGAAGGGTCGGGCACGAAGCCGACCAGGGCGCGCTTGACACGCTGGCGCAGGGTCTTGAGATCGACCACGCCATGGGCGTTGCCGACATCGACCGCCTGCACCACGGCGAACAGGCGGTGCTCGATCTGATCGACCTCGCCGGTGTGGCCGCTCGCCTGCCCGCGCTCGGACAAAGGGATGAGGTAGGCCGCCGGCACGGCGCGGTTGGCACGCATGGCGGCGTCCAGGCCCGCGGCGGGCTCGATTTCGCGCAGCGCCAGGTCGGCGAGCTCGGTGCGCAGGCGCTGCAGGATGGCTTGCAGATCCATGGCGGCGGCCCGTCAGCGGAAGGCGCGCATCTGCTCGCGCCCAAAAACCAGGGGAGCGCTCTGGAAGCGCACGTCGGTGCTGCTGGCGTTGACGCTGGCAGCGGGGTCGCCTTCGCCGAGGCTGAACTTGCCCACGGCCAGCAGGCCCAGTAGCCGCAGCGCATCGCGGTAGTCGCGTGCCACGGGGTCCTTGGCCTCGTCGGTCATGCGGTCCTTGTTCAGGTAGTAGCGCGTGATGGCGCGCGCCCACACGGTGAGCATGCTGCGGCCGGCGCTGCCCTCGGGCAGCTGCAGCGGCAGCTGGTAGCCGCGCTGCACCAGGTGCCCGTCAATCAGCGCGCCGGCCTCGGACACGGCGTCTTGCACGCGGGCCAGCGCCGCGTCGGCGGCGGCGATGTCCTCGCCCGTCCAGGCGCTGCGCTCCAGGCCGCGCAGCGTGGCGTCCATGAGCGCGTCGTCGCGCACCATCTGGTGCGCCGCGCTGGCGGTCTGGGCGATCTCGCGCGCTCCGGGGCGTTCGGCCAATTCGGCAGGGGTGATGTAGGACATGGCGCAGGTGTTCAAATTTGCCGGGGCTCTACCCAAACCCTTCCCGTTATCCAGCCCCGGCATGAGGTTGGCGGTGGAGCTCCCCCTGGGCTCGCCGCGCGCGTGGGGAGCGCTGCGCGCGGGTCGAAGCCCTTCGCTGGTGTGGTATCAGTTCTCGGTGGCCGCGGATGCACCGCCCGCCGAGGGCAGTTCGGCCCCCTGGTCGGCGGGGACTTCGAGCAGCAGCGTCACCAGCATGGGTTCCGTGCTGAGCTGCTCGACCTGCTCTTGGGTCAGCTCATCGAGCGCCACGGTGGTGGTGCCGCTCCAGGCGCGGCCCGCGCGGCGGAAGCCGTCACGCTTGGAGACGACTTGCAGCACCTGGCGCGTGGCGCCGTCGCCTTTGGTGGCAGGCGCGGGCGCGCCCTTGGCGGAGTTGTTTCGTTGGGTTGCCATGTTTTTCAGTCCTTGAAACCGGGTTGCGATCAGGCGGTAAGCCACGAGCAGACGACCACCTTGGAGAGGCCCCGCATGACGTTGGTGGCGCCGCCCGCCAGGCGCTCGGCCTGCACCACTTCCAGCGCGGCCTGCTCCAGGTTGGGCGGCACCCACAGCTCCTTGCTCTGGATGACCAGTGGCTTGCCGTTGTCGCCGCGCAGGCTCTGGTGAGCGGCGCGCGCGTCGGCGTAGCTCTGCACGGTGAGCGCCTCCTTGGAGGCGTAGGCGAGCTGCCACAGGCCAAGGCCGGCGTTGCCGCGACCATCGGCCCCCCAGATGAATTCATTGCGGCTGAAGACGTTCTCGTCGGTGAGGCTGGTCTTGGCGGTGAAGGCGTAGTCGCGGCGCTTCTGGTAGAGCACCGGCTTGATGACCTTGCTGGTGTCCAGCAGGAACCACGCCGTGCCCGCGCCGCCCTGGAAGTTGCTCACGCTGGCTTGCGCACCCGGGGCGCCCACGGGGTGGTCGGTGTCGAAGAAGTACTGGCCGTCGTAGCAGGGCGTGCTGAAGCCGGCGTTGAGCAGGCCGAACACGAGCTCGTCCGGGTGCAGCGCGGCGTCCTGCCCGAGCTGCTGGATGACGGGGGTATAGACGCCGTACTGGTCGTCCTCGATCTCCTCGCGGCCCACGGCCACGGTGTTCTCGAAAGTCTTGTTCTTGATGGCGTAGTCGTGCAGCACCAGGTTCTGGATCTGGCGCTCGCCGATCCATTCACGGAACCGCGTGATCTGGCCCAGCCAGGCGTACTTGGTCTCAGCCGTGGTGCTGGGCACGAGCGTGGCGGCCTGGCTCCACATGGGTGCGGCCTGCGCCAGTGCGCCGCGGAAGGCGCCGCTGAAGGCCTGGTTGAGGATGGCGAGGTTGCTGTGGTTGATTTGCATGGGGTGAAACTCCGTTGCAGTAGTGGCTGCAGTGGCGGCTTAGCGGAAGTCGACCCAGACGCCGTCGGCGTCCACGTCGAACACCTTGCCCGCGCGCGAGCGGGTATTGCTGGCGTGGGTCTTGGCCACCGTCTGGTCATCGACGATGTAGCAGTCGCTGCCGAGGTCGGCCAGGGTGATGGCGTCGGCTGCTGCGCTGTTGGCAAAGCGCGCGGGGCGCCGGTCCACGCGGCAGCGCAGCGCGCCGGCGCCGCCCAGGGTGTTGTCCGCCACCGCGAGGGCCGTGCCCGCGCCCTTGAGGGTGGCGCTGGTGCTGCCGGGCACGGCATAGCCCGCCGCGTTGATGGCCACCAGCGCGCCGGTGAAGATGCGGGCGCCGGCCGCCACGGGCGGCTCGATCTGCAGGCCGTCGCGGCGCAGGGTGTTGCGGTCTTGGGTGAGTGCCGTCATGGCTGTGGCTCCTTGGTTTGCGGTTCAGGCGGCGGCCGTGGCGCTGGCACCGGCCTTGTATTGCTCGGGGGTGAGGCCCATGGCGGTGCACACGGCCAGCTCGGCGCTGGAGAGCTGCGCGTCGCCCTTGGCGGTGCCGCCGGGCGGCAGGCCGCCGGTTTGCGTGCCGGCGAGCGCGGCCACGGGTTGCGCGGTTTGGAGGTAGGCGGTGAGCGCGGCGACGTCGGTCTTGCCCAGCTCGCGCGCCCACGTCTCCATGGCGGGCAGCAGGCGGCCGTCGGCCAGCGCGGGCTCGATCAGGGCCTGAACGTCCGCCGCCTGCTGGCGCGCGGTGAGCGCGGCGATCTGGCTCTGCAGCGCGGTGACGGCCTCCACCGGCACGAACCTGGCGGGGTCGGCCTGGCTGGCGCGCAGGCTGGCCACCGCGCCGGTGACGGCCTCGGCCGAGGCATCGGCGGCCAGTTGCAGCGCGCTGCAGGCGGCGGTGGCGACGGCGGCGCGATCCTTGAGGGATGGCAGCGGGCCGAGGGCCGCGAGCGCGGCCGTGGCCGCCTCTTCGGTGGTGGTCTCGGGCAGGCCGAGGGCGGCGAGCAGCGCCTTGAGCAGAGGATTCACGGAGGGCTCCTGTGGGAGTGGGTCGGGGAGGAAAGCCGCCGTGGCGGCGGCCATGAGGGAAAGCGGTTGCATCCCCTGGATGCCGGGGTCGTTGGTGAGCGCGCCCATGAGGATTTCGAGCACGCTGCCGTCCACCGTCGAATAGGTGAAGACGGGGCTGAAGTAGAGGTACTCCCGGGCGTCGATGGCGGCGGCGGCGCGCGCGGTCATCTCGACGGTGCCAAACAGGCCCTGGCCTTCGACCCATTCGAGGGACTTGGGCCACCCGGCGGCGGGCGCGGGCTGGCCGTTCTTTTCCTTGTGCAGGGTCTGGTGCTCGTAGTCGATGACGAGCGGCTTGCGCCGGGCCTTGAAGCGCTCGATCACGCGCGCGGCGCTGGCGGCGTCGATGCGCCAGGCGCTGACGTCCTCGGGGCGGGTGTCGCCACTGCGAAACGGCCCGGCGGGGAAGAACTGCACCCGGCGCAGCAGGCCTGCGCTGTCCCCCGCCGCCTGCACGGCAAAGGTGCAGGCGGCGATCGCTACAGCGCTACGCTCACGGTGGGTGTTGGGGGAAGGCATGCCGCCATGGTCGGCATGCGGGCACGTCAAGTCATGGGAACCAGGACACTATCCGTCGGCCCCGTCCAGCCAGTGCGCGAGGATGTCGCGGATCTTGCGTTCATCCTCGGCGCTGATGCCCAGGAACGGGCGCGCCGGTATCTTGACCTGGTAGGCGCCGCGCGTGACCCAGCGCTCGGTGACGCCGCGGGTGTGGGACTTCTTGGCGAACAGCACGCGCCCGGCCACGCTGCGGTAGCGCGTCTTGCGCGACTGGGCGTGCTGCTCGATGGTGCCGCCGAGCTGGTGGATGGCGGCGTACTCCTGGTTGGAGCCGACCTCGACGGTGCGCGCGTCGGTCACCTGGTAGTGGATTTGAGAGCGCAGGTAGCCGCGCAGCGTAAGGATCTTGTCCTGGTTGTACTTCTTGCGCCGGGCGTAACGCGCTTGCAATGGCGCCCAGGGCGCGCCGTCGGGCGCGGTCTGGGTGGTAAAGCGGCGCTGGGCGGATTCGGTCAGGTATTCGCCCAGCCGCGGCATGAGGCTGGCCATGCCCAGCTCGGCCAAGCGTGCCAGCCGAGCGCGGGCTTGGGCATCGTCCACGGTGATGGTGAGGTGGGTTCCGGCCATGGTGCAAGGCTCCTACAATCGCGTTACTTCATCGGGTGAGACGGCCGTGCCAGGCCCTGCGTCCCTACACCCGGAAGAACCCAGCATGTGGCGCCGTGCTGGGTTATCCATTGTTTTGAGCCTGCAATCCAGGCCACCCATCGGACGGGCAGCGGCTGCCACCGCCTCCAATCCCACGTCCGGGTGGCCAGCATGTGGCGGCGTGCTGGCTTTTTTCATTCCTGTCCCCTGCGATACAGGCGCACGCCAATGCGCCACCCTTCGGGTGCCTGATTCGGCCCGGCGAAGGCGGTGACGCCGCTCCAGCCGTCCGCGCCGTTTTCAAAAACGACCAGGGCGGGAGCAGCCTCCCCCTCCACCACGAAGCGCGCGATGTAGCGGCGACGCACCACGGCGCGCTGCTGGCCGTAGAGCCATTCGACGCGGGTCCAGATTTCATCGGGGGCGAGCAGCGCATGGGCAAGCAGCGGCATGAAGCGGCCACGGCCGCGCTTGTCGGCCTTCCATTCGCCAGCTGCATCCTTGAACAGATCCGCGCCCACCACGATGCGCTCGCCGAGCACGTCCTTGATGATGGCGGCCGTCTGAAGCGTGGCGCCCAGGATTTCGAGGAAGGCGCGCGCATAGTCCTGCGGCGGCAAGCCCGCGGGCAGCAGATCGGCGGCAGGCACGTTGCGCGCGGGCGGCAGTACGTCGAGTGGGCGGCGATTGGGCAACCCCTGGCCACCGGTGCTGCCCGGGATGGGTGGCGTGGGCCGCTCTGGCGGAATGGCGCTTTTCAGGCGCGCGCTGCCCGGCGCGTATTCAAAGCCGGGGTCTATCCCCTCGGGCACGCGCACGGTGCGCGGGCCGTTGATGCTGCGCTGGCCGATGGTGCGCTGCACCCATTGGACGGGTGGCGCCTGGTCGGGGCCGCTTTTGCCCAGGCGCACCAGGTCGCTGGCCCAGCGCCCGCGCACGGTGCAATGGCAGCCCCAGCCGTTGGGCGGGAAGTGGGTTTGCCACCAGGGGTCGTCGCGCTCCAGCAGCAGCCCATCCCAGGCGACGTGCTGCTCGCGCGGCTGCTGCACCCAGTCCTGGTGTTCGTACTGCCAGTAGGGCGCGGCCTGCAGCTGCTGCCAGCGCCCGGCCGCGTAGCTGGTGGCAAGGTTGGTGTCGTAGATGACGCGGCTTCGCCAGTCGCGCCCGCCGTTGTAGTCCCAGCCGTGCGTGGCAACGATGCGGTCGAAATCGCGGCGAAAGTCTTGCAGCGTGCTGCCGCCGAGGATGGCCTTCTCGACGGCCGCGCGGAAGTCGGCGACGATGGCGTCGCGGTTGGCACCGGCGACGACGAAGGCCCAGTCGTGCATCCAGGTGTAGATGTCGGTCCAGCCGGTGGTGGGCAGATTGAGCTTGCGCCGGAAAAACTGCGCCGTCTCGGCAAACGGCAGCGATCCATAGGCCGCGCTGCTCATGCATGCCCCCCACGCGCGTCAGGCGTGTTTATAAACACGGTTGGCGCGCAAACCCGGGGCGACGTAGCCGCGAGGCCGCAAACGGGCGCCACGGGCCGGATTTCAGTCATGCAGCCCTCCGGCTTCTTGCAGCACCTCGTAGCGACCGGCCAGCTCGGCGGCGCGCAGGGCCTCGGCCATGGCGGCGGCGTACTGGTCCAGCGTCATGCCGGGCAGCAGGGCGTCCAGGCCGTCGCGGATCTCGGCGAGCGACTGCGCGCGCATGACGAGCTCGCGCACCTGCTCGATCCAGCCGGCCACGGCCGGGGCCAGGTCGCCAGCCAGGCGCGGCTGCATCTGCGCGGGCGGGGGGGCGCCCTCACCCCGGCCCTCTCCCAGGGGGGGAGGGAGGGCAGCAAGGGATGCCGTGGGTGAGCGGCCCTCACCCCGGCCCTCTCCCAAAGGGAGAGGGTGAGAAGTCAGGGCGGCGGCGGGCAGGAGCACGGGCTCGTTGCCCTGGGCCACGGGGATGCCGAGCTTTTCATGCACCCACGCAACGGGCGGGCGCACGCCCATGTTCACCAGCGCGGGCAAGCCCTGGCTGAAGGCGGTGAGGTCTTCCCTCTCTTGCGTCTTGAGCCGGAACTGCGGCAGGCGGCGCAGGCCGCCCGGTGCCAGGCCATTGAGCGAGGCGACGGCGAAGACCAGGTCGCGCGTGAGCGTGGTGTTGGCCTGGCGGATGTCGCCATCGCGCAGGTCTTTGCGCACTTCGTTGTGCACGTTGCCCAGAGCGTTGGTGCTGGACTTGCCGTCGGCGCCGCTGGTGAGGGTGCCGCCGAGGATGACCTTGGACTGGTTGCGCTCGCACCAGGAGATCATGAGCTCGAAGGCCTTGGGGTCGCCCGTGGCGGCGTTCTCGAATTCGATGAGCATGCTGTCGGGGACGATGCCCGCCGCGTTGTGCCCCACGGCGGCGACGGCGCGCAGCAGCGTGGCCTTTTCCTTCTCGCTGGCGCTGGCGGGGTATTTGCCGATGCGCAGGGGGATGCCGTAGATCTCCAGGAATTCGGCGAGGTCGCCCACGCTGTAGTTCTTGAACAGGTAGGTCCACACGAGCTGGCGAAACAGCGCCGAGCGCTCCAGGTAGCCGCTCTTGGCCTTGTGGATGTGGGTGATCCAGCCGAAGGGCTGAAGCGGCGCACCCATGACGCCGTCCACCACGTCGAGCGTGCGCAGGCGCAGCTCCTGGCGGTAGCCGCGGTGCAGCGTGAACCAGCCTTGCGGGCGGTGGGTGATGGTCTTGGGCACCCACCAGCGCTCGACGCGCTGCCACTGCATTTCCAGGCAGGCGTAGCCCTTGCCGATGGCGTCGGTGAGATCGAACACCATGTCTTCGAAGTCGGGGATTTCCATGAGCAGCTCACCGAGTTGCGACGCGCGCTTTTTCTCGGCGGCATCTGCGCCTTCGGGCGGCACCACGTCCCAGTCGAGCACGCAGGCGCGGCGGCGCTTGCCCATCTCGGCGGCGATGTGGCCGTCCTTCTCTTCCATGTCTTCGAAGAGCTCAAACTGGGCGATGAGGTCGCCGGCTTCCGCCGCGTCCAGAATCTTGGCCAGGCGAGACGGCGTGAGGCCGCGCGTGGGATGGGTCTGCAGCTCGCGCTGCAAATGCAGGAGCCGCGAGGTTTGCGGCTCGGCCAGGTCAGGCATGGCGATGGGCTGGCCATCGGGGCCAAGGATGCGGGATGTGGCCATGGCGGGTCTACCAGGTAGCGTGCGGCTCGCGCAGGAGGCCAAGGTCGTCATCGCCCTGGTCGCTGGCGTCGCCTGCGAGGTTGTCGAAGCCGCGCGGGAAGGCGGGCACGGGGGTGAATTCAATGGCGCCGCCCAGGTTCAGCGTGGCGAACCAGCCCAGGCACAGCATGACGGCGGAGTCACCGTGGCGAAACAGGTCGGGGTCCTTGACGTCTTTGCGGCGCGCCTTCACGACCATGGGAATGCCGTCCACCTCTTCGATGGCGCGCAGGTCCTGCGCGTAATTGGGGTCGGCGGGGATGTCGAGCATGCCGTCTTCAAACGCCTGCACCAGCTTGGGCATCCAGGTGCCGTACCACGCGCGCGCCAGCTTGACCTGGTGCACGTGGGTGTGGCCGAACTTGTCGGCGGTTTCCTCGGCCAGCGTTTCGCCGTTGCCCCCGGCGTCCATGGCGCCGCCGCAGCGCCGGGGCAGGTGCTCGATGGCGTACCAGGTGATCTGCCGCTGCTGCGCGTAGGGCACCTTGTGCATTTCGATGGACAAGGGCAGCTGGCGGCGCATGCCGGCGCCCAGCGCGAGCGCGCCCCAGACGGAAAAGTCGCGGTGGCGCGCATAGTCGTGCGCGAAGACGTGCCTCTCGTTCTTGTCCAGGCGATCCAGGGCGGGGGCAAGGTAGCGCTTGATCCAGTCGGCCACCCACGCCTCGCGCTCGGCGGGCGCCTTGCGCACGAAGTCATCGTCCAGCGCCAGGCGCAGCACGCTGCTGGGCGGCAGCACCATGGCCTGCTCGATCCAGACGCCGGGCAGCGCCACGCCGTTGCCGTCGCGCGCGATGGCGTCCAGCTCTTCGCGCATGGCGGCCTTGCGCACGCCGTAGGCGTTGCGAATCTTGGCGTACCACTTGGCCTTGCCCTCGGGCGTGGGCGTCTCGCCCTTCATCCAGCACACGCGCTCGTACAGGCCGTTGGCCACCGCGTCGTCGAAGGTGACGGTGAACACGGCGGCGTCTTCGCCGTAGCGGCCGGCCTCGATGTCGCGGCAGAACTGCGCGAAGGGGTTGGCCTTGCCGTTGTGCGAGCTGATGACGGTGATCTGTCCGCCCCAGATCAGCAGTGCGCTGGCGGCGTCGAGCACGCCCTGCACGTCGGGGTGGAACGCCGCCTCGTCGATGACCACGTGGCCCTGCAGGCCGCGGATGTTGGCGGGCCGGCTGGACAGCGCGCAGACCTGAAAGCCCGAAGCAAAGCGGATGCGGTAGGCGGTGATGTGGCGCGTTTTGCCGGTCTGCGGGTCCTGGTCCTCGAAGAGGAATTCTTCGATGTTGGATACCTCGCCCTGCGCCCGCGCGATGACGCGGGCGAAGCGGGCGCAGTAGCCGATGGCCTCCAGGCCCTTCTCTTTCGTGTCGCCGATGTAGTAGACGTTGTCGCCACCGGCTTCCTTGCTGGCGGCGGCCACGAGCGTCTTGCGCAGCATCACCGCGAAGGTGATGCCGGTGCGCCGCCCCTTGGGGATGGCGATGATCGATTGCGTCATCGCGACCACCTGGCGCTGGTGCAGCATCAGCACGCCTTCGGCCACGGGGTCGAAGTTGGCGGGGATGGCGCGGGCGCGCGGCGGCAGCTCGTCCCATTCGACGACGCGCAGCGTGCTGGCCAGCGGCTGGATGATGGATGCCATCAGCGCACCCCCAGGAATTCCTTGATCCAGAAATCAACCTGCTCGCGGCCCATGCCCTGGCTCTTGGCGATCTTCTCCAGGTTGGCCTGCTGCTCGGCCAGCAGCTTCTTGCGCGTGGCCTCTTCGATGCGCGCCTGGAATTCCTTGAGGTTGATCGAGCTGCGCGTGAGCGTTGCGATGTTCTTGGCGGCCTTGCTGAGCAGCGCGACGCGCTCGCCAGGGTCGGCCTTCTCGCCGTCTTCGCCGATCTCGTCGGCCTCTTGCAGGGCCAGGATGGCTTCGAACAGTTCGCTCTGCACCATGGCGGTGAGGGCTTCGCTGCGCGCGTCCTTGTCATCGCCCGCGTGCTGCTGGATGAGCTTGGCCGCCTCGGTGCTGGCGCGAATCGCGGCCAGGCGCCGATCCAGCTTGGCGCCGTAACGGTGCAGCGCGCTCCTGCTGGGCAGCTGGCCCGCGTGGGATTCGGCCGGATAGCGCGCCTGCAGGTCGGCAATGAGCTCATCGAGCGTTTGCGCGCCCGTGGCCAGCATGGCCTCGATGTAGCTCTTGATCTCGGCGGGCAAGCGGCTGACGGTGCTTTTGCGACCCATGGCGCGCGCCTACCAGTACTTGGCCGGGCGGGCGATGCCGGGCTCGCAGTCGGTGGTGTATTCGGCCAGATCAATGCCATGGCGGGTGAGCTTGGCGAACCAGCGGCCGCTGGGCTGGCGTTGCAGCTCTATCAAGGCGCGCTCGTGCAGATACTCCAGCTCACGGCGCAATTCCAGGGCCGTGCAGTCAGGGTATTCGGCCTGCGCCACCGACAGTACCGGGCCCTCGAAGGCGCCAATCGGGCGCGCGTTGTTGAGCGTGAGCAGCACCAGCCAGCGCAGGGCCTCGCGGCGCAAACGGGAGGTATCAATCGAAGTGGTCATGGCGTTGGATGGTCGGAGTCGCGGGAAAACACACGTGCACGCAGCTGCACGTTGTCGATCTTGGTGGCCAGGCCGTCGAGCTTGGCCTCGACGATGCTTTGGCCGCGCACGTAGTCTTCGCGGCGCACGTACTGCAGAGGCAGCTCCGCCTGCAGCGTGAGCAGTTCGCGCTCCAGGCGCGAGAGGCCCGAGAGCTCGGCCTCGCGCGTGGTCTGCAGCGCCGCGAAGCGCTCTTGCATGCGCCGCTCGAACTGTCCGGCGATCAGCTTGCCCGCCGTGAAGATGATGGTGGCAAAGCCACCGAGCAGCGATATGCCAAAGCCCACCAGCTGCCAGAAGTCAACGCCCACCGTCATTGCGCTTTCTTTCCCTTGGAGGTTTTCTCAAGACGTGCCTGGCATGCCACGCACAGCCGCACGCCCGGCAGGGCGCGACGGCGCGGCTCGGGGATGGGTTCGGCGCAGCCGCGGGCCTGGCAGTGCTCGGCCGAGTCGGCCATGGTCTTGCCGGTGAGGCCCGCGCGGCGGTGCTGGCTGTGCAGCGCGTCGGCGAGCAGCTCGGCCTCGCGCGCCTGGGCGCGGTCGATGTCGTCTGTCACCGCTGGCCCTCCGTGTCCAGCCAGTTCAGCAGGTCGGTCATGCGGCCGGCGCACAGGGCGTACAAGTCGTACATGGTCTTGAGCTCAAGGGCGATCGGGTCTACCTGCGTGCTCCTGGGCAGCGGTGGCGGCGGCGGGCAGCGCACCGCGTATTCCGCTGGCAGCGGCTTGGGCAGCGCGATCACGGGCGGCGCCGAGGCCGCGCATGACGCCATCAGGAAACATGCAATCAGTGCGGCTGGGCGCAGTGGCAAAGAGCGCATCGCTCATCTCCCGGGTGGTTTGCTGGTTCGCGCTTTCAAGCCGCGTGGCGGCGGCGCGCATGGCCTGGCTGGCCACGTTTGACCGCTTGAGCAGATCGGCGTGCGCCTGCAGCTGCTCGCCCATGGCCTTGACGGTGGCCGCGTCTTGCCGGGCCGCTTCGGCGGCTTTGCCGTCGGCATGACCGCGGGCGTAGCCGGCGGCGCCGGCGGCAAGCGCAAGCACCAGGGCGGCGAGCGCGATGGCGGCGCGGCTCACAGGCCCGGCCCCCACGACGCATAGCGCGGCTGCAGCACGAGCAGGATGCGCCGGGGGTAGCCGAGGTTTTCAGCGCAGTGCACCGGGCTGCGGCGGGCCTGGCCGCAGGCGGCATCCACCTGCGCGCGCGTGGGCTCACGCAGCCCCGTACTACGGGCTTCCGCCTGCCAGTGGGCAAGCCCGCCGTTGTAGGCGCGCAGCGCCACCCACATGCGGTCCTGTGGGGTGTAGCGCGCGGGCGTGCGATCGTGCAGATACCGGTCGTAGCCGACCAGCGCGCGCAAGGCCCAGGTGGGGTTGTGTGGCTGGCACTGCCGGGCGGGCAGGCCCATGCTGTCGCACCACCATTGCGCGGTCGCGGGCATGAACTGCGCCAGGCCGAGCGCGCCCACGTGGCTGACGGCATCGGGGCGCCAGCCGCTTTCCTGGTGCACCTGGGCGGCGAACACCGCCACCGGCGCGCCCAGGCCCCATTCGGCCTGCGCGGCGCGGATCAGCGTGCGCTTGTAGGCATTGGCCGCGGGCGGCACCTGCGCCTGGGCGGTGCCCGCCAGCCACAGCGTGGCCAGGTAGCACAGCGCCACCAGCGCGGTGACGGCGAGGGCATCCAGCAGCCGCGCGCGCATCGTCACGCCCCCAGGCTCACGGCCACGATGGCGGCGGCCATGATGACGGCGCGTCGCCACATGCAGCCGAGCATGAAGTACAGCGCCGGGGTGTTGGAGACGGCTACGAGCAGCTCGGCCCCCTCGGGGCCTTCGTGCTCAACGGCCTCGCCATCGTCCACCGGGTCATCGAGCGCGCGCAGCGCGTCAAGGCGCGGGCGGGCGTAGGGGAAGACGCTGCGATCGATCCAGTAGCCGGCGACGGCCGCCAGGGCGATGAGGTTGAGCTTGTAGAGGCTGACCGGCAGTTGCTGCGGCGCGATGAAGAACACCAGCAGCGAGAGCAGCAGCGCGATGACCCACCACGAGGTCAGGCGAGGCAGCTTGTTCTGGAAGAACTGAGACACGGGACACTCCTTCTGGGGGAAGAGGCAAGGCGTTGAAGCCGCCAGTCTTCCCGCGAAGGGGTGTCAAGTCTTGGGAACCAGGTCCTTATTTAGTGTCTGCGCTTCAGTCTGGCGTGAGCATGCGCTCGCCAAGGTAGAACAGGCCCCAGAAGGTGACGCACGTCATCTGGATGATTGCGAAAAGAAACATACCCAGCCCCGGCCAATGCAGGGAAGAAGCCATGCTCTTTCCGAGCGCAGGGGCCAAGACCAATGTTGCAATGGCTGCAAGGGTGAAGAGGAAGCTCAGCGCCGTGAGGTAGGCGAACATCGACGTGAGAAAGCGCCGCCGGGTCGCTGCCACCTTCTGCATGACCCCGTTGTACTTGATGTACATGGTGGGGGCCGGATTGGGCATTGTCCGGTCCAGGTGGGGGCTGTTGAAAGATGAAACCGCCGCCAAGGCAGCGATGTAGAAACCCGCCAAGGTTTGAGTGAATCCGAGGAGACGATCAAGCAGCCCTTGCGAACCAAACACATTCACGGAACTGCCAAGCCGGGCGAGCACGACCAAGACCACTAGCGTTGCCAGGGCAGGCAATAGCCAATTGATCCACAAGGGCAACCGCGAAGGATGCCGGATAGTGAGGAATGAAAAAGGCCTGACAAGATCCAGCATGTTGGGCTGTCGTTCACGAAGGCACCGATTGAAGCAGTGGCCTCATGCCCGCCAGAATGACGGGGCTGAGCGCTTCCTGCTGCGATTCCACGTCGGTGTCGAACTCGATGTGATCCCTGAGGGTGAAGGCGGCATCCAGGTTGTTGATGTCCAGCGTGGCGCTGGTCTTTTTTCCCGCCACGGTTTTGTAATGAAGGCGCAGCTTGGTGTATTCAGCGCCATCGGGACGACTCTTGAAGTAGCGTACCGCATCACGCAGGCCTGCGCCAGTAACGGCTTTGGGGATGGCTGCCTGAACGCTCAGGCTGCGCTCTACAACTTGCAAATTGCCGCCCGTGTCGAATCGGCTACGTTCCTGTGCAATCAGCTCCATTCCTTCAAATTCACCAGTGTGCAGGGCATCGGCAAGCGTCTGACCCTGGTGAGCAAATGCGGTAAAGCCGTAGTTCACCTGATATTGCAGAGGCTTGCCTTCGGAGTTCTTGGCTCCGGATGGATCGTCGAAGTAGAACAGCGCCCTGTTGCGGCGGTTTCTGGCGGCCTCTTTCGAGAGCCGCCTCAAGAGTATTTCGATGTCTTTGGCTGCCACGCCCGCCTGCATGGTCAGCAGCATGGCGGCCGTCTTGCCGTCTGCATTGGGGCGGACAAGCGCATGGGCTGAAATTTCGATGCCCTCAGCCTTGGTTTTACCTGCCTTGCGCACCTTTGCCGTACCCAAATCGCGTAGGGCCACATCGGACAGCGCAGCGTTGGCCTTGCTGATCAGCAACTGATAGCAGTTACTGGTCTTGTCGTAGCCCCAGTCCGCCAGCACGGTGTGCAACTGCTGTGACTTGCGGATGGTCTGGGGCAGCTTGCTGCCGGCAGCAAGCCCGGTAAAGCATTTGAGCAGGTCGGCAAACGGTGCGCATGACGGGCTCTCGATGGCCGCCTTGGTGTAAGAGCGTAGGTGGATTTCGTAGAAATGCACTGTGCGCTTGCGAAGCGATAAAGACATTTGATCTCCTCTTTTTTTTAACGTGATCGTCATTGCCCGCCGGGCACTGCCTGCGGTTGCGGCAAGCCGCCCTGTTGTTCGATTTCAGCCATCAAAGAGGCGTACCTCGTTGAGTTCGCCCAGGATGTAATTTTTTTGCGGAACTGATCTCGCTTGTGGGCTGCCCAGGATGGGGTGTCGCCAGAGTACTGCCCCTTGGGCAGGCGCCCGGCAATCTTGTCTTCCAGTAGTACGGCAACACGGCGCAGCACCCGCGCGGCCTCGGGATAGTCCTTGTGTTTGAGTAGCAGCTTGGCCCATGCGTCAACCCGGCCTGAATGCACCATGGAGCCAACCGAATTGGCGAAATAGTCCAACTCTTGGGCTGGCGCGCTCATGTCTCCGTTGGCGACACGCAGTTCGTAGAACTTCGAGGCGTAACGGGCTTCGCTCGGGTTTCCTGTCAGCGCTTGACGAAAGAGTTCTAGAGCTTCACCCGCCTCGCCTCGCTCTTGAGCCAACACGCCAAGGCAAAAATCGCGGTAGTGCTGAGGGTGCGACACGAAGTCATCAAACGGCACGCCAGCGCGCACATAGTCAAGCATGGGCAGAAAGTGCGTCACATGGCGCTTGCCCGAAGCAATGGCCTCCTGCTGTTTGGCATCGAGCGCCCACAACCTATGAAACCGGTACATGGCAAGGCCGCTGTGCTGTGTGACGCCGCCGTGCTTGCTGCGGGTGATCTTGAATCCAGCGCTGGTCCACTCATCGAAAGTGCGAATTCGCCCGTAGTGCTCCAGGAATGGGGCGTGCTTCGCACCGTTCAAGAGGTGCATAAACCCCTCTGGAGAAAGCTCCACGTACTCCACCTGGCTCATTCATCGCACCTTCCATCATTCGCGGCCACGCGCGGCCTTCTTGCGGCCTGTGGCCGTTGATTTCGCTTCGAGATCGGCTGCGCGCTCAATGAAGCGCCTGCCTTCCTCGTCCGTGGACTCGTAGTTGTCCAGCAGCGCGCGGGCGCGCGGTGGCAGTGCCGCCGCCGCAGGTGCCGACTGGCTGCGCTGGCCGGTGAGGATGTAGAGCACGTCGGTGCCAGCGGCGGCGATGGCTGACAGATAGCGCGCATCCGGTGACCGTTCGCCCTTCTCATAAAGAAGCTGCGCCTGCTTGCGCACACCCGCCATCGCACCGAACGCCTCTTGGCTCATGCCAAGCCGCTCGCGTTCTTCGCGCAATCGCACACCAGTATCCATATGCGTAACTTAACTATTTGCAAGATACGCATTTGCGTACCATAATCACACCAACCTCAAGAAACCCAACAACCACCGCCACCGAAGAGGACACCATGACAACGCACTCCGACGACCTGCTACGCAGCTTTCACGAAGGCGATGCCGTTACCCGGCAGATCGTGCGCCAGCTTCGCCGTCGTCTTGGCCGTCAGCGTCAAGCCAGCCAAGCGCGTCCCATGCGGGTTGCGTGCGCATCGTTCCTGGCGGCTGCGACAGCGCTAGCTGTGTCAGCGCTTCACGCAGCCCATGGCGCGCGGGCTCGTCGGGGAGCAGACCAATGAGCATTTTTTGCACGTCGGCCATCCCCAGCAGCAGGTCCTCGACGTGCTGCAGGCGACTCACCAGCCAGAGAGTGCGCTCGTTGGTGGAGAGCTCGAGTGGATCAATGCCTTTTTCTTGCTCTTCTTCCATGCCTTCTCCTCTTTGACGCCCAGCCCGCAATCTACCACCGACCACCCACCAATCACCACCGAAAAACCATGAGTAAAACCCTACGCACCACTGCACAGGCCCGCCAGTGGATGGATGAGCAGGGCCTTTCGCAGGCCGAGCTGGCGCGCCGTTTCGGCGTGACCAGTTCGCTGGTGGACGCCATCCTGCGCGGCGGCAAGCCGTGCAAACGCGGCGCGAGCCACAACATTGCGGTGTTCCTGGGCCTGAAGCACGGCCAGGCGGTGGCGGCGCGCCAACCCTACCGCGGCCGCACCACACAGGCGGCCAGCGCGGGGGCCGGGGCATGAGCGGCACGCCCGGCGAGCGCCTCAGCTGCCTGCAAGCCAGCCTGCGCATGGTTCACCTGCTCGGTGCGCTGCGTCCCGAATACGGCCGGCCAGCGTTGCGGCTTGTTCCTGCATCCAAGGTGCCAGCTCCGCAATCTCTGGGGCCGACAGCGTCTGCATCAGCCGCGCAACCAGCCGATCCGCATCAATCACCCCAGCGTGATGGAGCTCACCCATGAGCAGGGCCACCGCTTCGTGCATCACCATGTGCTGGGCCATCGAGGCGTCGGCGCGCAAGCGGCCTTCGATCAGGTGTCTGGCGACGGTCGCCGGGATGAATTCCGCCATAGCTTCCTCCGGTTGCATTGCGATGCGTGCATTGCAGCAGAGACGGCGGACGCGGGCTAGAGGCGGGCGAGCTATCTTTTTGGACGCACCACCCCGGAGGGCCTTCCAATGACCCGCCGCGACTGGAAACACGCGCGCGCCAACAGCGTGGTGCATGCGCTGCGGCTGTGCAAGGAGTTCGCACTTGTGCGGCACAACCTCTCGGTTGAGCGCATTGCCGACCGCATGGGGGTGACGCACGACAGCCTCTACAAGTGGCTGGGCAACGGCCGCATGCCGGCCATTCTGGTGCCCGCCTACGAGCTGGCGTGCGGATGCCATTACGTGTCGGACTGGTACGGCGCAGCGGCCGGGCGCCTGGTGGTACCCATGCCCACAGGCCGCGCCGTGAGCGAGGCTGACCTGCTGGCCGTCAACAGCAGCTGCGCCGCCGCCCTGGCTCTGCTCACCACCTTCTACGCCGACCCCACGCGGGCCGACGCCGCCGTCGCCACCCTGGAGGCGCTGCGCGCGCATCTGGAACAGGTGGCTTTTCATCACCACAACGTGGCGCGCTATGCGGCGCCGGAGCTGGAGTTTTGAGCATGGCACCCCTGGATTGCAACTGGGCCTGCGTGATGGCGCCCGCCTATGTGTACGTGGGCATCGTCAAGCGTGAAGAGTTTGACCGCCTCGCCCTGCCGGTCACCGACCACGGCGCAAGCAACCCCGACCGCCCGGTGCTCACAAAGACGGCGCACGACCCCAACGGCTGCACCGTGGTGTTCCAGCACTGGTATGGCCCCACACCCGCCGAGCGCGCTGCCGAGGCCGCAGCGGCGCAAGCGCTGGCCCGTATCACCGTTGCCGGGACGGTGGCATGAGCAACCCCCAGCACCATCAACCGGCGCGCCGCGCGCTGCGACTGCTGTGGGTGCTGCAGGGCAATGCGTTCGGTGGCCTGCGGCTCAAGCAGGTGGCCGAGGCGATGCGCGTGGCGCCGCCCATGGCGCTGCGCGACCTGGAACTGCTGGCTGCCGAGGGCGTGGCCGAGCGCATTCCCGGCAACGAGGAGTGCTGGCGGCTGACCCCCAAATTGATCCAGCTTGCCCGCGCCCACGACGACGAGCTGCGCCGCGTGCGCGAGCGCGTGGATGCCATCGACCAGCGCTACACGCGCGCCATCTGACCGATCACCAACCAAAGGGAAAAACATGACACGAGGACGCAAGGCGCTCGCGCCCGCAGAGCTGCACGGGCCTGATTTTGTGGGCGCAACACCGCCGGACATGGCGCAGCAGGAGGCCGATGCGCGCAATGCGCTGGCCGCCGCCAATGCCAAGGTCGCCGCGCTGGCTCGCGAGCTGCGCTACGAGGGATCGACCGATCCGCAGGTGCTGGAGAACTCGGCGCGTGATGTCATTCGCCGCATCGGCACTGGCATTTTCGAGCTGGGTGGCTATTTGCTGCTGTTGAAAGAGGCTTGCGCGCACGGGGAATTTCTCCCAGCGCTGGAGCGGCTGGGCTTGGGCGCTGACGCTGCGCAGCGGTACATGGCGATATCAAAACGCTTCGCAAATACCGCGACGTCGCGGCATTTGGAATCGATCGGCATGTCCAAGCTGGTCGAACTGCTGCCTCTTGACAATGAACAGCTCGACGAGCTCACCGAGCATGGCCAGACCGGCGAGCTGGCCTTGGATGATGTCGCCACGATGAGCGTCAAGGAGCTGCGGGCCGCCGTGCGCCAGGCGCGCCATGACACCGATTACGCGGCCGAGCAGCTCCAGAAAGAACGCCAGCGCGCCGACAAGGCCGAGAAGAAGCTGCGCGGCCGGGTGCCCGTGGTGGTGCCGCTGGATGAGCGCATCGCGCCGTTCCATGAGGAAATCGGCAAGCGCCAATCGCTCATCGAGCGCGCGGTGCAAGCGCACCGCGAGGCCACCCAGGCGCTGGAAGCGTGGTGGACCGCCGAGGTGACGAGCGCAGAAGGCTATGACCCGATGGCCCCGGCGCCGCTGCCGCGCGCCGTGGCCCTGGTGGCGCTGACCTTGCAGGATGGGTTGAACCGCCTGGCGCAGATGGTGGGCGTGGCGCAGCATGAATTCGACCTTGCGTTCGGCGACGACCTGGCCGATGAGCGCCAGCACCTGATGCAGTTGCCAGACGCCGGGACGCAAGATGCTTGAGGAGGCGCAGGACATGGCGGCGCTTTCCCCCGAGGCTTGCAGCTATGTGCGCGAGTTGGCGCAGCGCCTGGATGGCGCGGGCTACAGCCAGCGCACGACGCTGGTGCGCGAGGCGGGCGACTTTCTCGGGCTATCCATGCAGAGCGTGTACCGCAACCTCAAGAGCGTGGCGGGCTGGTCCAGTGGCCGCAAGGTGCGCAGCGACAAGGGTTCGACGAGCGTGCCGCCGGATGCGCTGGTGACGCTGGGCGCGGCGCAACGCGAGGCGATTCGCGCCAACGGCAAGCAGACGCTGTTCACCCCCACGGCGCGGGGCATGCTGGCGCAGAACGGGCATGACTTTGGCGTGAGCAACGGGCAGCTCAACCGGCTGCTGCGCGACCGCCGGCTGAATGTGGCGGCGCAGCGCATGGCGCGGCCGGTGCAGCCGCTGCGCGCGCCGCACCCCAACCACACGCACGAGATCGACCCGTCGCTGTGCCTGGTGTACTACCTGAAGGGGCGCCAGTACATCATCCGCGACGACGAGTTCTACAAGAACAAGCTCGACCGCCTGGCGCAGGTCAAGTTCAAGGTGTACCGCTATGTGCAGTACGACCGGGCGAGCGCGGCCGTGACGCCGTGGTACTGCGAGGCGGCGGGCGAAGACCAGCACAATCTTTTCAAGTTCCTGATGTTTTGCTGGGGCAAGCAGGAGGGGCGGCTTGCGCATGGCGTGCCGTTCAATCTGCTATGGGACAAGGGCAGCGCGAACATGTCGGCGGCGGTGCGGTCGCTGGCCGATGCCTTGGGGGTGAATCACCTGACGCACGAGGCGGGGAACGCGCGCGCCAAGGGCGGCACGGAGGGCAGCAACAACCTGGTGGAGACGCAGTTTGAAAGCCGGCTGCGCTTTCAGCCTGTGGAAAACGTGCAAGAGCTCAATGCCGCCGCGTTCGCCTGGGCCAACGCCTGGAATGCCAACCTGATTCCGGACCAGGACTGCCGCCTGCACCGCCCGGGCCTGGCCGAGCCCATGGCGCGCTACGACCTGTGGCAGCTGATCACGGCCGAGCAGCTGCGCCTGCTGCCGCCCGAGGAGGTGTGCCGCGCGTTCATGCGCAGCAAGCCCGAGGAGCGGCAGGTGAAGCCCGATCTTTCAATTACCTTCCGCCACCCTGCGGCAGAGCGCACGATGGCCTACAGCCTGCGCGGGTTCGACGGCATCAACGTGGGCGACACGGTGGTGGTGCGCGGGTTGATCTATGGCGAGTGCGCGGTTCAGGTGCAGGTGCAGCGTTACGACGGCGAGCCGCTGCTGTATCGGGTGGAGCCGAACATCGAGTTCGACCAGTTCGGCCAGCGCCTGGATGGCGCCATCATCGGGACGGAATACAAGCGCACCAGCGCCACCCCGGCCGAGCACGCGGCCACCGCGATGGATGGGGCCGCCTACCCGGGCATGACGCAGGACGAGGTGAAGGCAGCGCGCGCCAAGCGCGCCACGCCTTTCAACGGGGAAATCAACGCCCACGGCTACCTGCAGCAGATCGAGCTGCCCGATTACCTGCCGCGCCAGGGCACGGCCATCGAGACGCCGGCGCACGCGGCGCCTGCGGGCCCCGAGCTGATCGATGCGGTGAGCGCGATGCTGCGCATCGTGCAGGCCACGGGCCGCCCTCTGTCGCCCCAGGAAAACGCCTTCTTCATGAAGCGCTACGCCTCGGGCGTGCCCGAGGATCAGGTGGCGGCGCTGATCGCGCAGTACCAAGGCGCGGCCACGGTGGATGAACCCCTGCAAGCCGTTGGTGGCCTGCGCGCGGTGTGAGGTGGCAACCATGATGAATCTGCCTCAAGACCTGGCCATGGTGCAAAGCAACCAGGCGCAACTCGCGCGTCACCTCGGAATTTCCCGCGCGAGCGTCACCCTGATCGCGAAGTACCACATCTGGCCCACCACGCGCGGGCTCAGCGAGCAGCTGCTGCGCGAGCGCATCAGCGCATTCCTGAAAGCGAAGGGCCTGCCCGCCGAGCGGCTGGCAGCGACCTTTGACGAAGCACCCGCAGCTGCGCGCGCCAACGCGCAGCTGCAGGCGATGGCGAAAGCCAATACCTCCGGCCCCCAGCCCGGCACTACCCAAGAAGAGGACCCCTTCATGCTACTACGGCATCACTCATTGTCATCTGCCGCGCGCCAGCACTTCAAGGTGCTGCGCGATCCGTTCGTCGACGAGATGAACGAGGACGCTGACGTGTTCGTCACCGACGACATCCGCTACGTGCGCGCCGCGATGCGGCACACGGCGCGCCACGGCGGCATGCTGGCCGTGGTGGCCGAATCGGGCGGCGGCAAGTCGACGCTACGCCACGACCTGATCGACTGGATCAACACCACGGGCGAGCCGATCACGGTGGTGGAGCCCTATGTGGTGGGCATGGAAGACAGCCACCGCAAGGGCCGGGCGTTGATGGCCGTCGACATCACGGGCGCGGTGATCCGGGCCGTCTCGCCTGGCGCATCGCTGCGTCAGTCGGCGCAGGATCGCGCGGCGCAGATGCACAACATGCTCAAGGCCAGCGCGCAGGTGGGCAGGCGCCACGTGCTGCTGATCGAAGAGGCGCACGCGCTGGCGGTGCCGACATTGAAGCACCTCAAGCGTTTTTACGAGCTGCAGGATGGTTTCAAGAAGCTGCTCTCAATCATCATCATCGGGCAGACTGAGCTGGAAAAGAAGCTCAGCGAGCACAACCCGGAGGTGCGCGAGGTGGTGCAACGCTGCGAGCTGGTGAAGCTGCCGCCGCTGGACAACCACGTGCAAGCCTATCTGCGCCACAAGCTGGAGCGCGTGGGCCTGCAGTTCGACGCGGTGATGGCGCCGGATGCGGTCGAAGCGATTCGCGCCACGCTGCGCCAGGCAGTGGCCGAGACGGTGCGCGGCCAGCGCCAGGCGCGCGAGCAGTCGCTGTGCTACCCGCTGGCGATCAACAACCTGGTGACCAGGGCGATGAACCAGGCGGCGCAGATCGGCGCGCCCCGGGTGAATGCGGCGCTGATCCAGGCGGCAGTGAGGGGGAACTGAGCATGCAGCGCAGCTACCACATCACGATCAACATGGCTGACGGCTCGAAGCGCACGCATGTCAACCTGTACCGCGACAGCGCCGCCGCTGCATCCGACGCGGCGCAGCGCTTCCCAGCAGCGACACGCCTTGATATCAAGCGTACAACGACGGTGCTGCGTGTCGGCACCCGCGCGCCAGGCATGCCCTGCATGGGGAGGGCCGCCTCATGAATCACCCCACATGCACAGAACTCGGCGTGTGCCAGAAGCTGGAGCTGCTTGGGCCTGACTGCAGCTGCATGCACGACACGCATCGCCTGCCGGTTGACGGCTACTTCTTTGCGCCTGGTTCAGTGCAGACGATGCCACGGCGGCGCACGCGGCGCCTGCGCCGTGCCGCGCACCTGGCCGTGAGCGTGCTGATGGCCGTGGAATTTCTCGCTCTTGTCGCGGGGATCGGCTTTTTCATTGGCCTGCTTTGGAGCCGCATATGACCAAGCCCACGGAAATCATCGCCTGCCCGGCCTGCGGCACGGAGCTTACGCTGGAGCACCTGGTGGGCTCGCTGGACGATGAGCGCGCCTTCGCCCGCCTGGTCGCGCTGAGCGTGCCCATGGCGCACCTGGTGGTGCGCTACATCGCGTTGTTCGCCCCCGCCAAGCAGCGTCTGACGCTGCGCAAGAAGGTACGGCTCATCCAGCAACTGCTGCCCGACCTGCAGCGCCTGGCGATCACGCACAAGGGTCGCGAGTGGCCTGCGCCGCTGGATGCATGGGAGCAGGCCATCGAGCAGATGCTCGCCGCGCGGGACGCGGCGCGCCTGCAGCTGCCGCTGACGGGCCATGGCTACCTGTATGCCGTGCTCGCCGGCCTGGCGGAAAAGCATGCGGCCCTGGCCGAGCAGCGGCCGCGCCGCGACACGGTGACCGTGCGCGGCCAGACCATGGAGATAGGCACCGCGCTGGATGTGGTGTACGGCTGCAAAGACCCGGCGCTGGCCGCCATCGAAGAGAGCAGCCGCAAAGCCGCGCCGATGCCCGACGCGGTGCGCGAGCACATTCGCCGGATCAAGGGCGCCCAAGGAGGTGCGGCATGACAACCGTCGCCATCAACCAGGCCGAAGCACTCGAACGCCGCGATGCGCTCTCGCGCGAAATCCGCGCACTGGTCGTGAGTAAGCGTGAACTCACGGACATCGTTTTAGACGCTCTTTTGAGCGCCTATGTGAACGTCGCAGACGAGACCGGCCGCCTGAAAGAGGTTCCACCAGTCTTGCGCAAGATCGCTGAAGCCGTTGCGCTCGATCAGCTCGTTCCCACCCGCCACTGATTCCTGAAAGACCGCCCCAATGACTGAAGCACAAACCATCCCTCCCGGCTACTGGCGCAACGCGCGCGGTGGCCTTGACCCCATCGAGACCATCAAGCCGATTGACAAGGCGCGCGACGAGCTCGTGCATGAATTGGTCGCGGGCGCCAAGGCGCTCAGCGGCGACGTGGCGCGCTACCGAGAAAAGGCGCTGGGCGACATCGCCAGCTTCGTGCAACTGAGCGCCGAGCAGTACGGTGCGCAGCTCGGCGGCACCAAGGGCAACGTCAGTCTCATCAGCTACGACGGACGCTACAAGGTGCTGCGCGCCATCAGCGAAACGCTTTCATTTGACGAACGCCTGCAGGCGGCAAAGGCACTCATCGAGGAGTGCCTGACCGAGTGGACGAAAGGCGCACGCCCCGAACTGCGCGCGATCGTCAACCGCGCCTTCGAGACCGACAAGGCGGGCAACCTCAACACCAATGCGGTGCTCGCGCTGCGACGCCTGGACATTCAGGACGACCGCTGGGCGCGTGCCATGCAAGCCATCGGCGAGAGCCTGCAGGTGGTGGGCAGCAAGAGCTACATCCGGCTGTACGAGCGCGTGGGCGACTCGGACAAGTACCAGCTCATCAGCCTCGATGTGGCGGCGGCATGACCAAGATTGCCATGAACAGCATCGCCGCCAACCCCTTCGCCGCCACGGTCTACGGCAGTCACCAGACCTACCACGTGACGGTGGACGACCGCATCGCCGCCGTGCGCCGATTCACCACCCGCGAGCAATGCCAGGCCGTGCTGGCGCTGCCCGACCTGCAAAAGACCGTGGCTCGCGCGGTGCACTCGCGCCTGCGCCAGATCGAACGTGACAGCGGAGCGCGGTCGGCATGAGCGGCCCCATGGATCCACGGGACGCTATCCGTCTACTACGCGACCCGGCGGCATCTTTTGGCAACGATGTGTCGATGCGCATCGCGGCCTGCATTGAACACCAGTCGCGTGAGCTGGCCCAACTACGGCAGCTACAGCTTCAGTTTGGCAGTCACCAAGACGATCGCTATCGTCGCCTCGTTGACCTGATGGATGAATGCGACGCCATGGGCGCGCACCCCAACCGGGCCGCGCGGGAGTTTGCCGCGCGCGTGGCGAACTTCCTGGTGCTGGACGCAGCAATCGAGGTCCGCTCGACATGACCCGACATCCGTTGTTCACCTGGTTGCAATGCAGCGCCTGCCAACAGTGGCTGCCCGCCACGTCGGAGTTCTTCGCTGCTCGCGCGCTCTCGGGCTCCCTGCGCCGCTTCCGGTGTCGTGAGTGCACCGCGCGAGGGCAGCTCATGCGGCCCGCGCCCGGCCTGACGCAGGACATTGATGCCGAGCACGCCTGCGTCCGCTGCGGCCAGCTCTGGCCGCTCTCAAGCGAGTTTTTCCGCCCGCTGTCGCACCACCCGGGGCAACTGCATAGCGTGTGCCGCGCCTGCGAGAGCGAGGCGCGTCGCGCGAGCAGGCTGCACACGGTGTCCGCTGCACGCGAGAGCGACATGATCGCGCCGCTGCTCACCGGCGCTCATTTTTTCCAAGGTTGAGCGAGATGACTTTGCCCGCCAAAAATCCTTCAGCAACAGCCGGCCGAGCCCGCCTGATCAAGATCATCCATGTGGCTCGTCGTGACTTGGAGCGCGCTGGCCATCTGGATGAGCCGGGTTACCGAGAGATCCTGCGTGCCGCATCAAACGGTAGGCACGAATCGACGGCCGACATGAACTACTCGTCTCTCAAGGTGGCGCTGACACGTTTTGAAAAAGCAGGTTTTCGGGTGCGCAGCACTGCCAAGGCACGCCCGATATCCGCTTCGCCAGAAAACGCCAAGGTCCGCGCGCTGTGGCTGTTCTTGCATGCCCTTGGGATCGTCAAGGACCCCAGTGAGCAGGCCCTGGCCGCCTACGTGAAGCGCATCGCGAAAGTTGATGATCTGCGATGGGCACGTGGCACGCGGCCCGATTTGAACACCCCGCGCTACCGCACGGAACTGCTGATCGAAACGCTCAAGAAGTGGGGCATGCGCTATCTACCGGCGATCGTGGCGGACCTTCTCAGCGAGGCGGTCGAAGCCGCCAGAGCTGGTCAGCTCTCCAAAGACCAGGCCGACCTTGCGCTCAAGGCTCAATTCACGCTGCGAGACGGTCAAGGCTTCGACAAGCACTGGGACGCTTGGGAATACCTCATGAAGGCGCTGGGTCGCCCGATTCCTGGGCAGCGCCCTGACGCGCCTGCCGATGCGGAGGCCCCCGTTGAAGAATGAAATCTCTCGGGCATTGCTCAAGCGCCACGAGCTGCTTGCCGAGCTGTGCGACGTGGTCGAACGCGAGCTCGTGGACTTGGGCACTCCTGCGGACACTGCTCGGATCGTGGGGGCCGCAGTGGTGGATTTCCTGAGTTGCTATTGGGCCGGTCAGGTGGTTTCTTTCCCCAAGGATGAGTACTATCGGCTCACCCTGAAAGAGCTGGAAGCATGGGACATGTACACCGGCAACAACCTTGATCAGGTCGCCCGCCACTTCATGATGACCCCGCGCGGCATGCGCAAACTGCTGCGCCGCATCGGCGAGCGCATCAAGGCCCAATGCAAGGCCCAGGCTGCACCAGGGCAGGGTGACCTGCTTGGCAAGCCAGAGCCCGAAACCGAAGAACTCTGATCCCCGGCGCGGCGATTACACGGATTGCAACGTCGTTGCATTTGCCCGTTTCGTTCCGTTCCGCCTTGTTCCCGAAAATCCCAGTTTTCGCGCCGTTCCCTCTTTACTTTTCTCACTTCGTTTCAAGGCTAGCGTCCCCCAAGGCCGAGCCATCTGGCCTCACAGCCGCTGCCATGGTCGGCCCTCTCCAGCAGAACTTTCCATGTGTCCGCAAGCTATATTGGTATTACCAATAACAAAATACAAGGTAAATTCCATGATTTTTAAGTGTTTACCCTGGCATTTTTGATAAGAAATAGCCGACAAAATCGCGATGTGTTCGCTGGCATGGCATTTTGGTCGTACCAATGAATACGTAGCTTCCCATGTCGGAACCACTCGTTCGAAGCCTCCGATACCCCTCTTTTCCCATCCTGACGGAGACAACTTTCCATGAAACCATCACTCAAGGCCCTCGCCCTCGCCACCCTGCTCGCGGGAGCAGCCACCGCCGCCTCGGCTCAGGAGACCGTGCGATGGGGCGTCCCGATGTCTTTTGGCGCCAACCTCACGGCCCTTGGCGACACCATGCCGTGGGTGTCCGAGCAACTGAAGAAAGTGACGGGGGGCAGCGTCAATCTCCAGGTGTTCGAGCCCGGCAAGCTGGTACCCGCGTTGGCGGTCTTCGACAGCGTCTCGACGGGCAAGGTCGAGGCCGGGTACAGCTGGATGGGCTATGAAATCGGCAAGGTGCCGGTCTCGGCGCTCTTCGGTGCGGTTCCGTTCGGGATGGAAACCCCGCAATTCATCGCCTGGATGTACTACGGCGGCGGTGACGCGCTGCTCAAGGAGGCGTACAAGCCGCACAACGTCTATCCCATCCTGTGTGGCTCGATCAGCCCCGAGGCGGCGGGCTGGTTCCGCAAGGAAATCAACACCCCCGAAGACCTCAAGGGCCTGAAGTTCCGCGCGGCGGGCCTGGGCGGCAAGATCTACCAGAAGCTCGGCGCCTCGGTGACCATGCTGCCCGGCGGCGAGCTGTTCCAGGCGCTGGAAAAGGGCGTGCTCGACGGCACCGAGTTCTCGCTGCCCACGGTGGACGAACAACTGGGTTTCGCCAAGGTGGTAAAGAACTACTACATGCCCGGTTGGCACCAGCCGTCGACCAACCAGTTCCTTTACGTGAATATCGCCGCCTGGAACAAGCTCAAGCCGCAGACACAGGCCCAGATCGAGACCACCTGCACCGCGGGCGTCGCCATCTCGCTGGCCAAGGCAGAGGCGTTGCAGGGCAGCGTGCTGGCGAAATTCGAGAAGGAAGGCGTACAGGCCCGCCAGTTCAACAAGACCATGCTCGATGCCTTCGCACAGGCGTCCCGCGAGGTACTCGATGAAGAGGCGGCCAAGGATGCAACCTTCAAGAAGGTGCTCGAGAGCATGAATGCCTTCCAGAAGCAAAACGCCCAGTGGCACCACCTGGGCTACCTGCCGCGCGACTACCAGTAACCCGGTCGCGCCGCCGCGGGCGCTTGCGCCGCGGCGGCAAGGCCACTCACGAGTTCTCATCCATGGCAACACATTCTCACGACGCCCAGGCCCTGTTCACCGGGCCTTCCGGCATCGCCTTGCCCACCACGGGCTTTTCGCGCACCGTCGATCGCCTGATCGACCGGGTGGGCGAAGCAGCCTCGGTGCTGTGGACCGTGCTGGTGGCCGTCATCGTCCTGCAGGTGGTGCTGCGCTACGTCTTTGGTATCGGCTCCATCATGCTGGAGGAAGTCCAATGGCACCTGTACGCGGTCGGCTTCATGCTGGGCCTGTCGTTCACCGAGGTGCATGAACGCAACGTGCGCATCGATGTCATTGCTGAAAAATTCCCCTACCGGGTGCGGCTGTGGATCGAGTTGCTGGGCATCGCTCTGCTGCTGCTCAGCTTTGCGGTGCTGGCCATCTGGTTCAGCGTGCCCTTCGTGGTCACGTCCTGGCAGCTTGGCGAGATATCCGCCGCGCCGGGCGGACTGCCGTTTCGCTGGGCGCTCAAATCCTTCCTGATCACCGCCTTCGCACTGCTGGCGCTGGCCGGCCTGGGCCGCCTGACGCGCGTCTGGGCGGCGCTGCGCCACTGCGCCGCCTCCCCCGCAACCAGCCGTTGAAGCAGCGACCAACCATCATGCCGTTCTACGAAATCCTCTCGCTCACCTTGATGGCGAGCTTCATCGTCTGCCTGTTCCTGGGCTTTCCGGTGGCCTGGCTGCTGGCCGGCGTCTCGGTGCTCTTCACGGCGCTGGCGATCACGCTGACAACCCAGTTCGGGATGGACACCTTCCTGCTGACCAGCTGGGTCAAGTTCTCCGGCATCATCGACCGCTTCGACGCCATCATGTCCAACTGGGTGCTGGTATCGCTGCCGATGTTCGTCTACATGGGCCTGATGCTCGACCGCTCGGGCGTTGCCGACGTGATGATGCGCAATTTCGTCAAGGTGTTCGGTGGGATCCGCGGCGGGCTGGGGCTGACGGTGATCGTCATCGGCATCCTGCTGGCTGCGTCCACTGGCATCGTCGGCGCTTCGGTGGTGCTGCTGGCGATGCTGGCAATGCCGATCCTGCTGCAGCACAACTATTCCAAACCGATCGCCTCGGGCCTGGTGGCGGCGTCCGGCACGCTGGGCATCCTGATCCCGCCGTCCATCATGCTGGTGCTGATGGCCGACCAGGTCTCCACCTCCGTGGGCGATCTGTTCATGGGGGCGCTCATCCCCGGCCTGCTGCTCGGCACGCTGTACATGGTGTACGTCGTCGCGGTCGGTTTCATCCGACCCGACATCGTCCCGCCGCGCCCGGCCAATGCCGAAAAGCTGACGCTGGCGCAGGTAGGCGTAGCCTTCCTGTCGACACTGCCAACCTTCGGGCTGATCCTGCTGGTGCTCGGCTCCATCTTCTTCGGCATTGCCACACCCACCGAAGCCTCCGGTCTGGGCGCGGCCGGGGCCATGGTGCTGGCCGCGATCAACCGCAAGCTGAGCTGGCAGGTGATCCGCCAAGTGGGCGTGGAAACCACGCTGACCACCAGCTTCATCTTCGCCATCTTCATCGGCGCGACGGTGTTCGCCTACGTGCTGCGCATGATTGGCGGCGATGAGCTGATCACGGAATTCTTCAAGGGCACGGGCCTGGGCCCGACGGGTCTGGTGCTGCTGGTGCTCGCGGTCGTGTTCGTCGCCGGGTTCTTCCTCGACTGGTTCGAGATCGTGCTCATCATCCTGCCGCTGCTGGCCCCAGTGATCAAGCTCAATGGAACCGACATGACCTGGTTCCTGATCCTCATCGCCCTGATGCTGCAGACCTCGTTCCTGACGCCGCCGGTCGGTTTCTCGCTGTTCTACCTCAAGGGCGTGGTGCCCGCCGGCGTGACCATACGCGACATCTACATCGGGATCATCCCCTTCGTACTGCTGCAAATGGCCATGGTGGCGCTGTGCCTGCTGTTCCCGCAGATCATCCTGTGGCTACCGCAGCAGATGTACGGCGCTCCGGGAGGATGATCCGTCCACCGGCACGGCAGCCGGTTTACGTGGATGATTCCCGGACATGAAGCACCCGCAAGCAGAAAACACGCCCGCCATGCGCCTGGCCGATCACGTCGTCGAGAAAGTGCTGGCCCTGGTGCAGTCGCGCCGACTGCAGCCCGGACAGCGGCTTCCCGCCGAGCGGCGGCTGGCCGAGGATCTCGGCGTCTCGCGCACCTCCGTGCGCGAAGCGATCCAGAAACTCACCAGCCAGGGCATATTGGCTTCGCGCCGCGGCGACGGCACCTACCTGCAGACCCATCCGACGGCCGAATGGCTGCGCGGCGCGATGGAGCCGCTGGCAGGGCTGATCGATTCCGATCCGCACTACCGCTACGATGTGCTGGAGACGCGGCATGCACTCGAAACCAGTACCGCCTGGCTGGCCGCGCAGCGCGCCACGGCGCAGGATAAGACGCATATCCGGCGCTGCTTCAACGTCATGCTCCAGTACCAGCGAAGCGGCCACGCCGAACTGGCCGCGCGAGCCGATGCGCAGTTTCATCTGGCGATTGCCGAAGCCTCGCACAACCTGGTGCTGGTGCAGGTGATGCACAGCCTGTTCACCCTGATGTTGTCCACCGTCGAGCGCAACCGCCTCGACATGTTCCGGCTCAGCGCCCCGCAGACGCTGCAGGAGCTGACGCAACAGCACGAGGACCTGATGCTGGCCGTTCTGGAAGGTGATCCGCAACGCGCACGATCGAGCATCGGCGTGCATCTGGAACACGTGCGCGCAACCATCGTGCGGCTGGACGAAGACGCCGCCCGGCGCGAGCGCTCGATGCGCCTGCCGGTGGACCTGGCGCCCACGCTGCTGCCCGATACCGAACCACCACCAACCGACGCAGAGTCATCGCAATGATCATCTCCTCAGCCGCCGACTACCGCCCGGCGGCACGAAAATTCCTTCCTCCATTCCTGTTTCACTACATTGACGGCGGCGCCTATGACGAGTGGACGCTGCGACGCAACACGCAGGATCTCTCCGAGGTAGCCCTGCGCCAGCGCGTGCTCAAGGACATGAGCCGGCTCGACACCAGCACCGAACTGTTCGGTGAACGGCTGGCCATCCCCGTGGCGCTCGCACCCGTGGGGTTGACCGGCATGTACCGTCGCCGCGGCGAGGTGCAGGCGGCGCGCGCAGCCGATGCCCATGGCGTGCCGTTCACCATGTCCAGCGTCTCGGTCTGTCCGATCGAGGAGGTTGCTCCCCGGATCGAGCGGCCCATGTGGTTTCAGCTCTACGTGCTCAAGGATCGCGGATTCATGCGCAATGCGCTGGAGCGCGCCCAGGCGGCGGGCTGCTCGACCCTGGTGTTCACCGTTGACATGCCGGTGCCCGGAGCGCGCTATCGCGATGCGCATTCCGGCATGAGCGGCCCGTACGCGGCACTGCGCCGCTACCTGCAGGCCATGCTGCATCCACGCTGGGCCTGCAATGTCGGCCTGCTGGGCCGCCCGCATGACCTGGGCAATATCTCCGCCTACCGCGGCAGCCCCACGAGCCTGCAGGACTACATGGGCTACCTGAACGCCAACTTCGACCCGTCCATCTCATGGAAGGACCTCGAATGGATCCGCGCGTTCTGGAAGGGTGCCATGGTGATCAAGGGCATCCTGGACCCCGAAGACGCCCGGGACGCGGTGCGCTTCGGAGCCGATGGTATCGTCGTCTCCAACCACGGCGGACGCCAGCTCGACGGCGTCCTGTCCTCTGCGCGTGCGCTACCGGCCATCGCCGAAGCAGTCAAGGGCCAGATCAAGATACTGTTCGACTCCGGCGTGCGCAGCGGCCTGGATGTCGTGCGCGCGCTCGCGCTCGGGGCCGACGCAGCGATGATCGGCCGTGCCTACGTCTACGCACTGGCCGCTGCGGGTGAAGCCGGTGTCGCGCAGCTGCTGCAATTGCTGGAAAAGGAAATACGCGTCGCCATGACGCTCACCAGCGTCAGCAAGATCACCGAGATCACCGCCGATTTGCTGGCACAGCAGGCATGAGTGCCACGCCTGCCACCACGGCGCACGCAACTGACACACTCCTGGCGCAGCTGCGCAAAATCGTCGGACGCACCCACGTACTGACCGGCCCGCAAGCCACGCGGCGTTTCCGCAAAGGTCACCGCACGGGGCAGGGTCCGGTTCTGGCCGTGGTCCGCCCGGGCAGTCTGCTGGAGCAGTGGAAGGTGCTGCAGGCAGCCGTCGCAGCCGATTGCATCGTCATCATGCAGGCCGCCAATACCGGCCTGACGGGCGGCTCCACGCCCGATGGCAGCGAATACGACCGGCAGGTCATCCTGATCAACACCATGCGCATCAGCGGCGTGCAGATCATTGCCGACGGTGCGCAGGTGGTCTGTCTGCCCGGCGCGACGCTCCATCGCCTGGAGCGGGAACTCGCCGCGTTGCAGCGCGAGCCGCATTCGGTAATCGGCTCCTCGTGCATAGGTGCCTCGGTGCTGGGCGGCATCTGCAACAACTCCGGCGGTGCGCTGGTGCGCCGCGGCCCGGCCTATACGGAGCTGGCGCTCTACGCCCGCGTGGACGACCGCGGCAGGCTGGAACTGGTCAACCATCTGGGCATCGCGCTGGGCACTACACCCGAAGAAATCCTCACGCGCCTGCAAGCCGGCGACTACACCGAGGCGGACATCAGCCATGATCCACGGCATCCGGCATCGGACAAGCACTACGCCGAACACGTGCGCGACGTCGACGCCGACACTCCGGCGCGCTTCAATGCCGATCCGTCGCGCTTGTTCGAAGCTTCAGGCTCGGCCGGCAGGTTGTGCCTGTTTGCCGTCCGGCTGGATACCTTCCCCAGGGAAACCGGCACGGTGTTCTACATCGGCAGCAACACACCCGATGACCTGACTGCGATCCGCCGCCACCTGCTGACGGGTTTGCCCAGCCTGCCGATCGCTGGCGAATACATCCACCGCACCGCCTACGATATCGGCGAACGGTATGGCAAAGACACGTTCCTGCTGATCAACCATCTCGGTACCTCCTGGATGCCGGCGGCATTCGCGCTCAAGAGCCGCATCGACGGCTGGCTGGAGCGCCTGGGCCTGTACGGCGCCACCGATCGCCTGCTGCAAGCGATCACCCGGCTGCTACCCGCCCATCTGCCTGCACGCATGGGGCAATGGCGCGCACGCTACGAACACCACCTTCTGGTGCGCGTGTCCGACGATGCGGTACCGGCCACGCGCGAATTTCTGGCACGCCTGTTCACCGCAGGCAGCGCCGGGGACTGGTTCGAGTGCACCCCCGAGGAAGGACGCAAGGCATTCCTGCACCGCTTCGCCATCGCCGGAGCGGCGATTCGCTACCGCGCCGCGCATCGTTCGGAGATCGAGGACATCGTCGCACTGGACATTGCCCTTCGCCGCAATGACCGCGACTGGGTGGAGCAGCTTCCCGCCGACATGCAGCGCGACATCGTGCACCGGCTGTACTACGGCCATTTCCTGTGCCACGTCTTTCACCAGGACTACATCGTCAGGAAGGGAGTGGACCCACTCGCCATGGAACAGCGCATGTGGGCGTTGCTCGACACACGCCGGGCCGAATACCCGGCCGAGCACAACGTCGGCCACCTGTATGCCGCCAAACCGGAACTGGCGGATTTCTATCGCTCGCTGGACCCGAGCAACACCTTCAACCCCGGCATAGGCCACACGACACGCCTGCGCAACTGGCAACCGTGCTGCAATGAACCCGGGCACTGGCCCCGAGGGTACTCGGAGCCAGCGCAAGACTGACGGGCCGCCCCTGCGGCGAGAATAGTTCTCGCATCCTGGCCCGAGACATCAAAATGGCACGGCGCGCCGGGGCGCGAATTGCGACCGACCTGCGAGATCTTTGGCCACGCGCGGTTTCGTGCAGGTGCTGGCGCCGCAGCAAGGCGCGGCGGCGCGCCTCAATGCGCGTGCGCGCCAGCTGCCGGCTCGCGCGCGAGCACGTCCGCCAGCTTGAGCACCTGCATGCCGGTATGCCCCCAGAAGCGCTCCAGCGCAGGGGCACGCTCGAGCAGCAGGCGCTGCACCAGCGGCTCCATGGGGGTGGTCGCGGGTTCGGCCAGCAGCAGGTAGCGCGCATCGGACAGGTCACGCGCGCCCGAGGCCACTTCGTTGATCTGCGCCACCCAGTCCAGCTGCAGCAGCACCTGCAGCACCGCGGCCAGTTGCGGCTCGCCCGCGTTCAGCAGGCGCGACAGCTGCGCGCTGGTCAGGCCCCGGTGGGGCCGGGCCAGCGCCGCCTGCAGTTGCTGCAGCACCTGCACCGCGAGCGCGAACGGCGCCTGGTCCTGCGCATCCGGATGCGCCAGCGCGGTGCGCAGGCGCGGCACGTAAGCCGCGATCACCGCTCCCAGCAGCACGATCACCCAGACCATGTACACCCACAGCAGCAGGATGGGCAGCGTGGCAAAGGCGCCGTAGATCAGCGAATAGGTCGGCACCGATGCGAGGTACAGCGCCAGTCCCTTCTTGGCCACGGCCACGCACAGCGCGACGAACACGCCGCCAGCCAGCGCGTGGCGCCAGCGCACCGTGGTGTTGGGCACGTAGTGGTAGAGCGCCGACATGCCGCCGGCCATGACCAGGAATTCGATGCTGGCGAACAGCAGGCGCACCCCGCCGGGCAGCGAGCCGCCGATGCGATGCGACGCGGCCGAGGCGACCGAGGAGGTCAGCATCAGGCCGCCGGCGAGCACCAGCGGGCCCAGCGTCATCGACGCCCAGTAGATCAGCACGCGCTGGCCCAGCGGGCGCAGGCGCGGCACCCGCCAGATGGTGTTGAGCGTGCGGTCTATCGTGAGGATCAGCGCCAGCGCCGTGACGATGAGAAAGAAGAAGCCCACCGCGCCCAGGCTGCTGGCCTTGGCGGCGAACTGCATGAGGTAGTCCATGACCGGGCGCGAGATGTTCTCGGGGAACAGGCTCTGGGTGAGCCAGGTCTGCAGCACTTGCTGCATCTCGGCGAAGATCGGGAAGGCGGAAAAGATCGCCAGCACCACGGTCAGGAAAGGCACCAGCGCCAGCAGCGTGGTGTAGGTCAGGCTGGCGGCGGTCTGGCCCAGGCGGTCTTCGCGGTAGCGCTCGGCCATCAGCAGGGCCACCCCCTGCCAGGGAAAGTGGCGCAGCCGGCGCAGAACGTGATCGACGGTGGCGCGGGTGAATCTCATCGCCCGTATGATCCCAGATTCCGCCGACCATGCCGACCACGCCGCCCATCTCCGCCGCACCGCCGCCCCTGGTGGTACTGAGCCAGACCCTGGCGATCACGGCCCTGACGCTGCTGATCGTGCTGTGCCTGGCCTGGGAGCTGTGGCTCAGCCCCCTGCGCCCCGGCGGCTCCTGGATCGCACTCAAGGCGCTGCCCCTGGCCCTGCCGCTGGCGGGCCTGCTCAAGCGGCGCATGTACACCTACCGCTGGCTCAGCCTGCTGCTGTGGCTGTACTTCACCGAAGGCGTGGTGCGCGCCTGGAGCGATCCCGCCCCCAGCCGCTGGCTGGCGCTGATCGAAATCGCCCTGAGCCTGCTGCTGTTTGCCGCCTGCGTGATGCATATCCGCCTGCGCCTGCGCGCGGCACGTCCCTCTCGACCGGAATTGCATGACTCCCGAACCTCTCCTTGAAGCGCTGCGCAGCATCGTCGGCGCAGACCACGTACTCACCCAAGGCAAGCTCTGTGCCTGGGAACAAGACTGGCGCCGCCGCCGCCAGGGCAAGGCCTTGGCCGTGGTGCGCCCGGCCAGTACGGCCGAGGTGGCCGCCGTGGTGCGCGCCTGCGCCAAGGCGGGCACGGCGCTGATCCCGCAGGGTGGCAACACCGGCCTGTCGGTGGGCGCGACGCCCGACGACAGCGGCACGCAAATCGTGCTCAGCCTCACGCGCATGAACCGCATCCGCGCGATCGACCGCGACAACCTCACCGTGACGGTGGAGGCCGGCTGCATCCTGCAGACGCTGCAGGAATACGCCGACCAGCATGGCCTGCTGTTTCCGCTCTCGCTCGCGGCCGAAGGCTCGTGCACGGTCGGCGGCAATCTCGGCACCAACGCCGGGGGCACGCAGGTGGTGCGCTACGGCAATACGCGCGAGCTGTGCCTGGGGCTGGAGGTCGTGACGGCGCAGGGCGAGGTCTGGGAGGGCCTGTCGGGTCTGCGCAAGGACAACACCGGCTACGACCTGCGCCACCTCTTCATCGGCAGCGAAGGCACGCTGGGCGTGATCACCGCCGCCACGATGAAGCTCTTTCCCAAGCCGGTGGCCGATCTCACCGCCTGGGCCGCCGTGCCTTCGATGGCAGCCGCCGTGCGCCTGCTGGGCCTGGCGCACCAGCACCTGGGCGCATCGCTCACCGGCTTCGAGGTGATGGGACAGTTCGCGCTCTCGCTCGTCGCGCGCCACATGCCGCAGCTGCGCGTGCCCTTTGCCGCCATGCAGGGGGCGCCCTACTGCGTGCTGCTGGAAAACGCCGACAGCGAATCGGAGCAGCACGCACGCGAACGCTTCGAGCACCTGCTGGAGCACGCACTCGACGAGGGCTGCGTGCTCGACGCGGTGGTGGCCGAGAGCATCGCCCAGGCCCGCGAGCTCTGGCACGTGCGCGAGAGCATTCCGCTGGCCCAGGCCGAGGAGGGGCTGAACATCAAGCACGACATCTCGGTGGCCGCCTCGCGCATCCCGGCCTTCGTCGAGCACACCGATGCGCTGCTCACGCGCGAGATCCCCGGCGTGCGCCTGGTCAACTTCGGCCACCTGGGCGACGGCAACCTGCACTACAACGTGCAGGCGCCCGAAGGCGACGACGGCAAGGTCTTCCTGCGCGAGCAGGAGGCGCGCGTGAACCGGCTGGTGTACGACGCGGTGGCGCAATTCGGCGGATCGTTTTCGGCCGAGCACGGTGTGGGCCAGCTCAAGACCCACGAACTGGAGCGCTACGAGCCGCCGGTGGCGCTGGCGATGATGCGCGCGATCAAGCAGGCGCTCGATCCGCAAGGCATCATGAATCCAGGCTGCGTACTCTCCAAACCATAGCTGCTTGCGCCCGCCACACAAGCGCTAGAGCCCAATTTCATGCTTGAAACTGAACGCCCCGTCCGCTCCCAGTACGAAGACCTGATGCGCCACGTCTACGAACACGGCGTGGCCAAGGGCGACCGCACCGGCACCGGCACGCTGAGCGTCTTCGGCCACCAGATGCGCTTCGACCTGGCCGAGGGCTTTCCGCTGGTCACGACCAAGAAGGTGCATCTCAAGTCCATCATCCACGAGCTGCTGTGGTTCCTGCGCGGCAGCGGCAACGCCCGCTGGCTGCAGGAAAGGGGCGTGACCATCTGGGACGAATGGGCCGACCCGCACACCGGCGATCTCGGGCCCGTGTACGGCGTGCAGTGGCGCTCCTGGCCGGCGCCGGGCGGTGCGCACATCGACCAGATCGCGCAGGTCGTCGAGCAGCTCAAGAGCAACCCGGACAGCCGGCGCATCATCGTCTCGGCCTGGAACGTGGCGGACCTGCCCCGGATGGCGCTCATGCCCTGCCATGCGCTGTTCCAGTTCTATGTGGCCGAAGGCAAGCTCAGCTGCCAGCTCTACCAGAGGAGCGCCGACATCTTCCTGGGCGTGCCTTTCAACATCGCCAGCTACGCGCTGCTCACGCACATGCTGGCGCAGCAGTGCGACCTCGGCGTGGGCGACTTCATCTGGACCGGCGGCGACTGCCACCTGTACAGCAACCACCTCGAGCAGGTGCGCACGCAGCTGGCGCGCGCGCCCTACCCTTACCCGGTGCTGCACATCCAGCGCAGGCCCGCGTCCATCTTCGACTATGCCTACGAGGACTTCGAGGTGCAGGACTACCGGCACCATCCGGCGCTCAAGGCACCGGTCGCCGTCTGATGCCAATTGGGGCTAGGCTTTGGCCCCTGACGTTTGAGGAGATCACCATGTCTGAACAAGGCTACATGCCGGGCTTCGGCAACGAGTTTTCCACCGAGGCCCTGCCCGGCGCGCTGCCGGCGCGCGGCAATTCACCGCAGAAGGCGCCCTACGGCCTGTATGCCGAACAGCTCTCGGGCACCGCCTTCACCGCACCGCGCCATGCCAACCGGCGCTCCTGGCTGTATCGCATCCGCCCGGCAGCGGTGCAGGAGCCCTACGAGCCCTGCGACATCGCGCCGCGCTGGCTCAGCCACTTCGACGACGTGCCCACGCCGCCCAACCCGCTGCGCTGGGACCCGCTGCCCCTGCCCGGCCCGAGCGCGGAAGTGGACTTCGTCGACGGCATGACCACCATGGGCGGCAATGCCGGCTGCGCGGTCCACATCTATGCGGCCAACCAGTCCATGGGCACGCGCTACTTTCACAACGCCGACGGCGAACTGCTCATCGTGCCGCAGCAGGGACGGCTGTCGATTGCCACCGAGTTCGGCCTGATCGAGATCGAGCCGCAGGAGATCGCGGTGATTCCGCGGGGCGTGCGCTTTCGCGTGGATCTGCCCGAGGGCCCCGCGCGCGGCTACGTCTGCGAGAACTACGGCGCCCATCTGCGCCTGCCCGATCTGGGCGTGATCGGCTCCAACGGCCTGGCGCACCCGCGCGACTTCCTCACACCCGTGGCGGCCTACGAGGACAAGGAAGGCAGCTTCGAGATGGTGGCCAAGTTCCAGGGGCGCCTGTGGCGCGCGCCCATAGGCCATTCGCCGCTCGACGTCGTCGCCTGGCACGGCAACGGCGCACCCTACAAATACGACCTGCGCAAGTTCAACCCCATAGGCTCGATCAGCTACGACCACCCGGACCCGTCGATCTTCCTCGTGCTGCACGCGCCCAGCAGCACGCCGGGGGTGGACACGCTGGACTTCGTCGCCTTCGCGCCGCGCGTGCTGGCCATGCTCGACACCTTCCGCCCACCGTGGTTTCACCGCAACATCGCCGGCGAATTCATGGGCCTGGTACACGGCGCCTACGACGCCAAGGCCGAGGGTTTTGCCCCGGGGGGTGCGTCGCTGCACAACTCCATGATCGGCCACGGACCGGATGCCGGCACCTTCGACAAGGCCAGCAGCCACGACACCAGCCAGCCCGATTACATCCGCGACACCATGGCCATCATGTTCGAGACGCCAGTGGTCATCCAGGCCACGCGCTTCGCACTGGAGTCACCCCAGCGCCAGCGCCGCTACCACGAATGCTGGACGGGGCTGAAGAAGCACTTCGACCCCGCGCGCCGCTAGGGCCCCGGCGGGCAGATACGGGTTCAGGCGCACCGGGTCTGCTGCCGCCCTTCAAGCGCGCACGACCAGGGTGTGGCCGCCTGGGGGCAACATTTCACCCACGACGGCTGCATGCTCGAAGCCCTGCTCGGCAAACAGGCGCAACACCTCGGGCGCGACCTGGGGCGTGCAACTGACGAGCAGGCCGCCCGAGGTCTGGGGGTCGGTGAGGATGGCGCGCGCAGCGGGCGCGAGCGCCGGATCCAGCAGGACCTCAGCGCCGTAGGCATCCCAGTTGCGCCTTGACGCGCCGGTCTGCAGGCCCTGCTCGACCAGCTGCGCCACCTGCGGCAGCAATGCGAGGCTGTCGTAGCGCAGCTGCGCCGTCAACCCCGAGGCGCGCGCGAGCTCCAGCGCATGGCCGGCAAGGCCAAAACCGGTCACGTCGGTGAGCGCATGGACCCCCGGCAGCTGCGCCAGCGCCATGCCCGGCGTATTGAGCTGCGTGGTACTGGCAATGAGCGCGTCGTAGCCTGCGGCGTCGAGCCTGTCCTTCTTGAGCGCCGCGGAGAGCACGCCCACGCCCAGGCGCTTGCCCAGGATGAGCACATCGCCAGCGCGCGCGTCGCGGTTGCGCTTGACCTGCTCAGGATGCACCAGGCCCATGACCACCAGCCCGTAGATCGGCTCGACCGAGTCTATGGTGTGACCGCCCGCAATGGGGATGCCCGCCTTGCGGCAGACGGCCTGCCCACCGCGCGCCACCGCGCCTATCGTCTCCAGCGAGAGCCTGGCCAGTGGCATGGCCAGCAAGGCCAGCGCCATGATGGGCCGTGCGCCCATGGCGTAGATGTCGCTGATGGCATTGGCCGCGGCGATGCGCCCGAAGTCATGGGGATCGTCCACGATGGGCATGAAGAAGTCGGTGGTGGCCACCAGCGCCTGTTCTTCGTTGAGCCGGTACACGGCCGCGTCGTCCGCGGTCTCGTTGCCTACCAGCAGTTCGGGCGGCACCCAGCCTGCGGCGCTGCCCTGAAGGATCTCCTGCAACACCCCCGGGGCAATCTTGCATCCGCAGCCGCCACCGTGCGACAGACTGGTCAGGCGCAGGGGCGCGGCGGCTTCAAGAGGGCTGTGGATCATGGCAGTGCAAACGATGGAATCGAAACGCCTATTGTCCGCCCCGGGCCGTTCGCCATAATCACCGCATGCGACTTCTACACACCATGCTGCGGGTCGGCGACCTGCAGCGTTCCATTGATTTCTACACCCGGGTGCTGGACATGCAGCTGCTGCGCACCAGCGAGAACCCCGAATACAAATATTCGCTCGCCTTCCTCGGCTACGAGGGCGGCAACCCCGGCCAGGCCGAAATCGAACTGACCTGGAACTGGGGCGTCGAGAGCTACGAGCACGGCAATGCCTACGGCCATGTCGCGATCGGCGTACCCGATGCCTACGCGGCCTGCGAGCGCATCAAGGCCGCAGGCGGCCAGGTCACGCGCGAAGCCGGGCCGGTCAAGGGCGGCAGCACCATCATCGCCTTCGTGACGGACCCGGACGGCTACAAGATCGAACTAATACAAACAAAATCAACAACTTACGATAACGGACGCCAGTCGGACGCCAAAAACACCGATCCGCTGCGCAGCGCGTAGCAGATATGCAACAGAAGCCCGCACAAGCGGGCTTCTTTTTGTCCGGTGATGGCACGCAGCCATGGCTATCAACTTCCGCTCCATCGGCCAGGAGCAACCTTTCGGGCTCACCGGCTTCATGACCGTTTCTGGGGCTGATCTGAGACGTTCATGGTTGACGGGTTGTTGCCAACGGCCACGGTCATGAGCGTGTCGGAGTGGCAGGATCCCACGCACGCGAGCTGCAAACCTTCGGACAGTCTCAATAGATCGACAGGTACTTGCGCCGCTGCCGTGATCACTCGGGCCAGCATGGCTCCATCGCTTCCTGCTCGACCGCGAGCGCCCCGAGTGCTGCAGCTTCTTCACCCCACCCCCAGCGCTCACAGACCCTGAGAATCTCGCGCCGTGCAGAGGGTGCCAATTCACGCTGGGTAACGGTGCCAGGTAGCACGGCATCAGCGCGCATGCCATGCAAACGGAGCGAACGCCCTTCTTGTTCGCAGCACTTAGCGATGTGCGACGCAATGCGGAATCCGCCCAAGTCGATGTCGCCCCAGTGATGGAGGGCCGCGGTCGGCGCAAGCGCCTTCAGAAACACTGCATAGGCTCGCTTCCACGATGGACTCGGCATGCCGCCCGTGTAGATAACGATGGCATCGTCCGGCCGTTGCCCGGCCATTTCGTGGAACGTGGTCAGATTCTCGACTGTCAACAGCCGCTGGCCGAAACCTGGATCGATTTGTACTGAATCGCCCCGGTTTCCGAGGAGGCTCAAATCTTTGAGAGGATTGAGCCATGAACAATGCAACGAAGTTTTCCGCAGAGGTGCGCGAACGCGCAGTGCGGATGGTGCAGGAGGGACGGGGCGAGTATCCCTCCCTGTGGAAGGCCGTGGCGGCGATTGCCCCCAAGATCGGCTGCACGCCCACAACCTTGCTGAGCTGGGTCAAGCGCGCCCAGGTTGATGGCGGGCAGCGGCCCGGCGTCACCACGCACGAGCGCGATGAGATCAAGGCGCTGCAGCGTGAGGTCAAGGAGCTGCGGCGCGCCAACGAGATATTGCGCCTTGCCAGTGCTTTTTTCGCCCAGGCGGAGCTCGACCGCAAATTCAAGTGAACGCGTTCATCGACAGGCACCGCGAAGTGCATGGGGTCAAGCCGATCTGCAGGACGTTGCAGGTCGCCCCGTCGGCGTACTGGCGTCACGCTGCTTGTCAGCGCGATCCTGAACTGCGTAGCGAGCGAGCCAAACGCGATGAGGTGCTGGCCGTAGAGATTGAGCGTGTGTACAACGCCAACTGGCAGGTCTATGGCGTGCGCAAGCTCTGGCACCAGTTGCAGCGTGAGGGTATTGCCGTGGCTCGCTGTACCGTGGCTCGGCTGATGAAGCACCTGGGCATCGAAGGCGCACGCCGTGGCAGGCGCGTGCGCACCACTATGGCCGATGCCGCCCAGCCGTGCCCGCTCGATCGGGTCAATCGCAACTTCACCGCCGAGCGACCCAACCAGCTATGGGTGGTCGACTTCACGTACGTGTCCACCTGGCAGGGATGGCTGTACGTGGCCTTCGTCACCGACGTCTTTGCCCGCCGTATCGTGGGCTGGCAGACAAGCACGTGCATGAACACCGATTTCGTGCTGGACGCCCTGGAGCAGGCATTGCACGCGCGTCAGCCGGACAAGGGCGCGCTCACGCATCACGGGGACAGAGGCTCACAGTATCTGTCCTGGCGCTACAGCGAGCGCCTGGTCGACGCTGGCGTTGTCGCCTCGGTGGGCTCCGTGGGTGACGCCTACGACAACGCCTTGGCCGAGACGATCAATGGCCTGTACAAGACCGAGGTGATCAAGCGACTGGGGCCGTGGAGATCTCGTGAGCAACTGGAGCTGGCCACACTGCGCTGGGTCCACTGGTTCAACACCGAACGACTGCTTGAACCCATCGGTAACATTCCACCAGTAGAAGCTGAAGCAAAATACTTCAGTAACTTGGCAATCAAACACGCTTCGGAAGAGGCAGCCACTTTAACCACGTAGCCTCCTCGAAACCTGGGGCGATTCAACCAGCATGCGGTCTTGCCAGCTAACGCTGGCATCGGGTGGTCCCCTGGGGGCCACGGGCGGCGCAGTGCGCTGCACCGCCCGTTCCTCCGCGCCCCGGTCCATCGCGAGCGCGGCGCGCACCATGGCCCACGCGGCGCTTACCAGCAGCACGAGCACGGCGCCCAGGAGCCAGCCCAGCGCAGGCATGCAGGTGGGGTCCAGCGCTGAACAGGGCGTCCAGGTCACGGCAGTCCAGTCCTGGTCATCGCGGGCGAAATAGGCCCGCTGTGCCCGCCCCTGGGTGTCCGCAGACGACACCCACCCGCTGCTGGCGCCCTCTGTGCCGGTAAGCAATCGCGCTACCTGCCCGGGGCCGAAACTGCCACGCAAGCCCGGCGGATGTGCCAGGACGACGCGACCTTCGCTGTCCACCAGGATGCGCTCCCACTCCGAATCCGCCGCGGACGCATCGCTCGGCGCCTGCGACGTACTCGCCTCGGTGTGCGCCGGTGCCCGCGCAGCGCTCGCGCCGCCGGGGTGCCGTGCCACAATCGCCGGCGCCGGCGGCGCCCGAAGACCCTTCGCAACGACAAGCACAGGAGAGCAGTCATGACCACCCCGTTCGCACCCATGCCCGACGCACAGGGCTATTTCGGCCCCTACGGCGGCCAGCTGGTGCCGCCGTTTCTCAAGCAGGCGATGGACGACATCGGCAAGGCCTATGCCGAGATCACGCAGCGCGCAGACTTCCAGCAGGAACTGCGCGAACTGCAGACGGACTACGTCGGCCGGCCCAGTCCGATCTTTCACGCGCGGCGCCTCTCGCAGCAGCTCGGCGGCGCACAGATTCACCTGAAGCGCGAAGACCTCAACCACACCGGCGCGCACAAGATCAACCACTGCCTGGGCGAGGCGCTGCTGGCCAGGTTCATGAACAAGACCAAGGTGATCGCGGAGACCGGCGCGGGCCAGCACGGCGTGGCGCTGGCCACGGCCTGCGCGCTGGTGGGCATACCGTGCGAGATCCACATGGGCCAGGTGGACATCGAGAAGGAACATCCCAACGTCACCAAGATGCGCATCCTGGGCGCGACGCTGGTACCGGTCACGCGCGGCGCGGCCACGCTCAAGGAGGCGGTGGACAACGCCTTCGAGGAATACCTGAAGGACCCGACCAACTACTTCTACGCCATTGGCTCGGTCGTCGGGCCGCACCCGTTTCCGATGATGGTGCGCGACTTTCAAAGCATCGTCGGGCGCGAGGCGCGCGAGCAATTCCTCGGCAAGCACGGCAAGCTGCCCGACTATGCGGCGGCCTGCGTCGGCGGCGGCTCCAATGCCATGGGGCTGTTCACGGCCTTTCTGGAGGACGAAAGCGTCAAGCTGGTGGGCGTGGAGCCCGCGGGCGAAGGCACGGACAAGCCCGGGCGCCACGCGGCCACGCTCACCATGGGCAAGCCGGGCGAGATCCACGGCATGAAGTGCTACGTGCTGGAAGACGCGCCGGGCGTACCGGCGGCCGTGCACAGCATCGCCTCGGGCCTGGACTACCCCGGCATAGGGCCGCAGCACAGCTACCTCAAGGACATTGGCCGGGTGCAGTACGAGGTGGCCGACGACAAGGAAACGCTGGACGCCTACATGCGCCTGTCGCGCGTCGAAGGCATCGTGCCGGCCCTGGAGAGCGCGCACGCCGTGGCCTGGGCCATGCGCGTGGCGCCCGGGCTGGGCAAGGAAGTGAACATCCTCGTGAATCTGTCGGGGCGCGGCGACAAGGACGCGGACTACGTGGCGCACAAGCTCGGGCTCTGAAGCGCACGGGCGCGCGGCAGGCTGCAGCCATGAGCGGCCCCATTCCCTGGCTGGCGGCGCAAGACCCGTTTCCGCCGCCGCAGACCAGCTGGGGGCCGGACAGCCCCATGCCCGGTCTGCTGGCGGCCGGCGGCGCGCTGGACGTGCCGCACCTGGTGGCGGCCTACGCGCAGGGCATCTTTCCGTGGTTCGGCGAGGACCAGCCCATCCTCTGGTGGAGCACCGCGCCGCGCATGGTGCTGCCGCTGGACGAATTCCGCCTGCACGCCTCGCTGCGCAAGACGCTCAAGCGCTTTCGCGCCGCACCCGGGCACGAGCTGCGGGTGGACAGCGACTTCGCCGCCGTCATCCACGCCTGCGCCAGCACGGCGCGCAGCGGCCAGGCGGGTACCTGGATCGTGCCGCGGATGGTGCGTGCCTACGAGGCGCTGCACGCCGCCGGCTTTGCCCACAGCGTCGAGACCTGGGTGCACGGGCGACTCGTGGGCGGCCTGTACTGCGTGGCGCTGGGGCGCGCGGTGTTCGGTGAATCCATGTTCGCCCACGCGCGCGACGCTTCCAAGATCGCCCTGGCGGCGCTGGTGGCGCTGTGCCGCCTCCAGGGGGTGCGGCTGATCGACTGCCAGCAGAACACGCGCCACCTGGCGTCGCTGGGCGCGCGCGAGATCGACCGCGAAGACTTCCTCGCGCATGTGGCGCGGGCACGCACACTGGCGGCGCTGGATTGGCGTTTTGCACCACAATGCTGGGACGAGCTTTTGCCCGCAACCACAGCATGACCCAACTCAACGACCTGCCGCTGCAGGCGCTGCAGTTCTACACCACGGCGCCCTATGAATGCAGCTACCTGCCGGGGCGTCTGGCGCGCTCGGAAGTGGCCACGCCCAGCCACCTGATCCACAGCGGTGTGTATTCCGAACTCATCGCCCAGGGCTTTCGCCGAAGCGGCATGTTCACTTACCGCCCGCACTGCGAAGGCTGCAATGCCTGCACGCCGATACGCATCCTGGCGCAGGACTTCCGGCCCGACCGCAGCCAGCGCCGCGCCTTGCGGCGCCACCGCACGCTCGAGGCGCGCGCGCTGCGCCTGCATTTCGTGCCCGAGCACTACCAGCTCTACCTGCGCTACCAGGCGGTACGCCACGCCGGCGGCGGCATGGACCACGACAGCATCGACCAGTACACCCAGTTCCTGCTGCAAAGCCGGGTCAACTCGCGCCTGATCGAATTCCGCGAGCCGCAGGCCGACGGCAAGCCCGGGCTGCTGCGCATGGTGTCGGTGCTGGACATCCTGGACAACGGCCTGTCGGCGGTCTACACCTTCTACGACCCCGACGAAGACGCGAGCTACGGCACCTACAGCATCCTCTGGCAGATCGCCCAGGCGCGCGCCATGGGACTGGAGCACGTCTATCTGGGCTACTGGATCGCGCTCAGCCCGAAGATGAATTACAAGACGCGCTTCAAACCGCACCAGTTGCTGCTGGACGGCGCCTGGAAGCGCTTCGACTGAAAATATGAGCCAAATCGGCCTCCAGCGCCCGCCCATCAAGCACAAGTAGCTATTTTTTTGCTATCACGGTGCGAGGTCGAAGACCAGCACCTCGGCCCCCTTGCCCTGCGCCAGCGTGATCTGGGTTTCGTCCTGCAAGAGCGCGGCGTCCCCGCCCGCGAGCGCCGCGCCATTGACGTCCAGCGTCCCGCGCACCAGGTGGACATAGGCCTTGCGCCCCGGCTCGATCACCAGGCGCGCCGCTTCATCGCCGTCGAACAGACCCGCATACAGGCGCGCGTCGGCATGCATGCCCACCGCGCCGCCCTGTCCCATGGGCGCGGCGATCAGGTGCAGACGCCCGCGCTTGGCGGAATCGGGCACGCGCGTTTGCTCGTAGCTGGGCGACACGCCCTGGACGTCGGGCAGGATCCAGATCTGCAGGAAGTGCGTCTCCTGCCCCTGGGCGTGGTTGAACTCGCTGTGCATCACGCCGCTGCCCGCGCTCATGCGCTGCACGTCGCCCGGCGGTATCGCCTGCACGTTGCCCATGCTGTCGCGGTGCGCGAGCTCGCCCGAGAGCACGTAGCTGATGATCTCCATGTCGCGGTGTCCGTGCGTACCGAAACCGCTGCCCGGCGCGATGCGGTCTTCATTGATCACGCGCAGATTGCCCCAGCCCATGTGGCCCGGGTCGTAGTAGTCGGCAAACGAAAAGCTGTGCAGCGACTTGAGCCAGCCGTGGTCGGCCAGGCCGCGCTCGCTGGCCTTGCGCAGGGTGAGCATGAAGGGTTCTCCTTGACGGGGTTCTGCCATCTTCCCATGTGGGTGCGACGCGGCATTTGCCAAGGGGCGACGCCGGCGGATCGCGCAGCGGCATGCGCCCCGGCTTTCCCCGCCGGCTGCGCGCGCGTGTAGAGTGCGGCCAGTGCCACCAAGGAAGACCGCCATGCCCGCGCAAGCCCCCGTCCAGCCACGGCGCAAGCCCCAGCATTACGCCGTCGTCGGCGCCGGCATTGCCGGCATCGTCTGTGCCCGCACGCTGGCGCAGGCGGGCCACAGGGTGAGCGTGTTCGAGCAGGCCGCGCGCGTCGGCGGGCGCACCCTGACGCTGCAGAGCCCGGCCGGCGGCTTCGATGCCGGCGCGCAGTACTTCACGGTGCGCGACGAGCGCTTCGCCCGCGCGCTGCAGACCGTGCCCGGCCTGTGCCGCCCCTGGAGCGCGAGCACCGTGCGCGTGCTTGACGGCGCGGGCCGCGTGGTCAGCGCCGCGCCGCCCCCCGGCGAGGCGCACTGGGTGGCGCAGCCCGGCATGGACGCGCTGGCCGCCGCCTGGGCAGAGCCTCTGGCGCAGCTTCACACGGGCCGGCAGGTCGGGCGGCTCAAGCGCCTGGGCGCACGCTGGCGGCTGCAGACCGTCACCGGGCCGGATGCGCAGGATCTGCAAGACGCGGGCAGTTTCGACGCGCTGCTGCTGGCCCTGCCCGCGCCCGAGGCACTGACACTGCTGCGGGCCTCGGGCCTGCGCCCCGCCTGGGCACCGGCCCTGGCACAGGTGCGCATGGCCCCGTGCTGGACGCTGATGCTGAGCTTTGCGCAGGCGGTGCGTCCGGGCCTGACCACGCTGGGTCCGCAATGGAATGCGGCGCGCAGCACCCACCACCGCGTGGCCTGGCTGGCGCGCGAATCGTCCAAACCCGCGCGCGCCCAGGTCGAGCGCTGGACGGTGCAGGCCAGCCCCGCCTGGTCCGAAGAGCACCGCATGGACGGTGCGCAGCGCGTGCAGGACAAGCTGCTCAAGGCCTTTGCCGAAATCACCGGCATCCGCGCGACACCGAGCGCGGCGCGCGCCCTGCTCTGGCCGCATGCGCAAACCCAGGTCGCGCTGGGCCAATCCTTCGTCTGGGACAAGGCGCTGCACCTGGGCGCCTGCGGCGACTGGTGCCTGGGCCATCGGCTGGAGGACGCCTTCGTCTCGGGGCTGGAACTGGCGCTGGCCGTCGCCACCTGAGACGACCGCCGTCGGGTGCCTTGCGCGCCCCGCCTGCCGCCCATCCGCTTGCCATCGCCCGCCTGCATGTACCTGGGTCGTTTTGCCCCCTCGCCCACCGGGCCGCTGCATGCGGGCTCGCTGGTGGCGGCGCTGGCCAGCTGGCTGGACGCGCGCGCGGCCGGCGGCCGGTGGCTGGTGCGCATTGAAGACGTGGACAGCGGGCGCTGCCGTGCGGGCGCGGCCGAGCGCATCCTGGCCCAGCTTGCCGATTGCCAGCTGCTGCCCGACGCACCGCCGCTGTACCAGTCACGCCGCGGCGCGCGCTACCAGCAGATGCTGGACGTGCTGCGGGCACGCGGCCTGGCCTACCCCTGCGGCTGCACGCGCCGCGACATCGACGCCGCCCTGGCCGCGCAAGGCCTCGCGCACGAACGCCACCACGATCGCCCCTACCCCGGCACCTGCCGCGCCGGCCTGCATGGCAAGCCCGCACGGGCCTGGCGTTTCCATCTTGAAAAATACCTTTCAAATTGGCCGCAAACGCAGGCTGGCAAAGCGCCAGCAGCTCCTTTTTCAGTAGAGGACAAGACGCTGCGCTGGCAGGACCGGCGGCTGGGCCCGCAAAGCCAGGACGTGGCGCGCGAGGTCGGCGACTTCGTGCTGCGCCGCGCCGACGGCCTCTGGGCCTACCAGCTGGCCGTGGTGGTGGACGACGCCGACCAGGGCATCACCGACGTGGTGCGTGGTGAAGACCTGGCCGACAACACCCCACGCCAGATGCTGCTGCAGGCGGCGCTGGGCCTGCCCACGCCGCGCCACCTGCACACGCCGCTGGTGCGCGCGAGCGACGGTGAAAAGCTCTCCAAGCAGCATGGCGCGCCGGCGCTCGACACCCGCGCGCCATTGCCCCCGCTGGCGGCGGCGGCGCGCGTGCTGGCCCTGCCCGAGGCGCCGCGCGAAAGCGCTGTCGCCCAGGCGCTGGCCTTCTGGGTCGCCGCCTGGCGCGACACCTACAATCGCGCGCCGTGACCGAAGAGCAAACCTCCCCCGCCGAGCCCGAGCACCCCCGGCGGCGCATCCGCAGCTTCGTGCTGCGCGCCGGGCGCACCACCGCCGGCCAGGCCAGGGCACTGGCCGAACTGGGGCCGCGCTACCTGCTTGACTACGCGCCGGTGCCGCTCGATGCCATGGCGGCCTTCGGTCGCGCCGCGCCACTGATCCTGGAGATCGGCTTCGGCATGGGCGAAGCCACGGCGCAGATCGCCCAGGCCCGCCCCGGCGACAACTTCCTGTGCTGCGAGGTGCACGAACCCGGCGTGGGCGCGCTGCTCAAGCGCATCGGCGAACAAGGCGTGGGCAATATCCGCATCGTGCGCCACGACGCCGTGGAGGTGGCCACGCACATGCTCGCGCCCGGCCAGCTCGACGGCGTGCACATCTTCTTTCCCGACCCCTGGCACAAGACGCGCCACCACAAGCGCCGGCTGATCCAGCCGCCGCTGGTGGCGCTGCTGGCCAGCCGCCTGGCGCCCGGCGGCTACCTGCACTGCGCCACCGACTGGCAGCCCTATGCAGAGCAGATGCTGCAGGTGCTCTCGGCCGAACCGCTGCTGCTCAACACCGGCACGCCCTGGGCCGAGCGCCCCGGCTACCGGCCGCTCACCAAGTTCGAGAACCGCGGCCTGCGTCTGGGCCACGGCGTGCGCGACTTGGTCTTCACCCGGCGCGCACCCGCGCCCTGAGCGCGCCCGCCGCTGCGCACCGCGGGCGCTTGCGGGTAATATCCGCAGCAAAAAAATGGCCGCCGCGCCCCGCGCGCGACCGCAGGAGACCCACCCCTTGCTTCGACCCATCGAGCTCAGATACCTCGGAGGTTGCGCTGCTGCCGCCGCCGTGTGCGTGCTCGCGGCGCTCTTTCCCCAATGGAGCGAAGCCTGGCTGGAGCAGCGCAGCGCACTGGGCGTGCACCTGTTCACCGAGGTGTTTTCGCTGGCCATGATGCTGGGCATGGCGGCGCTGGCCTGGAACGACATCCGCCAGAACCACGGGCACACCGCCAACGTGGTGCTCTTCGGCTGGGTGCTGATCGCCGCGCTGGACACGATGAGCCTGTTCAGCTTCGAAGGCATGCCCGGCTACAGCCCCGCCCAGGGCATGACCCTGACCTTTTTCTACCACACCCTGGCCCGCACGATAGAGGCGGTCTACCTGTTCTATCTGGCCTTGCTGCTGGGTTTTGCCGGCCGCCGGCTGCTCTGGCTCGCGGCCGCCCTCGTGCTGGCGGGCGCGCTGGGCCTGCTGGGGCTGGGTGCGCCGGCATTGCCCTTGCTGCTCTACACCCCGCAGATGGGCGCGGGCATGTCCGCCACGGGGCTGGGGCTGCAGCTCGCGGGCATCGCGCTGTGCCTCGTCAGCGCCGTGCTGTTCCTGCGCCACTGGCGCCAGCGCCCGCTGCTGCTGTCGCTGCAGATCGCCGCGGCCTGCTTCGTGCTGGCGCTGAGCCGGGCCTTGTTCATCGGGCACTTCGGCACCCTGGACGGCGCCGACATCGCCGCCTGGCTGCTGCGCGCAAGCGCCTACGCACTGCTGTACGGCGCCTGGCACCAGATCGGCGTCGCGCACCCGCACCAGCAGCTGCTGCAGTCGCAGCGCACGATTGCCCGGCAAACGCGTGAAATCCTCACCGCCATGGCCGAGATGCCGGTGGAAGTGGTGCTGCTCGACCCCGCGCTGAACTACCACTACGCCAATCCGGCGCACACGCGGCGCACCGGCATGCACCGCAAGGAGCTCGCCGGTACCTCCTGGCTGGGCCAGGTGCCCTATGAGCAGAGAGACCTGGTGCTGGCCCACCTGAGGAGCGCGCTGCGCGGCCAGCACGTGCATTTCGACCTGCGCGAGGAAGCGGGCGGCGTGGTGTTGTTGAGTCTGGACGCGCGGGCCGCGCCGCGCCTTGCCGCCGACGGCAGCGTCGAGGGCGTGCTGCTCACGCTGGTGGACAACACCGAGCAGGAAAACACCCGCCTGATGACGCGGCTGTCGCTGCAGGAGGCGGCGGACCTGAAAGCCGCGCTCGACGCCCACGCCATCGTCGCCGTTTCCAACGCCGAGGGCACGATCACCCAGGTCAATGACAAGTTCTGCGAAATCTCCGGCTACCGCCGCGACGAACTCATAGGCCACACCTACGCGCGCATCCGCTCGGGCATGCACCCGCCGAGCTTCGACAAGGAGATCAGTCAGGCGGTGGAGGCCGGCCAGGTGTGGACCGGCGAGATCTGCAACCGCGCCAGGGACGGCAGCCTGTTCTGGACCCAGACCACCATCGTGCCCTTCACGCGCAGCGACGGCGCGCCCCAGCAGTACATCACGCTGCGCACCGACATCACCGAACGCAAGGCCTCGGAGCAGCAGGCGCGCGAGATGGCGCTGTACGACGAGCTCACCGGCCTGCCCAACCGGCGCCTGATCGTCGACCACGTGCAGCAGGCCTGCACCAGCAGCTCGCGCAGCGGCAGCCACAGCGCGGTGATGCTGCTGGACCTGGACAACTTCAAGGAAGTCAACGACACCCAGGGGCACGACCAGGGCGACGAGCTGCTGCGCTGCGTCGCGCGGCGGCTGCAGCGCAACCTGCGCACGGTGGACATGGTGGCGCGCCTGGGCGGCGACGAATTCGTGATTCTGGTCAACGGCCTGAGCAGCGAGCGCCACGGCGCGGGCGAAGAGGCCCTGGCCATAGGCGAGAAGGTGCGCGCGGCGCTGGAGCGTGCCTTCAACCTCGGCGCGCGCGTGGTGCACACCTCTGCCAGCATGGGCCTGTCGCTGTTCCAGGGCACGGGCACGACGCAGGACGACATCCTCAAGCGCGCCGACATGGCACTCTACCGCGCCAAGGCACGCGGGCGCAACCAGATCTGCCTGTTCGACCCCAGCATGCAGACCGAGGTGGAGCACCGCGCCAGCCTGATGTCCGACCTGCGCATGGCGCTGAGCCAGGGCGAGCTGCAGCTGCACTACCAGGTCATCGTCGATCGCAACCGCCAGCCCATAGGCTACGAGGCGCTGCTGCGCTGGCAGCATCCGCTGCGCGGCGAGGTACCGCCGCTGGCCTTCATCGAGCAGGCCGAGCAGTCGGGCCTGATCCTGCCCATAGGCACCTGGGTGCTGCAGACGGCCTGCCGCCAGCTCGCCGAGTGGGCACTCGAGCCGGCGATGCGCCGGCGCACGGTGTCGGTGAACATCAGCGCGCGCCAGCTGCGCGACCCGGATTTCGTCGGCGTGGTGCGCTCCATCCTCGATGAAACCGGCGCCAGCGCCCACCTGCTGTGCCTGGAGCTCACCGAGAGCATGTTCCACGAGGACATGGAGCAGAGCATCGCCAAGATGCAGCAGCTGTGCGCGCGCGGCGTGCGCTTCGCGCTCGACGACTTCGGCACCGGCTATTCCTCGCTGGGCTATCTGCGGCGCATGCCGCTGGACATCATCAAGATCGACAAGTCCTTCGTGGACGACATCCTCACCGACCCCAACGACGCGGCCATCGCCCAGACCATCATGGCACTGGCCGGCACGCTGGAGCTGCGCGTGATCGCCGAAGGAATAGAGGCGCCAGAGCAGTTCGAATGGCTGCGCAGCCGCCACTGCGACGGCTTTCAGGGCTACCACTTCGGCCGGCCGGTGCCGGCGCAGGATTTGCAGGACGCAGCTCAGGCGCTATAGTGCTGCGCCAAGATGTCTCCCGCGTCCCCGCTTCACATCGTCTCGACGGATCGGCACGCGCCGCCGTCCGAAGAGGTGTTCGAGCGCGCCGCGGACATCTTCAGGCTCATGTCCACGCCGGTGCGGCTGCAGATCATCAGCTCCCTGTGCGCGGGCGAGAAGAACGTGAGCGAGATCCTGGGCGAGATCGCCACCACCCAGCCCAACCTGAGCCAGCACCTGAACGTGCTCTACCGCGCCGAGATCCTGGCGCGCGAGCGCCGCGGCAACCAGGTCTTCTACCGCATCCACAACCACGACGTGGTGGCGCTGTGCCGCACGCTCTGCGGCATGCTCACCGCAGACCAGGACCAGCACGCCCATGCGCCCTGAGGGCCGCCGCGGGCAAGCGCCCGGCGGCGCGGGCATGGGCTTTCAGTCGAGCGTTCTGCGCAGCGCCAGGTAGCGCGCCTCGTTGGACACGCCGGCGAGCCCGGCGAACTTGCCGGCCAGCAGCGGATCGAGCCGCGTGATGCGCTCCGCCACCGGCGGGTGGGTGGCAAACAGCATCTGGTAGTTGGCGTCCTGGGCCGAACCGGCGGCCAGCGTATGCAGCGACTGCACCAGGCCCGCGGGCGCATAGCCGGCGCGCGCCGCCCACAGCAGGGCGTAGCGGTCGGCGTCGTATTCGTCGGACTGGTCCAGCCCCTTGGCGTAGATGTTGCGCACCATGCTGATCATCGGGCCGCTCAGGGCGGAATTGCCGCTGCGCGCCTCGACGATGCCGCCGGCCATCTGGGCAAAGCCGCCCGACTTGACCGCCGCCAGGTAGTGGCCGTGCACCACGTGGGTGATCTCGTGGGCCAGCACGCCGGCGAGCTCCGCCTCGGACTTGAGCGTGCGCAGCAAGCCGCGCGTGACGAAGACGTAGCCGCCCGGCGTTGCGTAGGCGTTGACCGCGTCGGAATCGATCACGCCGAAGCGCCACTGGTAGTCCACCGCACGGCCGCTGCCGTCCTTGCGCGCGTCGGCCTGCTGCGCCACCCACAGGCCCACGCGGTTGACGTAGCGCTGCACCTCGTCGTTGCGCAGCAACGGGCGCGCGCCCAGCAGCACCGAGGCAAAGCCGTTGCCCAGCTCGCGCTCTTCTTCGGGGCTGTAGTCCTTGAACGCCGCCGAGGCGCCCTGCACCACGTTCTGCACGCCGCTCATGGTGCTGCCCCCGCCCCCGCCGCCCAGGCTGCCGAGCGCGGAAGTGAGGCCTCCAAGGCCGCCGCCGGACATGGTTTCGCAGCCCAGCAGCGCGGCGGTGCAGGCGCTGGCGAGCAGCCAGCGCAGATTCGTCTTCAGGCTCATTGCGCGGCTCCGTCGTAGTCGGCGATTGCCGTGGCCGCGAGCTTGCCGCTGCGGGCAAACTGCTGCGCCTCGCGGGCACTGACCGCGTGCTGCTCCAGCCGGCGCACTTCCTGCGGCGCGGGCTGGGCCGAGGCCAGTTCCTCCTGCGTGAGGCCGCGCGTGCCGGTGGTGGCGGTGGGCTGGTTGCCGGCGCCGGTGAACAGGCTGGCCAGCGGGTTGCCGCTGGCCGCCGGCGCGCGTGCCGCCATGGTGCGCACATGGGTCAGGCGCACCCAGCCATGTTGTTCGCCGGCCTGGACCTTGAGCCAGCCGCCCCGGGTCTGCACGCCCTGCAGCGGCGTGCCCGCGGGCAGTTGCTGCACCACCATGGAATTGAGCGCCGGCGTGGCGCGCAGCTGCGTCGCCGTCGTCACCTCATGCGTCTGGGCGCCCGCCAGCAACCCCCAGGCGAGCAGTGCCGCAAAGGCCAGCCAGCGCCAGCCGCGGCTGCGTGTGTGGTAGCTCATGGTTCACCTCCGTCTGTGCTGCCCCCTGTGCCGGGGGCTGTTCCCGTGGCGGCCATTGTAGGCAGCGGTTCGTACAAAAGCACCTGCTGTTCGCGCCCCTTGACGCTGAAGGCGCCGTGGCCCGCGAAGGCCAGACGCTCGCCGCAGAGCTCGCGCGTCGCTTCGGACACCAGGATGCGCGCCACGCCCTTGGTACAGCCCTCGATGCGGCTGGCCAGGTTCACCGTGTCGCCGATGGCGGTGTAGTCCAGGCGCCGGGCCGTGCCCAGGAACCCCACCACCGCCGGCCCGCTGTGTATGCCTATGCCGATCTCGAAGCGCGTACCCGGCAATTCGCGGGCGACCTCGGCGCAAAAGCGCTCGAGCGCCTCGGACATGCCCAGTGCCGCGCGCACCGCGCGCTCGGCATGGTCGCCCTGGGCCATGGGCGCGCCCCAGAAGGCCATGATGGCGTCGCCGATGAACTTGTCGAGCGTGCCGCCGTGGCGAAAGATCACCTCCACCTGCATCTCGAAGTAGCGGTTGAGCAGCGCCACGATCTCTTCGGGCTGGCGGTGCTCGGACAGGCTGGTGAAGCCCCGGATGTCGGAAAACAGCACCGTCACCTCGCGGCTGGCAGACACCTCGGCCTGGGCCACCTGCTGCGCTTCGGACAGGTCCTGCACGATGCGCGGATCGACGAAGCGCGAAAACATCGCCTGCACATGGTGGCGCTGCGCCATCTCCAGGCGCGAGGACAGCAGCCCGAAGGACAGCAGCGCCAGCGCCCCCATGGCCAGTGCCGAGGTCGGCACCCAATACACCTGGTGGCCCAGCAGCAGCGCTGATGCGGCCATCGAGGCCACGGCCGCCGTGCCCAGCAGCGCCGCCGGCCACAGCGGTGACAGGCGCAGCATGAAAGCCGCCGCGATCGCCAGCACCAGCGTCAGCGCCAGCGCGGGGCTGAGCCAGCGCGGCGCCTCGCGCAGCCAGTCGCCGTCCTGCAGATTGGCCAGCGCCGTGGCCAGCACGAAGGGGCCGGGCATGGTCGCGGCCACCGGCGTGGGCACGAAGTCCAGCAGGCCCGAGGCGGTGGCGCCGACGATGATGATCTTGCCCGCCGGGTCGAACGGCAGCGCCTGCCCTTCGCTCAGCGCCGCCAGGTAGGCCTGCGCGTACGGGATGCGGGTGAAGCTGCGGCCATACCAGTGCAGGCGAAACGCCGGCGTGCCCGGGCGCGGCAGCTGCAGCCAGTCGGCCACGCGCCCCACGATGTGCGGCAGCCACCAGCCTTGCACTTCGCGGCCCAGCTCGATGCTGCGCCCCAGGCCGTCGGCATCCTTGATGAAGTTGATGTAGCCGGTACGCCAGAGCTCGGGCGGCAGCGCGATGGGCGCGTCGATGCCGTAGCGCGCGTCGGGCCGGGCCTGGGGGCCGCGGCGTATGCCCATGACCTCGGGGGCGAGCGCCAGCGGCGCCTGCTGCGTCGACTCCGGCATCAGGATCATGGGCACGAAGATGCGCTCGTCGCGCAGCGCTGCGGCCAGGGCGGCGTCGTTTTCCGGGTGCAGGCGGTCGGGCGGCGAAAGGATCAGGTCGAGCACGATGGCCCGCGGGCCGTGCGCGGCCAGCGCCGTGAGCAGCTCCGCATGGATGGCGCGCGGCCAGGACCAGGTGCCCGCCAGCTCCAGCATCTGCGGGTCCATGAGCGAGTTCTGGTCGATGTCCACCAGCACCACGTCGGGCGGCGGCGTACGCTGCGCGGCGTGCCGGTGCAACAGCGCATCGCCCACGCGGTTGTCCAGCGCTTCGAGCAGATGCCAGTGCGCGCCGTCCGCCCAGGCCAGCAGCGTCAGCAGTGCCGCCAGCAGCGCATGCAGGGTGCGCCGACCCAGGCGAGCGCGCAGACGCTGCAGCGTGGAGCGGTGGCGTGTGGCTTCAGTCACGCCCGGCAGTATCGGCAGGCGCCACGCTCAGGTCAACGCCGGCAGTTCTGCTACTACAAAAATAGCTTCTTGCACAATGCCTGCGGGCGTTACAGCCGTTTTTCATCCGCGTTGACGGCGCGCCTCGTACAGGCACACGCCGCTGGCCACCGAAACGTTCAGGCTCTCCACCGCGCCATGCATGGGGATGGACACCAACACGTCGCAGCGCTTGCGCGTGAGCTGGCGCATGCCCTGCCCTTCGGCGCCGAGCACCAGCGCCAGCGGCCCGCGCAAGTCGGCCTGGTAGAGGGTCTGCGGCGCGTCGTCGCTCGTGCCCACCACGGTGATGCCACGTTCCTTGAGCTCCATCAGCTGGCGCGCGAGGTTGGTCACCATGAAGTAGGGCACGGTCTCGGCCGCGCCGCTGGCCACCTTGGCCACGGTGGCGTTGATGCCGGCGGCGTGGTCCTTGGGCGCGATGATGGCGTGCGCCCCGGCGCCGTCGGCCACGCGCAGGCAGGCGCCCAGGTTGTGCGGGTCGGTCACGCCGTCGAGCACCAGCAGCAGTGGCGGCACGTCCAGGCCGTCGAGCAGGTCGTCCACCGAATGGCTGCGGGCGAGCTCCTGCACCCGCGCGGCCACGCCCTGGTGGCCGTGGGAGCCGGCCAGGCGCGCGATGCGCAGGCCGTCGGCCTCCACCAGGCGCACGCCGGCCTCGCGGGCGCGCTGCAGGAACTGGCGCATGCGCGCGTCGCGCCGCGTGGGGTCGTGCAAGACCTCCACCACGCTGGCGGGCGCGGTCTTCAGGCGCACACCCACCGCATGGAAACCGAAAAGCACTTTGAGATCAGCCATGGCCGGGGATTATCGCGACGGCACGGGCTTGGGGCATGATCAGGCCCGCCCGCCCCGCCTGGTCCCGCATGCTGCAACTGCCCCATATCTCGCCGCTGGAACACACCGCCTTCGTGGCTGCGGGGCTGCTCACCTACGTGGTGGTCACGCGCATCCGCCAGCAGCGGCGCCACCCCTACGCGGCCATGGCCTGGGTGCTGGGCATCGCGGCCTTTCCCTATCTGGGCCTGCCCCTGTTTCTGGTCTTCGGCACGCGCAAGCTGATCCGCCCGCAAACCCCGGCCCAGCCCGCCCCCGCCGGCCCCTGGGCGCACGCCGCGCCGATCTGGGCCACGCGGCTGCTGGCCTCGCTCGGCGTGGCCGGCGCGCGGCCGCAGCGCAGCGTGCGCTTCGCCGCCGAAGGCCCCGAGGCGCTGGCGCAGTTGCGCGCGGTGATCGCGGCCAGCCGGCACACACTGGACATCTGCACCTACGTGCTCGGCGATGACGAGGTGGGCGCGGCGGTGGCCAGCGCGCTGGCCGAGCGAGCGCGCGCCGGCGTGCGCGTGCGCCTGCTGGTGGACAGCATAGGAAGCCTCAAGAGCGCGCACCGCCACGACGCCATGCTGCAGGCCATGGGCGTGCGCATGCGCCTGTTCGTGCCGGCGCTGGGTCTGCCCGGGCGCGGACGCACCAATCTGCGCAACCACCGCAAGGCGGTGATCGCGGACAGCACGCTGCTGTGGGCCGGCGGGCGCAACATCGCCAATGAATACTTCATCCGCGCCGGCGACGGCCCGCCCTGGCCGGACCTGAGCTTCGTCGCCGAAGGGCCGCTGGCCGCGCAGGCGCAGGCGCTGTTCGACGGCGACTGGCGCATCGCCCGCGGCGCGCGCAGGGCGCCGCGTCTGGGCTATGCCGAGCGTTTTGCGCGCCAGGAGGCCGCGCAGGCCGACCTGGCGGCGCAGCCGCCGGCCACGCACACACCCCTGCACAGCGACGAACCGCGCACGCTGCGTCTGGCGCAGTGGGTGGCCAGCGGCCCGGACTTCCATGAAGACGTGCTGCACGCGCTGGTGATGTCCGCCGCCTTCCACGCCGAGCGGCGCCTGCTGCTAGCCACGCCCTACTTCGTGCCCGACGAGGGCCTGCTGGAGGCACTGGTGCTGGCCGCCAAGCGCGGGCTGAACATCACCCTGGTGCTGCCGGCGCGCTCCAACCACCGCCTGGCGGACTGGGCGCGCGGGCGCGCGGTGCGCACGCTGGTGGATGCCGGGGTGAACGTGCGCCTGCTGCCCGCCATGGTGCACGCCAAGGCGGTGGTGGTGGACGACGCGCTGGCGCTGTGCGGCTCAGCCAATCTGGACAGCCGCAGCCTGTTCATCAACTACGAAGCCATGGCCGCGTTCTATGGCCCCGACGAAATCGAATGGCTGGGTCAGTGGATAGTGCAGACCGCCGAGCAGGGCGAGCGGGCGGCGTCAGGCACGCCGAACTGGCTGCGCGACCTGGCCGAAGGCATCGTCACCACCATCGGCTTTCAGCTCTGAGTGCGCTCCAGAATGCGCCCCGCCTGCAGCGTGATGCGCTGCTCGCAGCGCGCGGCAATGCCCTGGTCGTGCGTGACCAGCACCAGCGCCGTGCCCTGCTCGCGGTTGAGCTGCAGCATGAGCTGCATCACGCTCTCGCCGCTGGCGTGGTCCAGACTGCCGGTAGGCTCGTCGGCCAGCAGCAAGGCCGGCTGCACCACGAAGGCGCGCGCCAGCGCCACGCGCTGCTGCTCGCCGCCCGAGAGCACCCGCGGGTAGGCGCGCGCGCGCTGCGCCAGGCCTACGCGCTCGAGCATCTGCGCGGACCGGGCACGCGCGTCGCGCCGGCCCGCGAGCTCCAGCGGCAGCATCACGTTTTCCAGCGCGCTCAGGTGGCCGAGCAGCTGAAAGCTCTGGAACACGAAGCCGAGTTCGCGCGCGCGCAGTGCGGCGCGCCCGTCTTCATCCAGTGCGAACAGGTCCTGCCCGGCCAGCCGCACGCTGCCGCGCGTGGGCACGTCGAGCCCGGCGATCAGCGACAGCAGCGTGCTTTTGCCCGAGCCCGAGGCACCCACGATGGCCAGGGTCTGCGCGCGCGCCAGCGTCAGATCGATATCCGTGAGAATGTCGAAGCTGCCCGTGGCGTCGGTCACCGTCTTGCCCAGGCCTTGCACCTGCACCAGCGGGGTTTCGGAAGATGGATCCAATGACATGAAGAGCTTTCAGCGGCGCGCGGCCAATCGGCGCGACTTTATCCTGCTTGCCTGCACGGCCTGCGCGCTGCCGGCGCGCGCCGCGGACGCCGCGCCGGTGATTCTGGTGGTGGGCGACTCGATGAGCGCCGAATACGGCCTGCCCCAGGGCAGCGGCTGGGTGGCGCTGCTGCGCCAGCGCCTGGCAAAGCAGCTGCCGCAAGCCAGCGTGGTCAACGCCAGCGTCAGCGGCGACACCACGGCGGGCGGGCGCTCGCGCCTGGCGGCGGCGCTGGCGCGGCACAAACCGGACATCGTCATCCTGGAGCTCGGCGGCAACGACGCGCTGCGCGGCCTGCCGCTGTCCTCCACCGAGGACAACCTCGCGGCCATGGCGCGCCAGGTGCGCCAGGCGGGCGCGCGGCTGCTGCTCGTGGGCATGCAGGTGCCGCCCAACTACGGCGCCGACTACACGCGGCGCTTCGCCGGCCTGTTCGAGACCCTGGCGCGCGAGCACCAGGCCGCGCTCGTACCCTTTTTGCTCGAAGGCGTGGCCAATGCGCCCGACCCCACGGCGCTGTTCCAGGCCGACCGCATCCACCCCAGCGTGCAGGCGCAGCCGCTGCTGCTGGACAACGTCTGGAAGGAGCTTCAGCCGCTGCTGTCTTGAACGCTATTGATGCAATAGCTTTCAGCTCTTTACCAGCAAGGGCTAGAGGCCAAAAACACGCTCCATTGCCTGGGCCAGGTCGGCGCGCAGATCCTGCACCCCCTCCAGGCCGATCGCAAAGCGCACCACCGTGCCCGGCGCCAGTTGCGCCGGGGCGCGCCCGCGCATGGCCGCGAGCTGGTAGGGCATCACCAGGCTCAGCGGCCCGCCCCAGCTGTAGCCTAGGCGAAAGTGCTGCAGCGCGTCGCAGAAGGCGTCGACCTGCGCGCCGGTGTAGCGTGCGTCGATCACCACACTGAAGATGCCCGCGGCCAGACCCTCGCCGCCCGGGGCGCACAGCAGCTGCCAGTGCGCATGCCCCGGGCTGCCGGCAAGCGCCGGGTGCAGCACCTGGGCCACCGCGCCCTGCCCCTGCATCCAGCGCGCGAGCTCGCGCGCGGCCGCATCCTGCGCTCGGTAGCGCAGCGCCATGCCGGGCAGCGCGCGCAGCACCGCCTCGACGTCGTTGCCCGCCACGCCCATGCCCAAATGCATGTGGCAGCGCTGGATGCGCTCGTGCAGCGCGCTGCTGCGCGTGCTGATCGCGCCCATCAGCAGGTCGCCGCCGCCGCTGGGGTATTTGGTCAGCGCGTGCACCGACACGTCCACTCCGAGGCTGGCGTCGCCCAGCAGGTCGAAGGGCGCAAACGCCAGGCCCGCGCCCCAGGTGTTGTCCAGCGCCGTCGCAACTGCGCGCTCCTGGCACACGCGCACCAGCGCGGGCAAATCGGGGAACTCCATGGTGACCGAGCCCGGCGGCTCCAGCCAGACCAGGCGCGTGGCCTTGCCGATGCGCGCGGCCAGGTCCTGCGCATCCATGGGGTCGTACAGGCCGCAGCCTATGCCGTAGCGCCGCAGCAGCTCCTGACTCAGCGCCTTGTTCGGGCCATAGACGTTGTCCGGCAGCAGCACCTCGTCGCCCTGGCTCAGCAGCGCCAGCGCGGTCACGCTGATCGCCGCCAGGCCGCTGGGCGCCAGCAGGCAGTGGCTGGCGCCTTCGAGCGCGGCGATGCGCTGCTCCAGCAGGTAGCTGGCCGGCGTGCCGTGCAGGCCGTAGGTGTAGCCGCTGCGGTCTTCCCAGCGGCTGGCGCGCAGGGCGGCGGTGTCGGCAAACAGCACGGTGGAGGCCTTGTACACCGGCGGCTGCACGCTTTCGAAGCCTGCCGGCGGGCGGTAGCTGTCGTGGATGAGCCGAGTGGCGACGTCGGAGCGGGTGGTATCGGGCATGGCGCGATGGTAGCGCTGCAAAATACGTCGATGTCCATACCGCGCACGCTGAGCAGCTGGCTGCCCTTTCTGGCCTGGCCAAGGCCGAGCCGCGAGCTGCTGCGCGGCGAATTCTGGGCCGGCATGACGGTGGGCCTGATGCTGGTGCCGCAGGGCGTGGCCTACGCGCAGCTGGCCGGCATGCCGCTCGTGACCGGCATGTATGCCTCTCTCATTCCCATGCTGGTGGCGGTGCTCTGGGGCTCTTCGGTGCGCCTGGGCGTGGGGCCGACGGCGCTCACCAGCCTGCTTACCGGCACGTCGCTCATCGGCTTGGCGCAGCCGGGCAGCGCGCATTGGGTGACGCTGGCGGTGTGGCTGGCGCTGCTCTCGGGCCTGCTGCAGGCGCTGCTGGGCGTGGTGCGCTTTGGCTGGCTGCTGAGCCTGGTGACCTCGCCCATCCTCAATGGCTTCACCCAAGCGGCGGCGCTGCTCATCCTGATGTCGCAGCTGCCGGCACTGCTGGGTCTGACGACGCCGTGGCGCGCTTTCCTGCACGATCCCTCATGGCAGGCGCTCGACGGGCATGCGGCCGCCTTCGGCCTGGGGAGCCTGGCGCTGCTCTGGCTGGCCGCGCGCTGGCGGCGCAGTTTTCCCGCGGCCATCGTGGTCATCGCCTTGACCGCCACGCTCAGCTGGGCCACGGGCTTCGCCGACGCGGGTGGCAAGGTCGTGGGCGCGCTGCCCCAAGGGCTGCCGGCGCCGTACCTGCCGGGCTGGCTCAGCTGGGACGAATTCAGCACGCTCGTGATGCCGGTGATGGTGATCACGCTGGTGAGCTTTCTGGAAACCGCCTCCAGCGCCAAGGTGGACCACCGCGAGGGCGGCACGCAATGGAACGAGAACCAGGACCTGATCGCCCATGGCCTGGCCAAGGTCAGCTCGGGCCTGTGCGGCGCCTTTGCGGTGAGTGCCTCGTTCTCGCGCTCGGCGCTGAACCTCTATGCGGGTGCGCGCACCGGCTGGGCCACGCTGTTCGCCTTTGCGCTGGTGCTGGCCGCCCTGCTGTGGCTGCTGCCGCTGCTCTACCACGTGCCGCAGTCGGTGCTCGCGGCCATCGTCATCGTGGCGATCAAGGGCTTGATACAGCCGCGCGGCATGCTGAGCCTGTGGCGCGTCTCGCGCGTGGAAACGGCCACCGGGCTGCTGACCTTCGCCATCACGCTGCTGAGCGCGCCGCGCATCTACTGGGGCGTGCTCACCGGGCTGCTGGTCAACCTCAGCCATTTCATCTACCAGCGCCTGCACCCGCGCATCATCGAGGTGGGCCTGCACCCGGACGGCACGCTGCGCGACCGCGCGCTCTGGGGCCTGGGCGCGCTGGACGAGGCGGTGCTGGCGCTGCGCATGGACGCGGCGCTGGACTTCGCCTCGGCCACGGCGCTGGAAAAGCGCGTGGCGGATGCCTTTTCTGCCCGCCCCGCGCTCAAGCACCTGTGCCTGTTCGCCCAGCCGATCAACCGCATCGACGTCACCGGCGTAGAAGCTTTCATGCGCCTGCTGCTGTTCGTGCAGGGGCACGGCGGCACCTTGTACCTGAGCGGGTTGAAGCTGCCGGTGCAGCAGACGCTGCAGGCCGCCGGTGCCCTCGAACCCGGGCCCCATCTGCTGCTGTGTCGCAGCGATGGCGAAACCCTGCAGCGCCTGGGCCACGACCCGGCAAATTGAGCCAGGGCGCAGCCATGCGCACTGCTACACTTGCGTGAGCCTCACCCCCGTACGGCCCTGCCCTCACTGTCCATGGATTCTGGTGACCTGCGTCTAGCCACTGCCCATGCCCTGGTCACCGAAACCCTGGGGGATTGTCTGCCGCCCGTCAGCAGCGGTTCGGCGCATTACCTGCAGGCCTTGATCGACGCGTTGTGCGAACTCTCGCTCAAGGACCCGCTGACCGGGCTGCACAACCGCCGTTTTTTCGACGCCGCGATAGAGAGCGAAATCGACCGCGTGGCACGCACCGGTGAAGCTGCGCTGCTGCTGATGCTGGACATCGACCATTTCAAGCGGGTCAACGATGCGCACGGCCATCTGGTGGGCGACCTGGTGCTGCAGACCGTGGCACACACCATCCGGGGCTGCATGCGCCCCATGGACACCGTGGCCCGCTATGGCGGCGAGGAATTCGCCATCATCTTGCCGGCCTGCCAGCTGAGCTTCGGCGCACGCGTGGCCGAGCGCCTGTGCGAAGCGATAGCGGCCGCGCCGATCGCACTCACCCCGACGCAGCAGCTGGGCGTGAGCGTGAGCGTGGGCGGCGCCTACGCCATTCCGTGGATACGCAGCACCCCCAAACTCTGGATAGAGCGCGCAGACCTGCAGCTCTACCACGCCAAGGAGGCTGGCCGCAACCGCGTCAGCATCGAGGAGCCGCGCGACAGCACCGTCACCGCGGACGAGAAAAACATGCTTCTGGCCCCCCTTTACACTTCTTCAGCCTGGGGCGAACTGTCGTCCAATCAGACTCCGCCCCATGGCAGCGCCCACTGAATCCCCGAACATGTCCGACGTGCCGCTCGCGCCCCCCAACGCCGATGCCGATGCCGCGCCCCAGGCCCGGCCGATCAGCGGTGCGCGCATCGTGGCGATCACCAGCGGCAAGGGCGGCGTGGGCAAGACCTTCGTGTCCGCCAATCTGGCCGCGGCACTCACGCGCCGGGGTTTGCGCGTGCTGGTGCTCGACGCGGATCTGGGCCTGGCCAACCTGGACGTGGTGCTCAACCTCTACCCCAAGCTCACGCTGCACGACGTGTTCACCGGCAAGGCACAGCTCAGGGACGTGGTGCTGCCCACGCCCGGCGGTTTTTCGGTGGTGCTGGCGGGTTCGGGCATGGTCGAGTATTCGCGCCTCACGCCCGAGGTGCGCAGCGAATTCCTGCACGTGATCCAGACCATCACGCCCGACTACGACATCGTGCTGCTGGATACCGGCGCGGGCATCTCCGACGTGGTGCTGTTCTCGATCTCGCTGGCTTCCGAGGTGCTGGTGGTGGCCACGCCCGAGCCGACCTCGCTGACCGACGCCTACGCCGCGATCAAGGTGCTGGCCGCACAGCAAAACCGCAGCCACATCCGCATGGTGATCAACCAGACGGTGCGCCCGGGCGACGGGCGCGCCATCACCGGGCAGCTGCAGCAGGTGCTCAACCGCTTCGTGGCCACGGGCAGCGGCCAGCCTCTGCGCCTCATCCACATGGGCGACATCCCCGCCGACCCGAGCGTGCGCGACGCGGTGATGCGCCGCCAGCTGCTGCTGCAGCAAATGCCCGGCTGCCCTGCCGCCCTGGCCATAGGGCAGCTGGCAAGCAAGCTGCAAAGCACCTTGCTCGACCAGCCGCGCTGACGCGAAGGCGGCGCTCTCAGACCGAGAGCGCGCCCATGCTGGAGACGCCGAAGCGCAGCACGGGCGCGGCCGCATCGGCAAAGGGCACGCTCATCGCGATCTCGCCTGCGCCGTGCAGCAGGCAGCTTTCGCGGCGCAGCTGCACCGGCGCCGCACCATCGGCAAAACGCACCCAGGTGCCGAAGCTGCTCAGGTCGGTGAGCACGGCGCTGCCCTGGCGCCAGTCCACGCGCGCATGCATGCGCGAGACGCGCGGGTCGTCCACGCGCACATGGCAGTTGGCGCCGCGCCCGATGTAGAGCGTGCCGGCCGCGGCCAAAAAGCTCTGCTGGGTGCCGCGCCAGTCAAAATCCAGCTTGCCGTGCGCGGCGACCACGCCGAGCGCGCCGATCTCGCTGGGCAGGCCGCCCTGCACGGTCATGAAGTCGGTAGCCTCGTCCTCGCGCCATTCGAGCTGGTAGGCGAGCACCGGATCGCTCTTGCCGCGCACCTCCATGTGGCCCATGCGCACCAGCGCGACCAGGCCCGGGGGCAGGGTCTGCACCGTTTCCTGCGAGGCGAGGATCTCGCCCGGCGCGGCGATCTCGCACAGCCTGGCGGCCACGTTGACCGCGTCGCCATAGGTGTCGCCATCCACCTCGACCACCTCACCGCTGCACAGGCCCACGCGCACGGCCAGGCGGTGCGACTGCGGCAGTGCGCGCGTGGCCAGGTGTTGTTCGCGCATGAGCTGCACCACGCCAGCGGCCGCGGCCGCGCCGTCGCCAAAGAGCCCGAAGACCCCGTCACCGAGCTTCTTGACCACGCGCCCGCCGGCATGCTTGATGGCCAGGCCCATCTGGCGCGTGAGCGTGGTCACCGCACGGGTCGCCTCGGCATTGCCCAGAGCGTCGTAGAGCGCGGTGCTGCCGGAAATGTCGGCAAATACCACGGTCTTGATCTGGCTGGCCTGGGTATTCGGCGCGAGGGGTGTTCCAGCAGGGTTCATGGACAGCAATCACCGGCCCTGCGGGGCGGGGCCGCCACCACATTATGGATACGAAGCGTGTCCGGGTGTAAACCCAAACGTCGAAGATTGTCAGCTCCTCAGTGCAAATGCCCCCATACCAGCAGCGCCTCGCGATCCTGCACCGCGAGCGACACCGGCGCGCCCACCGGCAGCAGCACCTTGGTCGGAACATGACCGAAGGGCAAATTGGTGAGCACCGGCGCCTTGATGCGCGTGCGCAGCCAGTCCACCACGCTCTGCAGCCTGTAGCCCTTGTCGTGCGCCGCCAGCCTGTACTGGGTGAACTGGCCCAGGAGCACGGCCTTCTGCCGCGCCAGCACGCCGGCGTAGAGCAACTGGGTCAGCATGCGCTCGATGCGGTAGGGGTGCTCGCCGATGTCCTCCAGGAACAGGATACCGCCCTTGATCTGCGGGAAGTAAGGCGTGCCGATGAGCGAGGTCAGCACCGCCAGGTTGCCGCCCCACAGCGGCGCCGGCTTCAGATGGATTTCGGGCATCGCCGCAGACCCGTCGGCCCCGGGCCTTTCGCGGCCCAGGCGCCAGCCCGTGCCTTCGCCGTGGCCGGTGAGCAGGTCGTCGAAGCAGGCGGCCATGATCTCGTCCGGTTCGTCCTTGGACCCCCAGTCGATTTCCAGCGACGGGCCGGCCCAGGTGATGGCACCGGTGCGCGCCAGCACGGCGCATTGGAAGGCGGTGAAGTCGCTCATGCCCACGAAACGCGTGCCGCGCTCTATGGCCCTGGCGACCTTCTTGTACTGGATGCCCGGCAGGATGCGCGTGCACCCGTAGGCGGCGCGCGCTATCAGCGCCACGTCGGCTCCGCTGGCGGCAGCGCGGTGGACGGCCGCCAGGCGCGTGGCGTCGTCGCCCGCAAAGCGCGTGTGACGGGCGAGCGCGTCGGCGTCCACCTCCACCTCGTGCCCCAGAGCCTCCAGGCGTGCAAGGGCGCGGCGAAACGCCGCCTTGTCGCGCACCGCACTGGCCGGGGAATAGATGTAGATGTGCTTGGGCCCGTGGTCGTGGCCGCAGTGGTCAGGGTGGTGCATGGTGGGCGAAGTATTCCATAGCAGCCTCGGCCGAAGCCGCGCTGGCATCGGGCAGGGTGAGCAGGGCCGGCGGCTCGTCCACGGCAAACCGCGCAAAGGCGCGCGGCCCGGCGCGGTGGCCGGCATCGGGGAATGGCGCATCGTCTGGCGCTGCCGCCTCGAGCACGCGCACGAGCGGCGCCGGCAGCGGCGCCAGTGGCGCACCCGGCTGGGCCAGGAGCACCACGCGGCGCAGCGCGAGCCGTTCAACCAGTTGCGCCAGCACCTGCCGGTGCCAGCCGAGCGTGTGCGCAGCCTCTTTCTTGGGCTTGTCGCTGCGACCGAAGCCGATCAGATCGGGGGCGACCACGCGCTGGCCCGCCGCGGCGAACACGGGCGCCATGCGCCGCCAGACCTCGCCCGACGCGGGGCTCGCGTGCAGGCACAGCCAGGTGAGGGGGGCCTCGCGCGGGCCGATGTCGCGGTAGTGCAGCCGCAGCCCGTCGAAGTAATCGTAGTGCCCTTCAGGGCTGGCAAAACGCTCCGCAGGCGTGCGCAGCGCGTCCGCGCGCAGCGGCTGGGCCAGCGCGCGCCGGGCGCTGCGGCGTTCGCTGAAAAACGCCTGCAGCAAGGCGGCGCACTGGGCCGCCAGCACGCCGCCGGTCAGCCGCGTCTGGTGATTGAGCCGGGGCTGGGCAAACAGGTTGAGCACCGAGCCCGCAGCCCCCGTCCTGGGGTCGGGCGCGCCATAGACCACGCGCGCCAGCCGCGCATGCAGCATGGCGCCGGCGCACATGGCGCAGGGCTCCAGCGTCACGTAGAGCGTGCAGCCCTCGAGCCGGTAGTTGCCCAGGCGCGCGGCCGCCGCGCGCAAGGCCGCAATCTCGGCATGCGCCGTCGGGTCGTCCTGCGCCAGCGGGGCGTTGCGGCCGCTGGCAATGAGGACGCCGTCCCGCACCAGCACCGCGCCCACCGGCACCTCGCCGGCCTGCGCCGCTTCGCGCGCGGCGTCGAGCGCGGCGCGCATCCAGCGCTCATCGTCTTCGGTCGTGCAGTGCTGTGCTACCACGGAAATAGCTGCACGCGCTTTGTCCACAAGGGCTGAGGCGCGATTTCATTGCTCATCGTCTGGCATGGGCCGGGCCTGCTGCATCAGCGTCTGCACCTGCTCGCGCACCTGCTGCTGCACCTGCTGACTCTGCGCCCGCACGGTGTCCGCGGGCGCGCCGGCGCCCGGTGTCTGCAGCGCCGGCATCGGCGCCCGGGTGGCGGCCAGCTGCTTCCTGGCGAGAAGACCGACGAAGACCAGCACCACAAGCAGGCCGACGATACCCATCAGCGCACGCATGAAAACCCCTTGAGCGGCAAAACAGGAACGAATGGCATGGCGGCGGGCAAGCTGGCAGTGGCGATGGCGGACTCAAGTGGCGAGGTCTGGCTTGCGGCCCGGGCGCCTTCGGGCACCTCGCGAAACTCCGCCCAGGCCTTCTGCCCCTCTTCGCCCAGCGGCGGCTGCATGGGCACGGCGGGCTGATCGCAAGGCCGCTTCATGTCGTCCCGCCGCAATCGACGGGAGTGCGCATCCTAGCGGGAAAGCGGGGCGGCTGTACAGCCGGGTCTGCGCGGCGCACGGCCATCGTCCGCGGGCAAGCCGCATCGAAAGCCGAACCCATCCGCATAAGCACATAGCCAATGTATCGTTTGCTCCGCGTGCGTTGCGCCGACAATCGGGCCTTTTGCACTCTTGGAGGCCGCGCCCATGCATCTTGACACCCTGGCGATCCACGCCGGCTATACCCCCGAGCCCACGACCAAGTCTGCTGCGGTACCGATCTACCAGACCACCTCCTACGTCTTCGACAGCGCGCAGCACGGCGCCGATCTGTTCGACCTGAAGGTGCCGGGCAACATCTACACCCGCATCATGAACCCGACCACCGACGTGCTGGAAAAGCGCCTGGCGGCGCTCGAAGGCGGCGTGGGCGCACTGGCCTTCGCCTCGGGCATGTCGGCCATTACCGCGGCCATCCAGACGATAGCCGAGGCGGGCGACAACATCGTGGCCGCCAGCACGCTGTACGGCGGCACCTACAACCTGTTCGCCCACACCTTCCCGCAGCAGGGCATCACCGTGCGCTTCGCCGATCCGCGCAAGCCCGAAAGCTTCGGCGCGCTGATCGACGCGCGCACCAAGGCGGTGTTCTGCGAATCCATCGGCAACCCGCTGGGCAACGTCACCGACATCGCCGCGCTGGCCGAGGTCGCGCACGCGCATGGCGTGCCGCTGATCGTGGACAACACCGTGCCCAGCCCCTACCTGCTGCGCCCCATCGAGCACGGCGCCGACATCGTGGTGCATGCGCTGACCAAATACCTGAACGGCCACGGCAACAGCATAGGCGGCGCCATCGTCGACAGCGGCAAATTCCCTTGGGGCCAGCACAAGGCGCGCTTCAAGCGCCTGAACGAGCCCGACGTGAGCTACCACGGCGTGGTCTACACCGAGGCGCTGGGCCCGGCGGCCTACATCGGCCGCGCGCGCGTGGTGCCGCTGAGGAACACCGGCGCGGCGCTCTCCCCGTTCAACGCCTGGCAGATCCTGCAGGGCATAGAAACCCTGGGTCTGCGCATGGAGCGCACCTGCGAGAACGCGCAAAAAATAGCCGAAACGCTGGAGCAGCACCCCAAGGTGGAGTGGGTGCGCTACGCGGGGCTGCCGGGCCACCCGGACCACGCCATCGCCCAGCGCCTGCTCGGTGGCAAGGCCTCGGGTATCGTCTCGTTCAACCTCAAGACCGAGGGCGATCCGCGCGCCGCGGGGGCGCGCTTCCTTGACGCGCTCAAACTCTTCTACCGCTTGGTGAACATCGGCGACACGCGGTCTCTGGCCACCCACCCGGCATCGACCACGCACCGCCAGCTCGACGCGGAGGAGCTCCTCAGCGCGGGCGTGAGCGAGGGCATGATCCGCCTGTCGATCGGCATAGAACACATCAGCGACCTGCTCGCGGACCTGAACCAGGCGCTGGACGCGGTCTGATCCGGTTTTGGCATCAAAAACGCGGCTGGCGCCTGTGGGGCAAGCGTCAGCCGCTATTTTTTTCAGTGCAGCAATTGCGGCACGATGGTCGACAGCGCCGGCACGTAGGTGACGATCATCAGGAAAATCAGCAGCAGCAGCGTCCAGGGTAGCGCCGCCCGTACCACCTGCCCTATCGTCATGTGCGTGATGCCCGAGGTGACGAAGAGGTTAAGCCCCACGGGTGGCGTGACCATGCCGATCTCCAGGTTCACCACCATGATGATGCCCAGATGCACCGGGTCTATGCCCAGCTTCTCGGCGATGGGAAACAGGATGGGCGCCATGATCAGGATGATGCCGGTGGGCTCCATGAACATGCCCGCCACCAGCAGCAGGATGTTGACGACGATCAGGAACTGCCACGGGGCCATGCCCATGCCGGCGATCGATTCGGCGATCTGCTGCGGTATGCGCTCCGTGGTGAGCACGTGGGCGAACAGCAGCGCATTGGCGATGATGAACATCAGCATCACCGTGACCTTGGCCGATTCCAGCAGCACGCCGGGAATGTCGCCCCACTTGAGGTCGCGGTAGATGAACACCGCCACGACGAAGGCATAGACCGCCGCCACCGCAGCCGCCTCGGTGGGCGTGAACACCCCGCCATAGATGCCGCCCAGGATGATGACCACCAGCAGCAGGCCCCACAGCGACTGGCGTCCGGCGACGAACACCTCGTTCATGCTGGCCTTGGGCTGGCGCGGCAGCTTGAGCACGCGGGCGCGCCAGTAAATGGCCACCATCAGGATCAGCCCCAGCACGATGCCCGGCAGGATGCCCGCGAGGAACAGCGCCCCCACCGAGGTTTCCGTGACCGCGCCATAGACCACGAGCACGATGGAGGGCGGAACCAGGATGCCGAGCGTGCCGGCGTTGCAGATCACGCCCGCGGCGAATTCCTTGCTGTAGCCGGCCTTGACCATGCCGGCAATCACGATGGAGCCCACCGCCACCACCGTCGCGGGCGAAGAGCCCGATACCGCCGCGAACAGCATGCAGGCCAGCACCGAGGCCATGGCCAGGCCGCCCGGGAAATGCCCCACGCAGGCATTGGCAAAGCGGATCATGCGCCGCGCCACGCCGCCCGTAGTCATGAACACGCCGCCGACGATGAAGAAGGGAATCGCCAGCAGCGTGTAGTGCTCGGACGTCTCGTAGATCTTGAGCGTGAGCGAAGCCAGCGAATCGTTGGTGAAGCCCAGTATCACCGCCAGCGAGGACAGGCCCAGCGCCACGCCCACGGGCATGCCCATGAACATGAAGACGAAGAGCAGCACGAAGAGAACCAGGGTGTTCATGGCTTGGCCTCCATCTCTTCGCGCATCTTCAGCGCGTCTTCGGCCTCGTCGCCGAGCAGGTGCACGTCCTGCCCGCTCAGGAGCTTGTAGAACACCACGCCAAAGCGCAGCGCCAGCAGGATGAAACCGAAGGGCAGCACGATCTTGGGCACCCACTGCGGCACCGGAATGTCCTGCATGTACACGCCCACGGTGTAGAGCTTGGACAGGTACTGCCAACCCCCAAAGGCGAGCACGCACGAATACAGGATGCACAGCGCCGTGGCCGCCAGCGCGACGGCGCGCGCCAGGCGCGGGTTCATGACCCTGATCAAGGCGTCGATGCCGATGTGCGCGCTCACGCGCACGCCGTAGGACGCGCCGATGAAGATCATCCAGGCGAACATCACCCCGGTGAGCTCCATCGCCCAGGTGAAGCTGTAGTTGAACACGTAGCGCGCAACCACCTGGCCAAAGGTGACCAGGGTCATGCCCGCCAGCATCAGCGCGAGGAAGTACTCCTCAAGTCGATCCATCCAGCGCATGCTCGGATACCCTCAAGTGAAATTAACAGGCCAAAAAAAGCGACCCAGTGTGCGGGTCGCTTCCCTCTTTGGGCTTGGCAAATGCAAGGCCCCCTGACGCTCACTGGTTGGACTTGAGGGCCGCGTCGATCAGGTCCTTGCCGATGTCGCCTTCAAACTTCTTCCACACCGGCTCCATGGCCTTGCGCCAGGCAGCGACGTCGTCCTTGGTCAGCTGCTGGATGCGCGCCTTGCCGGCCTCGCTGATGAGCTTCTTGTCGCGCTCGTTGAAGTCGCCGGCGAGCTTGTTGCCGTATTCGGTGGCTTCGGCCATGGCCTCGGACAGGCCCTTCCTCACGTCGGCGGGCAGGCCTTCCCACCACTTGGAGTTGGTCACCACCATGTAGTCGAGCACGCCGTGGTTGGTCTCGGCGATGGTCTTCTGCACCTCGTGGAATTTCTGCGAATACATGTTCGACCAGGTGTTCTCCTGGCCGTCGACCACGCCGGTCTGCAGCGCCTGGTAGACCTCGGAGAAGGCCATCTTCTGCGGGTTGGCGTTCATCGCGCGGAACTGCGCCTCCAGCACGTCGGACGCCTGGATGCGGAACTTCAGGCCCTTGACGTCCTCGGGACGCTCGAGCTTGTCCTTGTTGGTCGACAGCTGCTTCATGCCGTTGTGCCAGAAGGCCAGGCCCTGCAGACCGCGGCCCTTGATCGAGTCGAGCAGCGACTTGCCCGCCTCGCTGGCCTGGAAGCGGTCCACCGCGGCCATGTCGTCGAACAGGAAGGGCAGATCGAACAGCTGGATCTTCTTGGTGTAGCGGTCGAACTTGGACAGCGAGGGCGCAATCATCTGCACGTCGCCCAGCAGCAGCGCTTCCATTTCCTTGCCGTCGCCAAACAGCTGCGAGTTGGGGAAGACCTGAACCTGCACCTTGCCCGGCAGCTTGGCCTCGGCCAGTTCCTTGAATTTGAGCGAGGCCTGCCCCTTGGGCGTCTTGTCGGCCACCACGTGGCTGAACTTGACCACGATGGGCTGCGCATGGGCCGCCACGGTGGCGCCGAAAGCCAGCACGGCGCAGGCCAGAATGTGTTTCAGGGGCAATCGCATCGGAAGTCTCCTCGCAACAGGTACAACGAACAAGCCTTGCACTTTAGGCCAGCCGGGTGCCCAGCGTAACTGTGGCCTTCCACAGCTAGGGTTTACACCTAAGGTACTCCTAAGACGCCAATCCCGGGCAGCCTTGCCCTAAGTTTCGAGAGCCGCGCGCACCCGCTCCAGCCAGGCGGCGGTACGCGGCTCCAGTTGCTCGTACACCGCCTGCGTGCCTTGCCGCAGGCGCTCGCGCCGGCCCTCGTCCAGCAGGTGGATGCGCGTTGCGCCGCTGGCGCGCAGCGCGGCCAGGGCGGCGTCGTTTTCCTGCTGGGCAATGGTGTTGCCCCAGGCCAGCGCCTCCTGCAGCGCCGTCAACACGAGGTGGCGGTCGTGCGCGCCAAGGAAATCCCAGAAGCGCCGCTGCGCCACCACCGCGTAGCCCAGCCAGGCGTGCGCGGTCAGGCTCAGGTCGAGCTGGGCCTCGTGCATGCGCTGGGTCCAGAAGTTGGAGATCGGGTTTTCCGTGCCGTCCACCACCCCCAGCGCCAGCGCGCGCCGCGCCTCGCCGAAGGCCAGCACCACCGGGCGCGCGCCCAGCACCCGCATCTGCCGCGCAATCACGCGCGAGCTTTGCACGCGCATGCGCAGGCCCGCGAAGTCCTGCGGCGCCAGCAGCGGCCGGTTGGCGCTCATGTGCTTGAAGCCGTTGTCCAGATAGCCCAGGCCCACCAGGCCCTGGTGCGCCAGGCCGTCGAGCAGCGCCTGCCCGACCGGCCCCCGAGTGATGCGGTGCACCTGCGCGCGCGCGCCGAACAGGAAGGGCAGATCAAACAGCTCGAACTCGGGAAAGCCGATGGCGCCGAACTTGGACAGCGAAGGCGCCAGCATGTCCACCGCGCCCAGCTGCAGTGCCTGCATCTCGTCGGCGTCGCCATAGAGCAGCGAATTCGGGTAGATCACCACCTGGATGCGCCCCGCGCTCGCCTGCTGCACGTTCTGCTGGAAGCGCTCCATGGTCAGCCCCTTGGGGGTCTGGCGCGTGACCACGTGCGACAGGCGGATGGTCACGCGCGCCGGTTGCGCGGCCGCGGGCAGCGGCACGGCCGTGGCCGCGAGGGCCCCGAGCAGACGGCGGCGGGAAGCGAGCGAAGCAGGCACGGCCGCTATTATCCAAAGCCGTGCCGCTGACCGCCCCGCATCCCGCCGAAGACTTCGCGCTCCTGCACGCCGCCACCCGCCCGCTGGGCGAGCGCGGCAGCCGGCGCGCCACGCTCTGGATGCTGGGCCTGGCCTTGCTGACCGTGCTGACCGTGCTGGCCCTGGCCTGGTATCTGCACCGTGTCGAAGTGCAGGAAGAAGAACGTCGGCGCGGCGCGGACGCGCAGTGGCTGGAGCAAAGCGTGCAGTTCCACTTCCGCCGTCTTGAAGGCGATCTGGCGCAGCGCGCGCGCCAGCTCGCGATCGATGGCCCGCAGGCGCTGCAGACGCCGGGCCAGGGCGAGGCCGACACCCACCCTGCCGGCCTGCTGTGGCGCAGTCCCGCCGTGGTGCAGGCGCAGGCCTGGCTGGCCCAGCCGGGCGACCCGCGCGGCAGCGCCGGGGACCTCGCCATCTGGCGGGCCGACCTGGAGTCGAATGCCGAAAACCACCAGCAGCTGCAGCTGCTGCAGGACACCGCCGCCAGCCTGCGGCGGGCAAGCTACGCCGGGCCCCTGCGGGATGCGGACGGCGGCCAGGACGGGCGCGTCTGGCTGGCCGTCCCCTCGTTCGACGGCGCCCGCCTGGCCGGGCTCTACGTGGTGGCGCTGTCCATGCAGCAGGCGCTGGTCGCCCTGCTGCCGCCCTGGTTCATCGCGCAGCAGCAGGTGCGCATCGTGGCGGACGCGGGCCTGCCGGGCGGCACTGCGCCGGACGGCGCCAGCTACCTCACGCCCATGAACCTGCCCGGCGTGGAGCTGCTGCTGCAGGTGACGCCGCTGGGTTCGCACACCTCCTCCACGCCGCGGCTGTTCTTCGCCGTCGCCCTGGTGTTCCTGCTCGGCCTGCTGGTGAGCCTGCTGGCGCTGCGGCGCGACTTTGCCAAGCGCCAGCAGGTGCAGCAGCGCCTGCAGGCCGAGGTGGCGCTGCGCTCGGCCATGGAGCGCTCAGTCAGCATAGGCATGCGCGCCTGGGACCTGCAGGGCACCATCCTCTACGTGAACCAGGCCTTCTGCGCCATGGTGGGCTACGGCGCGCAGGAGCTGCGCGGCGCGCGCGCGCCCATGCCCTACTGGCCGGACGAGCAGGCGGGCGAGCTGGCCGTGCTGCACGGTGGCATCCTGCATGCGGGCACGCAGCCGCAGGGCCTGGAGGCGCAGTACCGCCACCGCGACGGCCACCTGGTGGACGTGCTGATTCACGAGGCGCCGCTGCTTGCCGCCGACGGACGCCAGCTCGGCTGGATGAGTTCGGTGCTGGACATCAGCGAACGCAAGCATGCGCAGCGGCTGGCCGCCGAGCAGCAGGAAAAGCTCGAAGCCTCCGAGCGCCTGGTGGCCGTGGGCGAGGTGGCCTCCACGCTGGCGCACGAGCTCAACCAACCGCTGGGCGCGCTGGCCAGCTTTGCCAACGGCCTACTCAACCGCCTGCGCGCGGGCACGATTGCCCTGGCCGACATGGAACCCGTGGTGCGGCGCATGGCGCAGCTGGCCGAGCGCGCCGGCGGCGTGACGCAGCGCGTGAACGCCTTTGCGCGCAAGCGCGAGCTGCACCTGACGCGGCTGGACCTGGCGGCGCTGGTGCGCCGCGCGGTAAGCACGGCGCAGGAAGGCCAGGCCACGCCCATCGCCCTGCAGCTGCCAAGCCGCCCCGTGCTGGTGCGCGGCGACGCCCTGCTGCTGGAACACCTGGTGCACAACCTGTGCTCCAACGCGCTGGACTGGGCGGGCGAAGCCGCGACCGCCCCGGCCCGGGTACAGGTGCGCCTGCAGGCCGACACGACCACGGGCGAAGCGAGCCTGGCGGTGGCCGACAGCGGCCCCGGCGTGTCCGAGGCCGCCCAGGCCCGGCTGTTTGACGCCTTCTTCAGCACCAAGCACGGTGGCATGGGCATGGGCCTGGCCATCTGCCGCTCGATTGCCGAGGCGCACCACGGGCGCATCCAGGTGGAGCGCGACGCACTGCTGGGCGGCGCGCTGTTCACCGCCATCCTGCCCTTGGAGAGCGACGCATGAACACCACCGCCATGGACATCCACATCGTCGATGACGATGCCGACGTGCGCGACGGCCTGGCCTGGCTGTTCGATTCACGCGGCTGGAAGACCCGGGTATGGCAGGGCGGCGACGTCTTTCTGGATGCCGCCCGCGCGCTGCAGGGCCAGTGGGGCCTGGCGGTGGTGCTGCTGGACATCCGCATGCAGCCGCTCTCGGGCCTCGTGACTTTCGAGCGTCTCAAGACCCTGGGCTGCCCCTGGCCCGTGCTCTTCCTGACCGGGCATGGTGACGTGGCCACGGCGGTGCAGGCGGTCAAGGAAGGCGCCTGGGACTTTCTGGAAAAGCCCTTCCAGGACAACATGCTGGTGGACCGCGTGGAGCAGGCCATGCAGGCGCTGCTGACACGCAGCGCCGGCGAGCGCGAGCTGCAGCGCCTGCGCCAGGCGCTGGCGTCCCTGAGCCCGCGCGAACGCGAGGTGCTGGGCGAGCTGCTGCGCGGCCACTACAACAAGAACATCGCCGAGCACCTGGGCATCAGCGCGCGCACGGTGGAATTCCACCGCGCCAACATCTTCGAGAAAATGGGCGTGGAGTCGGCCATCGAACTGGCGCACAAGCTGGGCCAGCTGCAGCCCGCGGGACGTGACGGCGAGCCTGGCCCGCCCTGATCCGGCAGCGCCTCCTGCGGATTTGCAATCCACAAGAGAACAAGGCGCGACGCCGCAGACAGTACGCCTGGTACGGCAAGGCGAAGCAAGGCAGTTGTCTTTTTGATAGCGAAGTCGTCTCAGCGCGCATCCGCCACGCCCGGCAAGGCAGCCACGCATTCGCCCAGCGCCAGGCAGCTGGTGAGCCCGGGCGACTCGATACCAAACAGGTTCACCAGCCCGGGCAGGCCATGCGCGCTCGGACCCTGGATCAGGAAATCCGCCGCCGGCTCGCCCGGCCCGCTGATCTTGGGGCGCATGCCGGCGTAGTTGGGCAGCAGCGCGCCGTCGGGCAGCGCAGGCCAGTAGCGGCGCACTTCGGCGTAGAAGCCCAGTGCGCGCTCGCCGTCCACCTGCAGGTCGTCAGGAGAGTCCACCCACTGCACGTCCGGGCCGAAGCGCGCCCGCCCGGCCAGGTCCAGCGTGAGGTGCACGCCCAGGCCCGCCGCCTCGGGCAAGGGGTAGATCAAGTGCGAGAACGGCACGCGCGCGCCGCAGGCAAAGTAGCTGCCCTTGGCATGGAAGGCGCGCGGCACCAGCGCCGGCGGCAGGCCCGGGGTGCGCCGCGCCAGGGCGGGTGCATGCAGGCCGGCGGCGTTCACCACCAGGTTGGCCGCCAGCTCGGCGCCCTCCTGCGTGCGCAGCCGCAGCGCGCCCCGGGTGGCATCGAGCTGCACTACCTTGGTATTGAGGACCACCATGGCCCCGTGTTGCTGCAGGTCGGCTTGCAGCGCAAGCATGAGCGCGTGGCTGTCGATGATGCCGGTGCCGGGCGAAAGCAGGGCCGCATGGCATTGCAGCGCGGGCTCCAGCCGGTGGGCGGCGGCGGCGCCCAGCCACTGCAGGTCGTGCACGCCATTGGCCTGGGCCCTGGCGGCCACAGCCTGCAGCGCCTCGGTCTGCCGCGCCGAGGTGGCCACGATGAGCTTGCCGCAGCGCCGGTGCGGCACCTGGCGGCGAGCGCAATAGTCGTAGAGCATCGCGCTGCCCTGCACGCACAGGCGCGCCTTGAGCGAGCCTGGCGGGTAGTAGATGCCCGCGTGGATCACCTCGCTGCTGCGTGCGCTGGTCTGCGTGCCGACGGCCGCCTCGGCCTCCAGCACCAGCACCTCGCGCCCGCGCAGGGCCAGCGCGCGCGCCACCGCCAGGCCGACGACACCCGCGCCCACCACCACGCATTGCACGCTGTCCACCATGGTCTGCCCCTGTGCCTGCATCCCGCGAAAAGCCGCCCAAAGAAGCGGCTGATTATCCGTGGCAGACCTGACAGAGGGTGGCACAATACTGTATAAATCAACAGCCAATTAACGAAAAACCAGGCGCTCCGCCCGCTGCCATGTCTGCCCCTCGCCCCCTCGTTCCGGATGGCCCGCGCCCTGCGCTGGCGTCCCTGCCCGCTCAGGTCTGGCGCGGCGGCACGCTGGGCGCGGCCGAGGGCGCGGTGCTCTGCAGCCGCCACGCCCCGCTGGACGCCGAACTGCCCGGTGGCGGCTGGCCGCTGGGGGCGCTGGTGGAGCTGCTGCAGCGCCGCCCCGGCCTGCATGAATGGGCGCTGCTGCTGCCCGCCCTGGCGCAGCTGGCCGGCGGGCAGCGCGGCGTGATCGCGCTCGTGGGCGCGCCCCACCTGCCCTTTGGCCCGGCGCTGGCCGCGCGCGGCCTGCCCGCCGAGCGGCTCTTGTGCGTTCCCGCGGCAGCGCCGCTGCAGCGCCTGTGGGCCGCGGAGCAGGCGCTGCGCTGCCCCGACGTGCTCGCGCTGCTGCTGTGGCTGCCCCACGCGCAAGACCACGCGCTGCGCCGCCTGCATCTGGCGGCGCGCGGCCGGGCGCGGCCGCTGTTCGCCCTGCGCCCGCACACCGCACGTGTTCAGCCCTCGCCCGCGCCGCTGCGCCTGCTGCTGGAGGGCGACGGCGAAAGCCTGACGCTGGACCTGTTCAAGCGCCACGGTCCGCCCTTGAGCGCGCCGCTGCGGCTGCCCGCCCAGCCCCCGGCCCTGCGCGCGCTGCTGGCCGCCAGCCGCCAGCCCCGCGAAGCCCCGGGCCAAGAGACGCCACAGGCCTTGCGCAGTCGAGCGCCCGCGCAGGCGCTTTGCGCAGACCCTGTCGCTGGCAGGAGCCGTGGGCCGCAAGACCGCCCACCACCCCGGGCGGTGCTGGCAAAGGCTGTTTAGCGCCATGCACTGGATCGCCCTGCACCCGCGCGATGACACGCCCGAGGGCCGCCAATTGCTGGCCTGGCGCATGCTGGGCTACACCCCGCGCGTGGCGCTGGTGGAAGAGGCGGTGCTGATGGAGGTGCAAAGCTGTTTGCGCCTGTGGGGCGGGCTGAAGCGCCTGCTGGCCAGAATATCTGAGCAAAAATCGGCTCCAGCGCCCGCCAGACAAGCGCAAGGCGCTTCATCCCTGATAGCACTGGCACGCCTGCGCCTGCCGCCTGCGCAAAACCCGGATACACCGCCCCATGCCCTGCCGCTGGCCACCCTGAGCGCCGCCCGGCCCCATCTGCCGGTGCTGGCCCGCCTGGGCTGCCGCACCTGGGGCGATCTGCGCGCCCTGCCCCGCGCCGGGGTGGCGCGGCGCCTGGGTGCTGACTTGCTGGCGGCGCTGGACCAGGCCGAAGGCCGTGCGCCCGACATCCACGCCTGGGAGCAGCTGCCCGAGCGCTTTGATGAAGCGCTGGAGCTGCCCGTGCTGGCCACCACCACGGCCGAGCTGCACCCGGCGCTGGAACACCTGCTGCTGCGGCTGCAGGTCTGGCTCACGGCGCGGGTGCTGGGCGCGTCGGCGATTGCGCTGCACTGGCGCTTCGACCAGCGGCGCCTGAACGGCGCAGAGCTGCCCCCCGGCGCGGCGCTGGACATCCGCACCGCCCAGCCGGTGCAGGGCATGGCCCATCTGCGCCGTCTCATCGACGAACACCTGGCGCGCACGCCGCTGGCCGCGCCGGTCAACCGCCTGGGCCTGCGCACGCTGCAGCTCGCGCCCTGGCAAGGCCAGGCAGCCGGCCTGCTGCCGGGTGAACAAGGCCGGGGCGAGGCGCTGCATGAGCTGGTCGAGCGCCTGAGCGCCCGCCTGGGCCCCACGCAAGTGTTGATGGCGCAGCCCCACGCCGACCACCGGCCCGAGCGCATGCAGCGCTGGGTGCCGGCGCAGCAAGTGCTTGCGCAGGCGCAGCGCGCAGCGCCCCCCTGCACCGCCCTGCCGCTGGCCCCCACCTGGCTGCTGGCCACGCCCCAGCCCCTGACCACCCAGGACGAGCGCCCGCAGTGGCAAGGGCGGGCGCTCGCGCGGCTCACCCCCGCGCAGCGCATCGAAACCGGCTGGTGGGAAGAAGCCCATGCGCCGCCGCGGCGCGACTACTTCATCGCCCAGGCACCCGGCCAGGGCCTGGTGTGGATCTACCGCGAACAAAACCCCGGCGACGCCACGCCGCGCTGGTATCTGCACGGCCTGTATGCCTGAGCCCGCCGCCCTGCCCGGCTATGCCGAGCTGCATGCGATCAGCGCCTTCAGCTTCGGGCGCGGCGCCTCGCTGCCGCAGGAGCTGGTGCAGCGCGCGGTGGAGCTTGGCTACGCCGGCCTGGCGCTGACCGACGAATGCTCGGTGGCGGGCGTGGTGCGCGCCTGGGCCAGGCTGCGCGAACTCAGGGAAGAAGGCCGCGTGCCCGAGGGCTTTGCCCTGCTGTACGGCAGCGAGTTCGCCCTGCCCGGCGGGCGGCTGATCGCCATCGCGCGCCATCTGCAGGGCTGGGGCGGGCTGTGCCGCTTCATCACCGCCGCGCGCACCGGGGGCGCCGCCAAGGGCAGCTACCAAATCGACTGGCAGCACGGTAGCTTCAGCCTGCTGGCCGGCTGCGAAATCCTCTGGGTGCCCGAACCACCCACCAACAGCGCTATCGATGAAGAAGCTGTCAGCGCTTGCCTGGCAAGCGTTACAGCCAGATTTGACCCTGAACATCTGTGGCTGGCCGTGGAGCTGCTGCGCAGCCCTGAAGACCCGCTGTGGCTGGCTACGCTGCGCCTGCTGGGCGCTCGCCACGGCCTGCCGCTGGTGGCCGCGGGCGGGGTCTGCATGCACCGGCGCTCGCGCAAGCCGCTGCAGGACGTGCTGACCGCCACGCGCCTGAACCGCCCCGTGGCCGACTGCGGCCTGCAGCTTCAGCCCAGCGCCGAGCGCCACCTGCGCCACCGCCTGCTGCTCTCGCGCATCTACCCGCGCGCGCTCCTGCAGGCCACGCTGCAGGTGGTGCAGCGCTGCAGCGGCTTTGACCTGGCGCAGATCCACTACGACTACCCGCAGGAGAGCCTGCCCGCCGGCCTCACGCCCAGCCAGGCGCTGCGCCAGCGCGTGCTGCAGGGCATGGCCGAGCGCTACCCGCGCGGCACGCCCGTGCAAATCAGGCGCTACCTGGTCAAGGAGCTCAGGCTGATCGCCGCCTGCCGCTACGAGATGTTCTTCCTCACGGTGCACGACATCGTGTGTTTTGCGCGCGAGCGGGGCATCCTGTGCCAGGGGCGCGGCTCGGCGGCCAACTCGGTGGTCTGCTGGTGCCTGGGCATCACCGCGGCCAACCCCGAGCATTCGCACCCGCTGCTGGAGCGCTTCATCAGCCGCGAGCGGCGCCACGAGCCGCCCGACATCGACGTGGACTTCGAGCATGAGCGGCGCGAGGAGGTCATCCAGTACCTCTACGCCAAGTACGGGCGCGAACGCGCCGCGCTGGCCGCGGCCGTCATCACCTGGCGCCCGCGCAGCGCCATCCGCGCGGTGGGCGCGGCGCTCGGCCTGCCCCAGACCCTGATCGACGCCTATGCCCAGGACCACCCGGGCTTTCATGAAGCGCCCGGCGCCGCCCACCTGCAGGCGCTGGCGGTGCGCACCGGCGGCCAGCCGCTGAGCGAGCGCAGCGCCCTGCTCTGGCCCCTGCTGGCGCGCCAGCTTTTGGGCCTGCCGCGCCACCTGAGTCAGCACGTGGGCGGCTTCGTGCTCACGCAGACCCCGCTCACCTGCCTGGTGCCGGTGGAAAACGCCGCCATGGCGGGGCGCTCCGTCATCCAGTGGGACAAGAACGACATCAAAGACCTGGGCCTGATGAAGGTGGACGTGCTGGCGCTGGGCATGCTCAGCGCGATCCGCCGCACGCTGGAGCTGGTCAGTGAGCGCCGGGGCGCGCCCTTCACGCGCTACGACATCCCGCCGGACGACCCCGCCACCTACGCCATGGCGCGCCGCGCCGACACCGTGGGCGTGTTCCAGATCGAAAGCCGCGCGCAGATGGCCATGCTGCCGCGCCTGAAACCCGCCACCTTCTACGATCTGGTGGTGCAGGTGGCCTTGGTGCGTCCCGGTCCAGTGGCGGGCGGCATGGTGCGCCCCTACCTGCTGGCGCGCAGCCGCCGCGCGGCGGGCCGGGCCACGCGCTACGAACGCTCGGCCCTGGAAGACCCTGCGCAGCCGCCGCGCCTGATGCAGGCGCTGGCGCGCACCCTGGGCGTGCCCATCTTCCAGGAGCAGGTGATGCAGATGGCTATCCTCGCCGCGGGTTTTTCACCCGGCGAGGCCGACGCGCTGCGCCGCGGCATGGCCACCTTCAAGTACGGCGGCAACGTGCACAAGTTCGAGGCGCGCTTCATCGGCGGCATGGTGGCGGGCGGCTACCGGCCGGACTTCGCGCGGCGCATCTTCGAGCAGATCAAGGGCTTTGGCGAATACGGATTCCCGGAAAGCCATGCCTGGAGCTTTGCGCTGCTGGCCTACGAAAGCGCCTGGCTCAAGTGCCACGAGCCCGAGGCCTTCCTGGCCGCGCTGCTCAACGCCCAGCCCATGGGCTTTTACACCCCCTCGCAACTCATCCAGGACGCGCGCCGCCACGGCGTCGCAGTGCTGCCGGTGGACGTCACGCAAAGCGACTGGGACTGCCGTCTGCAGTACCCGCAGGCGGTGGTGCAGGATTGCAAGCCAAATCGGCCACAAACGCTTGCTGGTAAAGCGCTTTCAGCTATCGAAAACAAAGCTGATGCCGACCTTCGCCCCGCGGTGCGCCTGGGGCTGCGCCTGGTCGGCTCGCTGGGGCGCGAGGCCGGCGCGCGCATCGTGCAGGCGCGCACCCTGCGGCCCCTGGCCGGCACCGAAGACCTAGCGCTGCGCGCGCGGCTTGGCCGCGGCGAACTCAACGCCCTGGCCGCGGCCGATGCGCTGGCCAGTCTCGCAGGCCACCGGCGCCAGCAGACCTGGGAGGCCGCCGCGCTGCACGGCACCCCCCGGCTGCTGCAGGACGCGCCGGTGGGTGAGGCGCGGCTGTGCCTGCCCGCGGCCGCCGAGGCCGAGGAAATCATCCACGACTACGCCGCCCTGGGCCTGACGCTGCGCCGCCATCCGCTGGCGCTGCTGCGCCCGCACCTGGCGCGCCGGCGCCTGAGCAGCGCCGCCGCCCTGCTGGCCCTGCCGAGCGGGCGCAGCGTGCGCGCCTGCGGCCTGGTCACCGTGCGCCAGCGCCCGCAGACCGCGGGCGGCACGGTCTTCGTCACGCTGGAAGATGAAACCGGCACCGTGAACGTCATCATCGGGGCCGAACTGCGCGAGCGCCAGCGCCAAGTGCTGCTGCACGCTCGCTTGCTCGCGGTGCAGGGCCGCTGGCAGCGCACGTGCGCAGCGGAACCCGGCGCGGGCAGCGCCGCCTGCCATCTGGTGGCGGGGCAACTGGCCGATCTCACGCCGCTGCTCGGCCGGCTTGCCGGGCACAGCGGCAGGAGCCGCGACTTTCGCTGAAGCCGCCGCTGCCTCAGCCCAGGGCGGCAATCACCTCGGGCGGGGCCTGCACCAGCTCCAGCAGCACGCCTTCGCCGCTGATCGGAAACTGCTCATTGCCCCTGGGGTGCATGAAGCACACGTCATGGCCCGAAGCGCCCTTGCGTATCCCGCCCGGCGCAAAGCGCACGCCCTGCGCCGTCAGCCAGTCGACCGCCCCGGGCAGGTCGTCTATCCACAGGCCGATGTGGTTCAGCGGCGGAATATGCACCGCCGGCTTCTTGTCGATGTCCAGCGGCTGCATCAGGTCGACCTCCACCCTGGAGGCGCCGCTGCCCATGACCAGAATGTCTTCATCCACGTTCTCGCGCTCGCTCTGGAAGCTGCCGGTGGGCGTGAGGCCGAACATGTCCACCCACAAGCGGCGCAGGGCCGCTTTGTCAGTGCCGCCGATAGCGACCTGCTGTATGCCGAGAACCTTGAATGGACGACTTGCCATGCGCTTTACTCCTTGAAAATTTCATCGGCGCCACCCTGGCGCATCCAGACTGCCACCTGCTCGCGCGCGCGGGCCAGTTCCTGCTCCGACGCAAATTCCAGCCCCAGGCGCTTGCGCCGCGCCGCCGCGCCGGCCAGCAGCCGCACCCGGGCGCGGGGCAGACCGAAGACCTGCGCCGCCCAGGCCAGCAAGGCGGCATTGGCCTTGCCATCGACCGGCGGCGCGGCCAGGCACACGCGCAGCGCCGCACCATGGGCGCCGGCCGGCCCGGTGCGCCGCGCACCCGGCGTGGCGTGGATGGACAGCATGAGCGTGGGCGGCATGCCCGCCATTGTCAGGCCAGAGCGGCCCCACCCATAATCCCGGGTGACGCCACGCGTCAGCGGGCCTTCTGCAGCACCCCTGCGAGCACGATGGCGAGCGTGTAGCCAGTTCCTGCACGCGCCGTCCAGCGGCAGACACCCAACATGCAAATATTCATCAAAACCCTGACCGGCCAGACGATCACCCTCGAAGTCTCTTCCAGCGACAGCATCCAGCAGGTCAAATACCGGATACTGGACAAGACAGGCATACCCGTGGACCAGCAACTCCTGATTTTTGCCGGCAAGCAGCTCGAAGACGGCCGCACGCTGTCCGACTACAACATTCAAAAAGAGTCCACCTTGCATCTGGTGCTGCGCCTGCACGCTGCGGGGATCGCGCCCATTCCCTCGCTTTCGACCTGGGGGCTGATGGCCACAGCCAGCGGCATCGCGGCATTGGCACTCATCCGGCTGCGCAGCAGGCGCGCGCCCCGCTGACGTACCGCCGCGACAAAGCCTCTTTGCCATCAACGCGGCAGCAGGTATTGGCGCAGCCAGGCGGCGAAGTCGGCCTCTTGCAGATCGCCGGCAGCCAGGGCGAGGGTCTGCAGCGTTGCACTTTCGTCGCTGGCCGTCATGTCGTAGCCGTTGGCCACCAAAAACAGTTCAGCGCAAACGTAGGCGGTGCGCTTGTTGCCATCTATGAAAGGATGGTTGCGCACCAGGCCGTAGGCGTAGGCCGCGGCCAAATCGGCGGCATCGGGTTCGCCGTACAGCGCGAGATTGCGGGGGCGTGTCAGAGCGGACTCGAACAGACCGGCGTCGCGCAGACCGGCCGCGCCGCCATGTTCAGCCAACTGCTCCTCATGCACGGCCATCAACACTTCGTGCGTGACCCAGCGCCAGGAGGCATTGGCCGCCTTCATTTGGCCAGCTCACGCAGAACGTTGCGCCGCTTGCGCATGATCTCGCGCGCCATGGCCATCTGCTCGGCAAACTCCTCGTCATAGGGGCGCAAGGCCACCCCGTCGGGCAAGTCGCTCAGAAAGAGCGAATCGCCCTTTTGCACCTTCAGGCGCGCCAGCACCTCCTTGGGCAGGATGACGCCCATGGAGTTGCCGATCTGGGTGACTTTCAAGGCGGTGGCGGTGGACATGAGAGACCTCGCAAGCAAGTTATAACGTTCGTTATATTTTATGCCTGCCTTCGTCCTCGCGCCACCTGCAGCCTTCACTCACTCAAATTCGACGATGGGCTGGTCCACCGCCAGGCTCTCGCCCTGCGCTGCCTTGATCTCCTTGACCACGCCATCGGCACTGGCAAAGAGCACGTTCTCCATCTTCATCGCCTCGATTACCGCCACGCGCTCGCCCGCCTGTACCTTCTGCCCGGGCTTGACCGCCACGTTCACCAGCAGGCCAGGCATGGGCGAGAGCACGTACTTGCTCATGTCCGGCGGCGCCTTGTAGGGCATGAGCTTGAACAGCTCGGCGCGCGCGGGCGTGAGCACCAGCGCGTCGATCTGCGTGCCGTCGTGGATGATGCGCAGCGCCAGCGGGTTGCCGGCCAGGCCGCGCTCGACCTGGGCGGTGAAGCCCTTGCCGTTGCAGGCGCCTTGCACACGGATGCTGCCCAGGTGCGCGCTGCTACTGATGCGATAGCTCTTGCCGCCCACCAGCACTGCGCTGGAGCCCGATTGGTCCACATAGTCGGTGACGCTCACCTCATGCGGCACGTGCTGGCCTTCGGCGCCCAGCACCACGACGGTGAAGGCCTCGCCGACCTTGATCTCGTGCCCCACCATCTGCCCGCTGATGCCGCAGGCGCGCGCGCGGTAGCGCCGGTGCATGTAGGCGGCCAGCGCGACGAGGAAGTCCGGGTCCTCGTGCGGCACGTCCTCGGCGCGAAAGCCGTGCGGGTAGTGCTCGGCGATGAAGCCGGTGTTGAAGTTGCCGCTGGCAAAGTCCGGATGGCCGAGCAGCGCCGCCTGGAAGGGAATGCTGCTCATCACCCCGCGAATCACGAAGGCGTTGAGCGCGGCGCGCATCTTCTGGATGGCGTCGGCGCGGTCCTGCCCGTGCACGATGAGCTTGGCGATCATCGAGTCGTAGTACATCGGGATTTCGCCGCCCTCGTACACGCCGGTGTCCACGCGCACGCCGTAGCGCTTGTCCATGTCAGCCTGGAACATGGTCTGCTCGGGCGGCTCGAAGCGCACGAGCCGCCCGGTGGAGGGCAGGAAGTTGCGAAACGGGTCTTCGGCGTTGATGCGGCACTCGATGGCCCAGCCCTCGCGCTTGACCTGCGACTGCGTGAGGGTGAGCTGCTCGCCCGCGGCGATGCGGATCATCCACTCCACCAGGTCCAGTCCGGTGATGCTCTCGGTCACCGGGTGCTCCACCTGCAGGCGGGTATTCATCTCCAGGAAGTAGAAATCCTGATCCTTGCCGACGACGAACTCCACCGTGCCCGCACTCTGGTACTTGACCGCCTTGGCCAGCTGCACCGCCTGCTCGCCCATGGCCTTGCGCGTCGCCTCGGAGATGAAGGGCGAAGGTGCCTCCTCGATCACCTTCTGGTGGCGCCGCTGGATCGAACATTCGCGCTCGTTCAGATAAATGACATTGCCGAAACCGTCACCCAGCACCTGGATTTCGATGTGGCGCGGCTGCTGCACGAATTTTTCGATGAACACGCGGTCGTCGCCAAAGGCCGACAGCGCCTCGTGCTTGCAGGAGGCAAAGCCCTCGTGCGCCTCCTGGTCGTTCCAGGCCACGCGCAGTCCCTTGCCGCCGCCGCCGGCGCTGGCCTTGATCATTACCGGATAGCCCACGTCCCTGGCGATCTCCACCGCGTGTTCGGGCGAATCGATGGCTTCGTTCCAGCCAGGGATGCAGTTCACGCCCGCTTCCTTGGCCAGCTTCTTGGAAGCGATCTTGTCGCCCATCGCGGCAATCGCGTGGTGCTTGGGGCCGATGAAGGCCAGGCCCTCTTCTTCGACGCGGCGCGCAAAGCCCTCGTTCTCGCTCAGGAAGCCGTAGCCCGGGTGGATCGCCTGCGCGCCGGTCTGTTTGGCCGCGGCAATGATCTTGTCGGCCTGCAGGTAGGACTCGCGCGAGGGCGCCGGGCCGATGTGCACCGCCTCGTCGGCGAGCTTGACGTGGCGCGCCTCCTTGTCGGCGTCGGAATAGACCGCCACGGTGGCAATGCCCATCTTCTTGGCCGTCGCAATCACGCGGCAGGCGATTTCGCCACGGTTGGCGATCAGGATTTTTTCAAACATGGTGGTTCTCCGTGGCGAAATCGCCCGTGCCCGCTTCGCGTGCCATGCAATGTGCAGAAACGCCCACTCCGTGGCCGTTTTCGCCACGGTTGGCGATCAGGATTTTTTCAAACATGGTGGTTCTCCCCGCCTGCTCACAGCGGCATGTTGCCGTGCTTGCGCCACGGGTTTTCGAGTTGCTTGTTCTGCAGCATGCCCAGGGAGCGGCAGATGCGCTTGCGCGTCTCGTGCGGCTGGATCACGTCGTCGATGAAGCCGCGCGCACCCGCGACGAAGGGGTTGGCGAAGCGGGTCTTGTATTCGGCCTCGCGCGCGGCGAGCTTTTCCGGGTCGCCCTTGTCCTGGCGGAAGATGATCTCCACCGCGCCCTTGGCGCCCATGACGGCGATCTCGGCGTTGGGCCAGGCCAGGTTCACGTCGCCGCGCAGGTGCTTGGAGCTCATCACGTCGTACGCGCCGCCGTAGGCCTTGCGCGTGATCACCGTCACCTTGGGCACCGTGGCTTCGGCGTAGGCGAACAAGAGTTTGGCGCCATGGCGGATGATGCCGCCCCATTCCTGCGAGGTGCCGGGCATGAAGCCGGGCACGTCCACGAAAGTGATGATGGGAATGTTGAAGGCATCGCAAAAGCGCACGAAGCGCGCGGCCTTGATGGAGCTGCGAATGTCCAGGCAGCCGGCGAGCACCAGCGGCTGGTTGGCGACGATGCCCACGGGGTGGCCGTCCATGCGCCCGAACCCGATGACGATGTTCTTCGCGTAGTCGGGCTGCAGCTCGAAGAAGTCTCCGTCGTCCACGGTCTTGAGGATCAGCTCCTTCATGTCGTAGGGCTGGTTGGGGTTGGCCGGCACCAGGGTATCGAGGCTCAGGTCGGCGCGCTCTATCGGGTCCTTGCTCGGTCGCACCGGCGGCTTTTCGCGGTTGCTCAAAGGCAGGTAGTTGTACAGACGGCGCAGCATCAGGAGCGCCTCGACGTCGTTGTCAAAGGCCATGTCGGCCACGCCGCTCTTGGTGGTGTGGGTGATGGCTCCACCCAGTTCTTCGGACGTGACTTCCTCGTGCGTGACAGTCTTGACCACCTCGGGACCGGTCACGAACATGTAGCTGCTGTCCTTGACCATGAAGATGAAGTCCGTCATCGCCGGGCTGTAGACCGCGCCGCCCGCGCACGGGCCCATGATCATGGAAATCTGCGGCACCACGCCGCTGGCGAGCACGTTGCGCTGGAACACCTCGGCGTAGCCGCCGAGCGAGGCCACGCCTTCCTGGATGCGCGCGCCACCCGAATCGTTCAAGCCGATGACCGGCGCACCGACCTTGATCGCCTGGTCCATGATCTTGCAGATCTTCTCGGCATGCGCCTCGCTCAATGCACCGCCAAAGACCGTGAAGTCCTGGCTGAAGACGAACACTAGCCGGCCGTTGATCATGCCGTAGCCGGTGACCACGCCGTCGCCCGGAATCTTGTTGTCCTGCATGCCGAAGTCCGCGCAGCGGTGCTCGACGAACATGTCCCACTCTTCGAAGGTGCCTTCGTCGAGCAGCAGCTCGATACGCTCGCGCGCGGTGAGCTTGCCCTTGGCGTGCTGCGCATCGATGCGCTTTTGCCCGCCCCCCAGGCGCGCAAGTTCGCGCTTTTGCTCCAGTTGTTCCAGGATGGTTTGCATGCTTGGTCCTTGCTTGTGATCGGGTTGACTCTTCAACGGATAGCTTGCGGCGCTTGCCCTGCCTGCGCCGCAAGCAGATTTCGTGCTGCCGTACTGGCGGCGATGCGCCCGGCGACGACGTCGGCCTGCAGTTGCGGCAAGAGTTGCCGCACCGCGGGGTGCTGGCGGAAGGCGCTGCGCAGGCCGGCGTCGATGCGCTCCCACATCCAGGCCAGCGCCTGGCGCTCGCGGCGCGCGGCCAGTTCGCCATTGGCGCTTTGCAGGCGGCGGTATTCGCTCACCGCCGCCCAGAAGTCCTGCACGCCCTCGCCCTTGAGGGCGCTGATCGTCACCACCTTGGGATGCCAGCGCTGCGGGTCGTTCTGGGCGTGCTTGGGGTTGCCCTGCATCGCCATGATGCGCAGGCTGGAGGTGATCTGCGTGCGCGTGCGGATCGCCGCGCGCGGGTCGATGTCTGCCTTGTTGACCACCACCAGGTCCGCCAGCTCCATCACGCCCTTCTTGATCGCCTGCAAGTCGTCGCCGGCGTTGGGCAGCTGCAGCACGCAGAACATGTCGGTCATGCCGTGCGCCGCCGTCTCGCTCTGGCCCACGCCCACGGTCTCGACGATGACCACGTCGTAGCCCGCGGCCTCGCACACCAGAATGGCTTCGCGCGTCTTCTCGGCCACGCCGCCCAGCGTGCCGCTGGAGGGACTGGGGCGGATGTAGGCATGCTCCTGGCTCGCGAGCTGCTCCATGCGCGTCTTGTCGCCCAGGATCGAGCCGCCCGAGACGGTGGAGGAAGGGTCGATCGCCAGCACCGCCACCTTCAGCCCCTGGGCAATCAGGTACAGGCCCAGCGCCTCGATGAAGGTGGACTTGCCCACACCCGGCACACCGCTGATGCCCAGGCGCAGCGCGCGGCCGGTGTGCGCCAGCAGCTCGGTCAGCAGGGCATCGCCCTGCGCCCGGTGGTCGGCGCGCGTGGATTCCAGCAGCGTGATGGCCTTGGCCATGGCGCGCCGACGTGCCATGGGCGTGCCATGCAGCAGGGGTTCAAGCAGCGAAGGGACAACCATGGGTAGATCAGAGAATTTCAAACGCGCGCCCGTCGGGCAGGCGGTAGCGTGAGAAGTCGCGCACATCGATGGTCCAGACCTGCGCGATGGCAGTTTCGCCTGCTGCCCAGACCAGGCTCGCATCCGCAAAGTCCATTCGGGTACGGCGACCGTCGGTGTAGCGTTGCATCAGCGCGCGCATCTCTTGCAGATGCTCGGGATCAAACGGAAAGACCGAGACGCCGCCCTGCTCCACCCAGAGCAGCATGCGCGTGCCTATCTGCACGGGCAGGAAGTGCGAAGCCTCGACCACGCACGGCCAGGTGGTCGTGAGATGCCATCCGGCCCGCTCTTGCTGCAGCAACTGACGGTAATGGTCATGGGCGATGTCGTCCTCATCGAACAAGGCGACGAGTGGGCCGGTATCGAGCAGCGCGACGTTCACTGCGCACCGTCCTCGTTGTCGGGCACCCAGGCGACGCCTTTCTTGCGCGCTGCCTGGTATGCCAGCCAGTCACGGCTCTGCGCCTCGTTCTGGGAGCGCAGTTTGTCCCGCAGGCGCTCGCCGGTGCTCTGCGGCTGCGCCGATGCATCGTCGGGCGCGGGGTCGGCTACGCGATATTGCGCCGCGGATGCCATGACCTCGTGATAGAGCTGCGCCGGGTCCTTGCGCCCCAGCGCGCGCTCGACCGCGTCGATGATGAACTGCGACTTGGTTTTCCCCAGGCGGCGCGCGGCCTGCTCCAGCTCCTTTTCAAGCAAGGGGTCCATGCGAACGGAAACGGCCATGGTGCATCCTCCGGTTGAAATACGGTATTACTGTATCTCAACTGCCCGGCTCAGGCAATTGCCTGCTTGATCTTTTCCAGCACGTCCCTGGCGCAAGCCGGTATCGGCGTGCCCGGGCCGTAAATGCCCTGGGCGCCCGCCTGGTAGAGGAAGTCGTAGTCCTGGCGCGGCACCACGCCGCCGACAAAGACCACGATGTCGTCCGCGCCCTGCTTTCTCAGTTCGTTGATGATGGCCGGCACCAGCGTCTTGTGACCGGCCGCGAGCGTGGAGACGCCAATCGCGTGCACGTCGTTCTCTATCGCCTGGCGCGCGCATTCCTCGGGCGTCTGGAACAGGCTGCCGATGTCCACGTCGAAGCCCAGGTCGGCAAAGGCCGTGGCGACCACCTTGGCGCCGCGGTCGTGCCCGTCCTGGCCGAGCTTGGCCACCATCAGTCGCGGGCGGCGGCCTTGCGCGTGAGCGAAGGCATCGATCTCGGCCTGGATGGCGTTCCAGCTCTCGGGGGAATCGTAAGCGGCTGCATACACACCGGTCACCTTTTGCGTGTCGGCGCGGTGGCGCCCGAAAATCTTTTCCAGCGCGTCGCTGACCTCGCCCACCGTGGCGCGCAGGCGTATGGCCTGGATGGACAAGTCCAGCAGGTTGCCTTCACCGGTTTTTGCTACATTCGTGAGAGCTGCCAGCGCTTGCTCCACCTTGGCTGAGTCGCGTTTTTGCTTCAAATCCTTCAGGCGTGCAATCTGGCTCTCGCGCACCTTGACGTTGTCCACCTCCAGGATGTCCACCGCGTCTTCCTTGGCCAGCTTGTACTTGTTGACGCCGACGATCACTTCCTTGCCCGAGTCGATCAGCGCCTGCTTCTCGGCCGCCGCCGCCTCGATCTTGAGCTTGGCCCAGCCGGAATCGACCGCGGCGGTCATGCCGCCCATGTCTTCCACTTCCTCGATGATCTTCCACGCGGCGTCCGCCATGTCCTGCGTGAGCTTTTCCATCATGTAGGAGCCCGCCCAGGGGTCGATCACCTTGGTGATGTGGGTTTCTTCCTGGATGATGAGCTGGGTGTTGCGCGCGATGCGGGCGGAGAACTCGGTGGGCAGCGCAATCGCCTCGTCGAAGGAATTGGTGTGCAGGCTCTGCGTGCCGCCAAAGACCGCCGCCATCGCCTCGATGGTGGTGCGCACCACGTTGTTGTACGGGTCCTGCTCGGTGAGCGACCAGCCCGAGGTCTGGCAGTGCGTGCGCAGCATCAGGCTCTTGGGCTTCTTCGCATCGAACCCTTTCATGATGCGGCACCACAGCAGGCGTGCGGCGCGCATCTTGGCGATCTCCAGATAGAAATTCATGCCGATCGCCCAGAAGAAACTCAGGCGCCCGGCAAAGTCGTCCACGTCCATGCCCTTGGCGATCGCGGTCTTCACGTATTCCTTGCCGTCGGCCAGGGTAAAGGCCAGCTCCAGCGCCTGGTTGGCCCCCGCCTCCTGCATGTGGTAGCCGCTGATCGAGATCGAGTTGAATTTCGGCATGTGTTTGGCCGTGTACTCGATGATGTCGCCCACGATGCGCATGCTGGGCTGCGGCGGGTAGATGTAGGTGTTGCGCACCATGAACTCTTTCAGAATGTCGTTCTGAATGGTTCCGGAAAGCTGATCCTGCGCCACCCCCTGCTCTTCGGCGGCCACGACGTAGCCTGCGAGCACCGGCAGCACCGCGCCGTTCATGGTCATGCTGACGCTGACCTTGTCCAGCGGAATGCCGTCGAACAGCACCTTCATGTCCTCCACGCTGTCGATCGCCACACCCGCCTTGCCTACGTCGCCGGTCACGCGCGGATGGTCGCTGTCGTAGCCGCGGTGCGTTGCCAGGTCGAACGCCACCGACACGCCCTGCCCGCCGGCGGCCAGCGCCTTGCGGTAGAAGGCGTTGGACTCCTCGGCAGTGGAAAAGCCCGCGTACTGGCGGATGGTCCAGGGTCGCCCGGCGTACATCGTCGCCTGCGGGCCGCGCAGGTAAGGCTCGAAGCCCGGCAGCGTGTTGGCATAAGGCAGTTGCGCCGTGTCCGCCGCGGTGTACAGGGGCTTCACGGTGATGCCGTCGGCCGTCACCCAGTTGAGCCGGCCCACGTCACCGCCGGGCGCGGATTTGGCAGCCGCCTTGGCCCATGCGGCGAGGTCGGCGGATTGGAATGAGGGGAAAGGTTCACTCATGGTGGCTGCGAGGTGTGGAGAAAGGGGCAGGACGTGCCCGACGGGCACGCACGACCGGCCCTGGGCCTGCCGAAATGCAATGGACGAAGTCTAACAGAGTCTGTAATTATTAATTCATTATTCCATTTCGGTTACAGTGCGCCCATGCCCCACGCTACCCTGAACCACCGCGCGCTCTACGAAGAAGTGGCCGAGCAGTTGCGCCAGCGCATCTTCCAGCGCGAACTGGAGCCGGGCAGCTGGATAGACGAGCTCAGGATCGCCGAGGAATTCGGCATCAGCCGCACGCCCCTGCGCGAGGCGCTGAAGGTGCTCGCCACCGAGGGACTGGTCACGATGAAGGTACGCCGCGGCGCCTACGTGACCGAGACTTCCGAAAAAGACCTGCGCGACATCTACCACCTGCTGGCCCTGCTCGAAAGCGACGCGGCCGCCGAAGTGGCGCGCGCTGCCAGCGGCGCCGAGTTGGCCGAGCTGCAGGCGCTGCACGACGAACTGGAAGGCGCGGCGGACCAGCACGAGCGCTTCTTCGCACTCAACGAACACTTTCACATCCGTGTGCTGGAGCTTGCCGACAACCGCTGGCGCCAGCAGATGGTGGGCGATTTGCGCAAGGTGATGAAGCTCAACCGCCACAATTCGCTGTTCAAGCGCGGGCGCATCGCCGATTCGCTGGCCGAGCACCGCGCCATCATGGCCGCGCTGCGCGAGCGCCAGCCTGAAGCCGCCGCGCAGGCCGTGCGCGAGCACTTTGCCAACGGCCTGCAAGCCGCCGGTTGATACTACGTTTTTCATAGCTGCTTGCGCTTGATGGCAAAGCGCAGGAAGCCAAATTCATTAGAATACGGCTCCCCTCCCGCCTGCTTGCCCGTGCCTGAAGTCTCCTTGTCCTGTTCACCCTGGCGCCTGTCCGTTGCCCCCATGATGGAATGGACGGACCGCCACTGCCGTTACTTTCACCGCCTGCTCACGCGCCACGCCCTGCTCTATACCGAGATGGTGACCACCGGCGCGCTGCTGCATGGCGATGTGGCACGCCACCTGCGCTTTGATGCGCTCGAACACCCCGTTGCGCTGCAGCTGGGAGGCAGCGAGCCGGCCGAGCTGGCGCAGGCCGCCCAGATCGGGCAGCGCTGGGGCTATGACGAAATCAACCTCAACTGCGGTTGCCCGAGCGAGCGCGTGCAGCGCGGCGCCTTTGGCGCCTGCCTGATGCGCGAGCCGCAACTCGTGGCCGACTGCGTCAAGGCGATGGTGGATGCGGTCCAGCTCCCCGTCACCGTCAAGCATCGCATCGGCATAGACCAGGACGAGAGCTACGCCTTCGTGCGCGACTTCGTCGGCACCGTGGCCGATGCGGGCTGCCGCGTCTTCATCGTCCATGCACGCAATGCCTGGCTGCAAGGCCTCTCGCCCAAGGAAAACCGCGAGATCCCGCCGCTGCGCCATGAGGTCGCGCAGCGGCTCAAGCAGGACTTCCCCGGGCTGTGCATCGTGGTCAACGGCGGACTCAAGACCAACGCAACCATTGCCGCGCAACTGGCCCTGCTCGATGGCGTGATGGTGGGACGCGAGGCCTACCACAATCCCTGGCTGCTCGCCTCGTGGGACGGCGCCTTCTTCGGCCTCAGTGGCCCCGCGCCCGAGCGCGACGCGGTGGAGCGCGCGATGGTCGGCTACATGCAGCGCGAGGCGCAAGCGCATGGCACCCCCTGGGCAACGATCGCGCGGCACATGCTCGGCCTCAGAAGCGGCCTGCCGGGCGCACGCCACTGGCGGCGCACCTGGAGCGACCATCGGCTCAGGCACCTTGCCCCGCAGGAAGTGATGGCGCGCGCGCACGCGGCGCCGGTGCGCGAAGCGGCCGACGCCCTGGCACCGTGACAGCGCCGCCAGCGCGAAGCCCGAGCCCCTGAATTGCCCTGCTGCGCCGAGCATGTTCACCCGATTGCCGGTCCGCGCAGGCCGCACAATGCAGCGACCAAGCCCGCGGCATCCGCGGCCGCCCGGCCCGCGCAAAACGTAAACAGCTGCTACTTCCGAGTCCCATGTGTGACAGGCCATGGGGGGAAGCCCCCGGTACACGCTTCTTCGATTATTGATATATTGCGCCGCAACATAGCCACGGTACTGCCATGCTCTACACGCTTTACGAGACCCAGCGCACCTTGATGGAGCCCATCTCCTACATGGCCAAGGGCCTGTCCAAGTTCTACAGCAACCCGCAGTGGCCCTTCAGCGAAACCCAGCTGGCGCACCGCGTTTCCGCCGGTTACGACCTGCTCTACCGCCTGGGCAAGGATTACGAGAAGCCCGGCTTCGACATCCGCAAGGTGCCGGTGGACGGCGTGGATGTGGCGATCGACGAGCGCATCGAAGTCGACAAGCCGTTTTGCGAGCTGCGCCGCTTCAAGCGCTTCTCGGACGATCCGCCGACGCTGGAAAAACTCAAGGCCCAGCCGGTGGTGCTGGTGGTCGCGCCACTGTCGGGCCACCACGCGACGCTGCTGCGCGAGACGGTGCGCATGCTGCTGACGGGCCACAAGGTCTACATCACCGACTGGAAGAATGCGCGCGACGTGCCGCTCGATGACGGCATCTTCGGCCTGGATGACTACGTCAACTACGTGCAGGAGTTCGTCCGCCACGTACAGGGCATCTACGGCTACTGCCACGTGATCAGCGTGTGCCAGCCCACGGTGCCGGTGCTCGCCGCCATCTCGCTCATGGCCAGCCGCGGCGAACAGACGCCGCAGACCATGACCATGATGGGCGGGCCCATCGACGCGCGCCGCTCGCCCACCTCGGTGAACAACCTGGCCATCCAGCACAGCTTCGAGTGGTTCGAGAACAACGTCATCTACCGCGTGCCCAGCCGCTTTGCGGGCAGCGGTCGCGCGGTCTATCCGGGCTTCCTGCAGCACGCGGGCTTCATCGCCATGAACCCGGACCGCCACGCATCCAGCCACTACGACTACTTCCTGAACCTGATCAAGGACGACGACAACAACGCCGAAGCCCATCGCAAGTTCTACGACGAATACAACGCGGTGCTGGACATGGACGCCGCCTACTATCTGGACACGATACGCACGGTGTTCCAGGACTACAGCCTGGTCAATGGCACCTGGGACGTGGTCTCGCCCGCGGGCGAGACCGAACGCGTGCGCCCACAGGACATTGCACGCACGGCATTGCTGACGGTCGAGGGCGAGCTCGACGACATCTCCGGCTGCGGCCAGACCCGGGCCGCGCACGACCTGTGCACGGCGATCGCCGCCGACCGCCGCCAGCACCTGGAAGTCCAGGGCGCGGGCCATTACGGCATCTTCAGCGGCCGTCGCTGGCGCGAGATCGTCTACCCGGTGGTACGCGACTTCATCCTGAAGCACCAGGCCAGCCCGCCGGCTGCTGCGGTTGTGCCGGTCACCGCCCGCAGGAGCACCCCGGCGCGCAAGCGCAAGGCAGCGTGAGCATCCCGCCCGAAGATTCGAAGACAGCGCACCTGGCCGAGCGCATCAACGCAGCGCTGCCGCAGACGCAGTGCACGCGCTGCGGTTTTGCCGACTGCGCCGCCTACGCCCACGCCATCGCCAGCGGCGAAGCCGCCATCAACCAGTGCCCACCCGGCGGCGCCGAGGGTGTGGCGCGCCTGGCGGCCATCACCGGCCAGAGCGCGCTGGCGCTGAACCCCGAACACGGCCTGGAAAAGCCGCGCGCGCTTGCGGTCATCGATGAAGACTGGTGCATAGGCTGCACGCGCTGCATGAAGGTCTGCCCGACGGACGCCATCGTCGGCATCCACAAGCGCATGCACACCATCCTGGACGAGCATTGCACCGGCTGCGAGCTCTGCGTGGACGCCTGCCCGGTCGATTGCATCAGCATGGAAGACGTGACCGGAGAGGCAACCGGCTGGGCCGCCTGGTCGGAGCAACTGCAGGAACATGCGCGCAGCCGCTACACCGCGCGCCAGGCGCGGCTGAGCGCGGACAGGGAACTGGGCTACGTCGCACGCACGCCCGCGCGGCCCGCGCCGTCCGACGCCGAGGCGCGCCATGCCACCATCGACGCGATCGTGGCCCAGGTACGCCAGACGCAATAGCCGGGGAAGGCCTGCGTGACCCTCACGTGGGCGGGCGACAGCGCAGGCCGGGCAAGATGCCAAGTGCTTTCTGCGGCCGACGGCGGCGGCCATCAGCCAGAAGGGCAAGGCCCCGGACCGCCCGGAGCTGCGCCGGCAACCCACGCAGGCAGTCTGCCGGCCTTTCCTAGGCGCTGGCCAGCGTCTTGTAGACGCCGCAGCCGACGTAGTAATTTTCCCCAGCCAGGCGCACGTAGGACATCTTGGTCTGTACCTTGCCGTTGGTGGGATTGGTGTAGTCGTATTCCACCCAGCCAGGGCCGCGGCGCGCCTGCTCGACGATGGCCCGCGTCAGGCCGTCGCCGTCGACACCCGGCACTTCCTGCACGCGCGTGCCGACGCGGGCCGGGTTGCCGCCGAAGGCCAGATACTTGCCACTGGCGTCCAGCACGAAGACGTACATGTCGCGGTCGTGAAAGGGCTGATTCCTGTCCGTCAGCGTCTGCAGGAAGACTTCGTCGGAACTGTTGCCATACAGCGCATGCGCGCGCTCCACCAGCGCCACCGCCTCCTCGGCCGTGCCCTGCTGCAGGCGGAACTTGCGCACCGCCTGGGTGAGCGTGGACGCCCGCGCCTGCAAGGCCTGCGCCTGCTGCACCGCGTCGCCCACCATGTCGGCATTGCTCTGGGTGATGCTCTCGAGCTGCTGCACCGCGTCGCCGATCTCGTTCAGACCCAGGTGCTGCTCATGCACCGAATTGGAAATGCCCCCGAGCCGGTCGGCCACCGAGCGTATCCCCGTGGCCATCGCCTGGATGCCGTCGCCCGCGGTGCGGATCTGGTCGGCGCTGGCCTGCACCTGCGTCACCGACGTGCCGATCAGGCCGCGTATCTCGCGCGCCGCCTCGGCAGAACGCCCTGCCAGAGAACGCACCTCGCCGGCTACCACCGCGAAGCCGCGCCCCTGCTCGCCCGCGCGTGCGGCCTCGACGGCAGCGTTCAGCGCCAGGATATTGGTCTGGAACGCAATCCCGTCGATCACGCCGATGATCTCGTTCATGCGCTTGGCACCGTTCTGGATGGTGTGCACCGACTCGACCGCACGCTCCATGGCCTGCACGCCCGCATCGGCCGCGTGGCGCACCCGGCCCGCCTGCTCGTCCGCATCGCGTGCAGCCTGGGCGTCGTTTTCCAGGGCGGTGGTCAACTCATGCACGCTGGCCGTGGTGCGCTCCAGGTGGTCGCCCTGCTGATCGGTGCGCTGGGCAAGCTGCTCGTTGTCCGCCAGCAAGCACTGGCCGGCGTGGGCCACCAATGCGGCGTTGCTGCGTATGTCCGCCACCATGGCCGACAGCGTCAGCACCATCTGGTTGAGACGCTCACCGAGCTGCGCGAGTTGTCCGCGGCCGACGACCGCGGCGCGCACCGACAAGTCACCCTGGGCAACGCTTTCCATGACGCGATCAAGCTGTGCCAGATCGCCCTCCAGCCCTTGCCAGACGCAGGCCATCAAATACAGCCACAGCGCCCCCGCCAGGCACCAGAGCCAGACCGCGGCTGGCGCCAGCACTGCCAGCGCCAGCGCCAGCAACGCCAGCAGGCCCAGCAGCGTGAATCGCCCGCCCAACGCGAATCGATGCAGTAGCCAGATGCCGGGACGCAGAAATACGGTGCCATTCATGCCACTTGCCTCGTGTGACGAATCGTGTCTGAACAGTGTACAGATTCCCGCCCGTCAACTCCAGCATGCGGGGCGCGGATCGTGCCTGCACGCGCACGCATGTCCGATAATGAACACTGGACAGCACCGGGAGGGCGGCACATGGGCACGATGGAACGCATATTGCGACTGATGGGGGAAAAGCAGGCCTCCGACGTCTACCTTTCGGCCGGCGCGCCGGCGCTGATCCGCATCAACGGCGACTGCGTACCCATCAACAACCAGTCGCTCGCGCCCGATGCCCCCAAAAGCCTGCTGGCCGAAATCATTGCCCCCGAACGCATTGAAGAGCTGGAGGAAACCGGTGAGCTGAACATGGGCGTGCCACTGACCGGCGTGGGGCGCTTTCGCATCAGCGCCATGCGCCAGCGCGGCAGCTATGCCGTCGTGATCCGCTTCATCACCTACCAGATCCCGGAACTCGCCAAGCTTGGCCTGCCGCCGGTGCTCAGCGACCTGATCATGGAAAAGCGCGGCCTCATCCTCGTCGTCGGCGCCACCGGCTCGGGCAAGAGCACGACCCTGGCAGCCATGATCGACAAGCGCAATGGCGAATCGACGGGCCACATCCTGACGGTGGAAGAGCCCATCGAATACCAGTTCAAGAACCGCAAGTCCATCGTCAACCAGCGCGAAGTGGGCAGCGACACGCGCAGCCTGCAGACCGCGTTGAAGAACGCGCTGCGCCAGGCGCCCGACGTGATCCTGATCGGCGAAATCCGCGACCGCGAGACCATGTCGGCCGCCATTGCCTACGCGCAGTCGGGCCACCTGTGCCTGGCCACGCTGCACGGCAACAACAGCTACCACGCGCTCAATCGCATCCTGTCCTTCTACCCGGTGGAAGTGCGGCCCACCATGCTCACCGACCTCGCCTCCGCGCTCAAATCCATCATCTCGCAGCGCCTGGTGCGCACCACGACGGGCGGGCGCGTGCCGGCCGTCGAAGTCATGCTCAACACCAAGCTGGTGAGCGACCTGATCGAACAGGGCGATTTCTCCGGCGTGCGCGACGCCATGGAAAAGTCCATGGCTGAAGGTTCACAAACCTTCGAAGAGTCGCTCGCCAAGCTCATCATGGAAGACAAGATCACGCGCAAGGAAGGCCTGGCCAATTCCGACTCGCCCACCAACCTGCTCTGGCGTCTGCAAAACGACTTCAGCGTGGCCGCCAAGGCCGCGCAGGCGCAAAAGCAGAGCCAGGCGCCGGTGGAAGAATCGGGCCCGTCGTTCACCGAGATCGTGCTCGACGTCAAGCCCGGCTGACCCTCTCCAGCGGGCGCACGCCCGCTTCACCTCCTCTCCTGACGGGCCGGCTTGCATGCCGGCCTCCGTTTCATGCTGATCCTGAGCAACCTGACCCTGCGCCGCGGCACCAAGGTGCTGCTCGACGGCGCCAGCACCACCATCCAGGCGGGCGAACGCGTGGCCCTCGTCGGGCGCAACGGTGCCGGCAAGTCGTCCCTGTTCGCGCTGCTGCAGGGCCAGCTGCACGAAGACGGCGGCGAGCTGCAGCTGCCGGCGCATTGGCGCAGCGCCAGCGTGGCCCAGGAGATGCCCGAAACCGCGCAAGACGCCACCACCTTCGTGCTGGCGGGCGACGAGCGGCTGGAGCAGTTGCAGGCGCGGCTGGCGGGCGCCGAGCAGGCGGGCGACGGCATGGCCATGGCCCAGCTGCATGCCGACCTGCACGACGCGGGCGCGCACGACGCCCGGGCGCGCGCGCAGGCGCTGATCCTCGGCCTCGGTTTCCAGGTGGCGCAGCTGGAGCAGCCGGTCAACAGCTTCTCCGGCGGCTGGCGCATGCGCCTGCAACTGGCCCGCGCGCTCATGAGCCCGAGTGATCTGTTGTTGCTGGATGAACCCACCAACCACCTCGACCTGGACGCCCTGGTCTGGCTGGAGGGCTGGCTCAGGCGCTACCCGGGCACACTGCTGATGATCAGCCACGACCGCGAATTCCTCGACGCCATCGCCCAGGTCACCCTGCACATCGAGCATGCCAGGCTGACGCGCTACAGCGGCAACTACAGCGCCTTTGAAGAGCAGCGCGCCCAGCAGCTGCTGCTGCAACAGGCGGCCTACGAGCGCCAGCAGGAAAAAATCGCCCACCTGCAGCATTTCATCGACCGCTTCAAGGCCAAGGCGACCAAGGCCAGACAGGCGCAGAGCCGCGTCAAGCAGATCGAACGCATGGAAAAGGTGGCGCCGGTGCTGGCCGAGGCGGATTTTTCCTTTACCTTCCGCGAGCCGGCGAACCTGCCCAACCCGATGCTGGCCATCCGCGACGCAAGCTTCGGCTACCGCGGCGAGGACGGGCGCGCGCTGCCCATCGTGCGGGGCGTCACCCAGACCGTGCTGGCGGGCCAGCGCATAGGCATTCTCGGCGCCAACGGCCAGGGCAAATCCACGCTGGTCAAGACGATTGCGCGCACGCTCGCGCCGCTGTCGGGCACGCTGACCGAGGGCAAGGGACTGAGCATCGGCTACTTCGCGCAGCAGGAGCTCGACGTACTGCGTCCGCAGGACACTCCGCTGGAACACCTCATCGGACTGGCGCGCGAAATGGGCGCTGGCGGCGAGCAGTCGCGCGAGCAGGACTTGCGCAATTACCTGGGCAGCTTCAACTTCAGCGGCGACATGGTGGGACAGAGCGTGGGCAGCATGAGCGGCGGAGAGAAGGCCAGGCTGGTGCTGGCGCTCATCGTCTGGCAGCGCCCCAACCTGCTGCTGCTGGACGAGCCGACCAACCACCTGGACCTGGCCACGCGCGAGGCGCTGGCCATGGCGCTCAACGACTTCGACGGCACGCTCATGCTGGTAAGCCACGACCGGCACCTGCTGCGCGCGGTATGCGACGATTTCTGGCTGGTGGCGGATGGCGCCGTGCAGCCTTTTGACGGCGATCTGGACGCCTACCAGCGCTACCTGCTGGACGATGCCCGGCGCACGCGCGAGCCGGCCCGGCGCGCAGCGCAAGACGGCGTTGCCCCGTCCAGCTCCGCAGGCGTGGACCCGCGCGAGCAACGCCGACTGGCCGCCCAGGCGCGCCAGCAGGCGGCGCAAAAGACCCGGCCGCTGAAGCAGGAGTTGGCCACGCTGGAGCGCGAAATGGCCCGCCTGGAAGCAGAAAAGAGCACGCTGGAAGAGTTGCTGTGCAGCAGCCCGCAGGCCCAGGACATCGCCCAGGCGGGCAAGCGCCTGAAGGTGATCACCGATACGCTGCAGGCCAGCGAAGAGCGCTGGCTGCAACTGTCTGAAACCATGGAAAAGCTGTCAGCCGCGCTCGTCGCCGACGCGCCCTGATAAAAAACCGTTGTTTGACAGCTGCTTGGCGGACATACTTGAACTTCACTGCAAGTAGGTATAAACCCGAACTTTTTAACATCACAGTGTCAACCAGCGCGGTGCAGCGGCGTTGAACAGGCAATCAAAGGAGTTATGCCCATGTTCATCGCAACTACCCCCGCCGCCCAGACCAGCCTCTGGCCCGATGACGAGCGCGACCGCAAGCGCGCCCCGGTTCGCGGCGCGTTGTAAGCACGCCCCTGCGGCCGACCGGCCTCCCGGTCTGCCGGCGCCAGGAATGAAAAAGCCCCGCCAAGCGGGGCTTTTTGAAGTCGTTCTTCCTCTGCGCTTGCGGGCAAAGCCGTCTCAAGCCATGTGCAGGCCACCATTGACCGAAAACTCGGCCCCGGTGGCGTAGCCGCCTTCATCGGATGCCAGCCAGGAGATGATGGAGGCGATCTCGCTGGGCTCGCCCAGGCGTTTGACCGGCACCGTGGCGACGATTTTCTCCAGCACGTCCGGGCGGATCGCCCGCACCATGTCGGTGCCGATATAGCCCGGCGCCACGGTATTGACCGTCACGCCCTTGGTGGCCAGCTCTTGCGCCAGCGCCATCGTGAAGCCGTGCATGCCGGCCTTGGCGGCCGAATAATTGGTCTGGCCCGCCTGGCCCTTTTCCCCGTTGACGCTGCTGATGTTGATGATGCGCCCCCAGCCGCGCTCCACCATGTCGGCCACCACCTGCTTGGTGACGTTGAACATGCTGTTGAGGTTGGTGTCTATCACCTGGCGCCAGTCCTCGGGGCTCATCTTCACGAACATGCGGTCGCGCGTGATGCCCGCGTTGTTCACCAGCACGTCGATGGCGCCGTGTTCGGCCTTGGCCTTCTCGAAGGCCTGCACCGTGGAGTCCCAGTCGCTCACGTTGCCCACCGAGGCGTGAAAGGTGTAGTCCTGCGCCTTCTGCTCGTCCAGCCATTTCTGGAAGTCGCGCGTCGGGCCGCAGCCCGCGATCACCTTGTAGCCGTCCTTGTGCAGACGCTGGCAGATCGCGGTGCCTATGCCGCCCATGCCGCCGGTGACGTATGCCGTTCTTTGAGCCATGACCTGTTCTCCTTCTGTCTTGTTCGCCCCACTCTAACCGAGATTGGCGGCGGCCCGCCCCATGGAAAACACCAAGCCCGCGCCGCCGCCCGCTGCGCCTCAGCCGCGCTCCACAGCCATCGAAACGCCCATGCCGCCGCCTATGCACAGCGCCGCCAGGCCCTTGTGGACACCGCGGCGCTGCATCTCGTGCAGCAGCGTCACGAGAATGCGGCAACCCGACGCACCGATGGGGTGGCCAATGGCGATCGAGCCGCCGTTGACATTGACCTTGGACGCATCGACCGCCAGCTCCTTGTTCACCGCGCAGGCCTGTGCCGCGAAGGCTTCGTTGAGCTCGAACAGGTCGACGTCGGCCACGTTCCAGCCTGCCCGCTTGAGCGCCTTGCGCGAGGCCGGCACCGGCCCCATGCCCATGGTCGCCGGGTCGAGCCCGGTGATGCCATAGGCCTTGATGCGCGCCAGCGGCGTGATGCCGAGTTGCGCCGCCTTCTTCGCGCTCATCACCACCACCGCGGCCGCGCCGTCGTTGATACCCGAAGCATTGCCGGCCGTCACCGTGCCCGCCTTGTCGAAGGCCGGGCGCAACTTGGCCAGCACCTCGGCACTGGTCTTGCGGTTGACGAATTCATCCACCTCGAAGGTGATGGGGTCGCCCTTCTTCTGCGCCAGGCTGACCGGCACGATCTCGTCGGCGAAGCGGCCCGCGTCCTGCGCCGCGGCGGCCTTTTGCTGGCTGGCCAGGGCCAGCGCGTCCTGCATGTCGCGGGTGATCGCGTGCTCCCTGGCGACGTTCTCGGCGGTGATGCCCATGTGGTACTGGTTGTACACGTCCCACAGGCCGTCGACGATCATGGAATCGACCATCTTCCAGTCACCCATGCGCTGACCGGTGCGCGAGCCGTGCAGCACGTGCGGCGCCAGGCTCATGTTCTCTTGCCCGCCGGCCACGACGATGTCGCTGTCGCCGGTGGCCACGGCCTGGGCCGCCAGGATCACCGCCTTCAGGCCCGAGCCGCAGACCGCGTTGATGGTCATGGCCGGCGTTTCCTTGGCCACGCCGGCCTTCATCATGGCCTGGCGCGCGGGGTTCTGGCCACTGCCTGCGGCCAGCACCTGGCCCATGATGACCTCGCCCACCTGGTCCAGCGGCACCTTGGCGCGCGCCAGGGCCTCCTTGATGACGATGGCGCCGAGCTCGGTCGCCGGGGTGTGCGACAGGGCGCCGCCGAACTTGCCTATGGCCGTGCGCACGGCCGATGCGATGACGATGTCTTCCATGATGGTCCTTTCTGCAAAATCCGCCGTGGCAGCCACGCGCCGCCACGGTCACGAAACCATTGTGCCGCCGCGCCCATGGCAGCGGGCGCGAGGTCCTTTTCAGGCCTTTTGCCGCACGTAGCTGCCGGGTGCGGCCTCCAGCGCCTTGTAGCGCGGCGCCTTGCCGTAGGCCTTGGGCGCGGCGATCTGCCTGCCGCCGTGGCCTTTGAGCCACGCGGCCCAGTCCTCCCACCAGCTGCCGGGATGCTCGGTGGCGCCCTTGATCCAGGCGTCGACTTCGCGCGGGAACTTGCCGTCCTCGCGCAGCCAGTGGCTGCGCTTCTTTCTGGCCGGCGGGTTGATGACGCCGGCGATGTGGCCCGATGCGCCCATGACGAAGCGCTTCTTGCCCGGCAGCACCTGGGTGGAAGCATAGGCGCCGCCTATGGGCACGATGTGGTCCTCGCGCGAGCCATAGATGTAGACCGGCAGCTTGACCTGGGCAAGGTCGATCTTTTCACCGCACACGGTCACGCCGCCGGGCTGCACCAGGCGGTTTTCCAGATAGAAGTTGCGCAGGTACCAGGCGTAATAGGGCCCGGGCAGGTTGGTGCTGTCGCAGTTCCAGTACAGCAGGTCGAAGGCCGGCGGCGTCTCGCCCTTGAGGTAGTTGCCCACGACGTAGTTCCAGACCAGATCGTTGGGCCGCAGGAAGCTGAAGGTCGAAGCCAGGTCCTGCCCCTTCATCAGCCCGCCCTGCCCCATCTGCAGCTCGCGCAGGCGCACGAAGTTCTCGTCGATGAAGACGTCCAGCACCCCGGTTTCGGTGAAGTCGATCAGCGTGGTGAGGAAGGTGCTGCTAGCCACCGAGTCGTCACCGCGCGCGGCCAGTACGGCCAGCGCAGTGGCCAGCATGGTGCCGCCCACGCAAAAGCCCAGGGCGTTGATCTGCGCGGCCCCGGTGATGGCCTTGACCGTCTCGATGGCTTCGATGACCGCGTCCTCGATGTAGTCGTCCCAGGTCTTGTCCGCCAGCGTCATGTCGGGGTTGCGCCAGCTCACGACGAAGGTGCGCTGGCCCTGCTGCACCGCATAGCGGATCAGCGAGTTGTCCGGCTGCAGGTCGAGGATGTAGTACTTGTTGATGCACGGCGGCACCATCAGGAAGGGCCGCTCGTGCACCTTGGCGGTGAGCGGCTTGTATTCGATCAGCTGAAACAGCGCGTTCTGGTAGACCACCGCACCCTCGGTGGTGGCGACGTTCGTGCCGACCTCGAACTGGCTCTCGTCGGTCATCGAGATATGGCCCTGCTGGATGTCCTTGAGCAGGTTGGCCATGCCTTGCGCCAGGCTCTCGCCCTGGGTTTGCAGCGCCTTCTTCTGCGCTTCGACGTTGAAGGCCAGGAAGTTGCTCGGCGCGCTCGCCGCCAGGTACTGCTCCACGCCGAAGCGGATGCGCTCGCGCGTCTTCTCGTCCGCCTGCACCGCGTCGGTCATGGCGCGCAGCGTGCGTGCCTGCAGTTCGTAGGCGGACACGGTGAAGGCCGAGACCGGGTTGCTGCTCCACGAACCCGCGCTAAAGCGCCGGTCGTCCGAAGGCTGGAGGGCGGCGGTGCCCCAGTTGCGTCCCCAGAGCTCGCGCACGCCGTCCAGGTATTCCTGCTGCAACTGCGCGAGCCTTTCCGGCGAGAAGCTCACGGCTTGCAGCGGCTGCATGCTGGTGGCCAGGGCGCCCACGTCCACGGGCTTGTATGCCTGCAGCATCTGGCCCCAGGCCTGCGCCCAGAGCTGCTGCAAGGCGCCCGCGTTGCGGGCCCAGTCAGGGTCGAATGACATGGCGGCTCCTTTGCTCGGTTGTACGTGACAAGCCACTATATGCCGAGAAAGCCCTGCTGCGGCAGCGGGCGCGGCATACTTCCACGGATGCTGCTCGTACTCGTCGCCTGGCTCTACGTGACCGTGCTGATGGCGCTGGCAGAAGCCACGGCGCCCCGGGGCTCGCTTGCGGGCGCGCTGGCCACCCTCGTCTTCTACGGCCTGCTGCCCGGCGCGCTGATGGGCTACTTCCTGCTGCGCGCGCGGCGCAAGCGCCGCAGCGCCGATGCGCAGGGCGCTGCGCCGCCTCCTTCAGGGCTGCAGCCAGACACAGGCGGCCATGCGCCCGCTGCTGCCCAGGGAGACGGCGTCGCGCCGGTGCGAGAAGAACCGTGAAGGGTTGCTGACGGTGCACCAGCGCGGGCTGGCGTCGTTGCCGTGCAGGGACTGCACACCGGCGCGGCGCAGGCGCTGACGCGCCAGCCCTGCCAGATCGGCGAGGAACTTGCCCGGCTGGCCCGTGGGGACGAAATGCCGCGCCGCGTCGGCATCGACGGCGCAAAACGCCGCGCGCACCTCGGCACCCACCTCGAAGGCCCGCGGGCCTATGCAGGGACCCAGCCAGGCAATGACTTCGTTTTCAGGAGCTGGTTGCGCTTGCCCATCAACGGTTTGAGCCCGAAAAGGCTGCAAAACCGCTTCCAGCACACCCGCCGCCAGTCCGCGCCAGCCCGCATGGGCGGCGGCCACGCGCGTGCCGGCGCGGTTGCACAGCAGCACCGGCAGACAGTCGGCCGCCATCACGGTGCAGGCCAGGCCCGCCTCGGTGCTGGTGCTGGCGTCGGCCTGCAGGCCGTCGGGCAGCGCGGCATGCAGCTCGGCCACGCGGCAGCCGTGCACCTGGCGCAGGAAGACCGGGCGCACCGGGGCCGATGGCGCCTGCAGCGCGGCGTGCAGCAGGCGGCGGTTGGCCGCCACCGCGGCCGGTGCGTCGCCCACGTATTCACCCAGGTTGCAGCCCTGCCAGGGCGCAGCGCTGACCCCGCCCGCGCGCGTGGTGCACAGGGCGCGCACGCCGGGCGGCGCGGGCCAGTCGGGGACGATCCAGTCGCTGGGCATGGCAGACATGGCGCCAGCATAAGCCAACGCGTGGCACACTCGCTTGCGCACTTTCCTCCCAGCCCAGACATGAACCACGTCTTTCCTCCCGCCGCCAGCGCGAGCGTGCCGGTCACCGGCTCGGCGCAGCGTTTTCCGGTCCACCGCATCTATTGCGTCGGACGCAACTACGCCGAGCACGCGCGCGAAATGGGCGCCAGCGGCCGCGAGGCGCCCTTCTTCTTCATGAAGCCGGCCGACGCCGTCCTGCCCGCGGCCGCGGATGCCTGCGCCGCCATGCCCTACCCGCCGCAGACCGCCGAGCTGCACCACGAGGTGGAGCTGGTGCTGGCCCTGGGCCGCGGCGGCAGCGATATCGCGGTGCAGGACGCGCCCGGCCACATCTGGGGCTATGCGGTGGGCCTGGACATGACGCGGCGCGACCTGCAGGCCGAAGCCAAGAAGCTCGGCCGTCCCTGGTGCACCGCCAAGGGCTTTGACGCCAGCGCGCCGATCAGCGCAATCACGCCCGCGGCGCAGGCGGGTGACATCGACGGCGCCGCGATCACCCTCAGCGTCAACGGCGCGCTGCGCCAGAGCGGGCGCATCGAGCAGATGATCTGGAGCTGCGCCGAGGTCATCAGCCACCTGAGCCGCCTGTGGGCGCTGCAGCCGGGCGACCTGGTATTCACCGGCACGCCCGCGGGCGTGGCCGCGGTGGTGCGTGGCGACCGGCTGCGCGCCGAGGTCACGGGCCTGGCGCCGCTGCAGCTCGAGATGGTTTGACGGCTATCCAAAAAAGTAGCTGCTGTCGCAATACCCACGGGCGCAAACGCCCTGTTTCATACCCAAAATGTTTGCCCGCCGTCCTATCCTGCACTGCCGTGAATGCGGCGCCACCGTGGTCTATCGCCTGCCCGACGACGGCGACACCCACCCGCGCGCCGTCTGCACCCGCTGCGCCACGGTGCACTATGAAAACCCGCTGATGGTAGTGGGCACCGTTCCGGTGCTCGGCGAGCGCGTCTTGCTGTGCCAGCGCAACATCGAGCCGCGCCGCGGCCTGTGGACGCTGCCGGCCGGTTTCATGGAGCTCGACGAGACCACTGCCCAGGGCGCGGCGCGCGAAACCGACGAGGAAGCCGGCGCGCAGATCGAGATGGGTCCGCTGTTCACCCTGCTGAACGTGACCCAGGTCGGTCAGGTCCACCTCTACTACCGCGCCACGCTGCTGAGCGACGCCTTCGACCCCGGCCATGAAACCATGCAGGCGCGGCTGTTCACCGAAGACGAAATCCCGTGGGAGCAGCTGGCGTTTCGCACCGTGCGCAGGACGCTGGAGTGCTATTTCGCCGACCGGCGGACGGGCCGGTTCGGCTTTCACTGCATGGACCTGAGCTGAGGCGTGGGCAGGCAGCCTCCGATGCGCGGCCCGCATGCTCCGCCCCCGGCGGGGCGCGCGCCGCTGTCCGCGCGCACCGCCGCCTTGCTGCTGCTGGCCTTTGGCGCGGTCTGGCTGCTGGCACTGGCGGGCACCGCCGTCACCCCGCCGCTGGACAACGTGGAGCAGAGCATCTGGCTGCGCTCGCTGCAATGGGGCTATTACAAGCATCCGCCGCTGCCCACCTGGCTGGCCGCGGCCGCCACCGCCGCGGGCGGGCACGGCCCGCTGCCGCTGTACCTGCTGGGCGCGGCCTGCACGCTGGCGTCGCTGCTGATCTTCTGGCAGCTGCTGCGTGAATGCCGCGGCCCGCAATTCGCCCACGTCGCGCTGCTGGCCGCGCTGTGCGTGACCTTCTACAACGGGCGGCTGTACTACTTCAACCACAACGTGGTGATGATGCCCGCCATTGCCGCCATGGTCTGGGCCTGCTGGCGCCTGAGCGTGCGCCCCAGCCTGGCCACCTGGGCGCTGCTGGGGCTGTGCGCGGGCCTGGGCATGCTGGCCAAGTACCAGACGGCCGTGGCCGGTGTCTGCGTGCTGCTGTGGTGGCTGCAACTGCGCGGCTGGCGCCACCCGGTGCACCGCGTCGGGCTGTGGCTGGGCGCAGCGGTGGCCGCGCTGGTCTTCCTGCCGCATGCGCTGTGGCTGTGGCAGCACGACTTTGCGCCGCTGCATTACGCGCAGCACAGCTCGCTGGGCGTGGGCCTGGCGCCGCTGGCGCGCCTGAAGCACACGCTGCTGTGGCTGGCCGACTGGCTGTTCAACCGCCCGGTGCTCGCCTGGCTGGTACTGGCGGCCGCATGGTGGGGCGCACGCCCGCAGCCGGGCGACGGCGCGGCTGCGCCGACGGCGACTGCACCAGAGGCCTCGCGCCGCTTCCTGCTGCTGTGGGGCATGGCCCCGGCGCTGATGATGGCGCTGCTCGGCCTGGCGCTGGGCACCGATCTGCAGCTGCAGTGGCTGACCGCCTTCACGCTGTGGACGGTGGCGGCGGTCATGGTGCTGCTGCCCTCGCGCGCCCTCGCCTGGCCGGCCCGGCGTGCTGCCGGGCGGGCGTTTGCCGCGGCGCAGGTGCTGCTGCTGGCGCAGCTGCTGCTGTCTTCGGTTTACGGGCCCGAGCGCTGGCGCTCGGTGCACTGGCGCAACTTCCCGTCCGACCGCCTGGCGCAGGGCGTGGCGCAGCCCGCGCGCGAGCTGCTGGGCGGGCCGATAGACATCATCAGCGGCCCCTACAAGGAGGCCGGCGCGCTGGCGTTGCGCATGGCCGAGCACCCGCGCGTGCTGATCGACGGCAAGCTCGCGATCAGCCCCTGGATCAGCGCCGAGGAACTGCGCAGCGCCCGGGTGATCAGCCTGTTTCCCGCGGCCGAGCTGCCCGCCGGCGCCTACCGCGCCATGCCTGGCTGGGCCTGGCGCCCGGGCGGTCCGGACCACCCAAAGACTCCCTCCCCATGAGCACAGCACCCGCCACCGGCCCGAAACCCCTGGTGCTCTGCGCCGACGACTACGCCCAGGACAGCGGCGTGAGCCAGGCGATTCGCCGGCTTGCCGCGCAGGGGCGGCTGAGCGCCACCAGCGCCATGGTGCTGGCGCCGCGCTGGCCCGAAGAGGCGGCGGCGCTTGCGCCCCTGCGCGACCTGATCGACGTGGGCCTGCACCTGGACTGGACCAGCGCCTACGCCCGCGCCGCCGGCCATGGCCTGGGCCTGGGGGCGGCCATGGCGCGCGCGCTGCTCGGCGGCTTCGATCGCAGCCGGGCGCGCGAGGCCATCGAGCGCCAGCTCGACCTGTTCGAAGCCCATTGGCAGGCGCCGCCCGACCATGTGGACGGGCACCAGCACGTGCAGCAGTTCGCCGGCATTCGCGAGCCGCTGGTAGGGCTGCTGGTGCGCCGCTACGGCGCCGACTGCCCCTGGTTGCGCGTCTCGCGCCCCGCACCGGGGCAGGCCGACCTGAAGAGCCGCACCATCGCGCGCATGGGCGCAGATGCTCTCACGGCGATAGCTGCAGACGCAAGCGTGCCAAGCGCAAGATGGCTCTGCGGCATCTATGATTTCAAGGGCGATCAGGCGGGCTATGCGCGCCGCATGGGCCAGTGGCTGGCGAGCGCACCGGCCGGTGCGCTGCTGATGTGCCACCCGGGCGATGGCCATGCCGACCCCGACGCACCGCCCGACCCGATTGCCGGTGCGCGTGCGCACGAGGCCGCTCACCTGGGCAGCAGCGCCTTCGGTGCGCAGCTTGCCAGCGCCCGCGTGCGCCTGGTGCGCGGCAGCACCCTCTACCGCGGCGCGCGCGCGCCGCAACCCCGATGAAGCAAACCGTCCCCCCCGAAGCCACGGCGCCGCTGTGGCGCTGGCTCGCGCTGCTGCTGGGCCTACTCCTGCTGCTGGCCGCGCTGCGCCCGCTGAGCGTGCCCGACGAAGGGCGCTATGCCGAGATCAGCCGCTGGATGCTGGCCTCGGGCGACTGGCTCACGCCGCGCCTCGATGGCCTGCCCTTCTTCCACAAGCCGCCGCTGCTGCACTGGCTGCAGGCCGCGGCCATGGGCGTGGTGGGCGTGAGCGCCTGGTCCGCCCGGCTGGTGCCGGCCGCGGCCGCCGTGCTGATGGTGGCGAGCCTGTACCTGGCGGTGCGGCGCGTGGCCGACGCGGCGCTGGCGCGGCGCGCGGCGCTGGTGCTGGCGGCCAGCGGCGTCTTCCTGGTCGGGGGCCAGTACGTGAACCACGACATGCTGGTGGCCAGCTTCATCGCCAGCGCCATCTGGTGCTTTGCGCTGGCGCTGCTGCACGGGCCCCGGCCGCACGCCCGGCTTGCACGCCTGGGCTTTGCCTGCTGCGCGCTCGGGCTGCTGACCAAGGGACTGATCGGCGTGGCCCTGCCCGGCCTGGTACTGCTGGCGTGGATCAGCTGGGCGCGCCTGTGGCCGCGCGTGCTGCGCCTGCCCTGGTTCAGCGGGCTGCTGGTGTTCGCGCTGCTGGCCCTGCCCTGGTTCGTGCTGGCCGGCCAGCAGCACCCGGGGCTGTGGAGCTATCTGTTCGGCGCGCAGCAGTTCGGCCGCTACACCGGCACGGTGTTCAACAACCAGCACGGCCCCTGGTTCTACCCGGCGGTGCTGGCGCTGATGCTGCTGCCCTGGAGCTTTTTCCTGCCTTTTTCGCTCAAAACCCTTGCTGAGCCTGGGCAAGCAGCTCCGGATACGGGAGCAAACCAGCTGCGCGTGCTGTGCTGGATCTGGGTGGCGGTCATCGTCGTGTTCTTCTCGCTGCCGCGCTCCAAGCTCGCTGGCTACGTGCTGCCGGTCACCCCGGCGCTGGCGCTGCTGGCCGCGCTGGGCTGGCAGCGCACCATGGCCACGCGCCGCCATGGCGAGCGCTGGTTCGCGCTGCTGGCGCTGCTGCCGGCCGCGGCCGCCCTGGCGCTGACCCTGGGACCGGGGCGCGACACCAGGCGCCTGAGTACCGACGTCGCCCCCGCCCTGGCCGCCCGGCTGCAGCCGGGCGACGCCGTCTATGTCTGCGGCGGCTATCCCTACGACCTGCCCTTCCTCGCGCGGCTGCACGCTCCGCTCATCGTGGTGCAAGACTGGCCGCTGCTGCGCAGCCGCACCGGCGACAACTGGCGGCGCGAGCTGTTCGAGGCCGGCGACTTCGAGCCCGAAGCCGCCCGGCGCATCCTGCAGACGCCCGCGCAGTTCGCCGCCCGCGATCGCCACCAGCGCGCCTGGCTGCTGGCGCCCAGCGGCCAGGCGCCGCCCCCCGGCTGGCGCAGCGTGCGCGCGGGGCTGCGCTGGACGCTGCACGCCTCAGCGCCGGAAGGCCCAGTAGCGCCCGAGCACGAAAGTCTGCCCTGCGGCGACCAGCATGGCGGCAAGCAGCGCCAGCCATGAAGGCCAGTGCGCCAGGCGCAGCAGCGCGGAGAACACCAGCTCGTTGACCGCAAAGCCCGCGAGCGCCGTCAGCGCAAAGCGCAGCAGGCTCTGGCCCATGCCGGTGGCGGCATCGCGAAAGCTCAGCCAGCGGTGGCCGGCAAAGCTGACGAAGAACGCAACGATGAAACCCAGCGCGTTGGCCAGCTCGGCCAGCAGCGCGTGCTGCGCCAGCCAGAACACCGCCGCGTGCGTGGCGGCCGCGCCCGCGCCCACCGCGATGAACCAGGCGCCTTCGCGCGCCGGCGCGGGCAGCGGCTGCACCCTCATGCGCCGCCCTGCTCCCGAGTCGGCGGCGGCAGGCCGGCCCCGGCCTCGTCGGCCACGATGTAGAGCGGGCGCTGCTTGACCTCGTCGTAGATGCGCGCCACGTATTCGGACAGCAGGCCTATGGACATGAGCTGCACGCCGCTCAGGAACATCATGCCCACGACCAGCGTGGCATAGCCCGGCACGTTGATGCCGCGCAGGAAATACTCCCCTATCACCCACAGCCCGTAGCCGATGGACGACAGCGACAGCACGCCGCCGACCAGCCCGAGCAGGCGCAGCGGCACCGCGGTGAAGGCGAACAAGCCGGTGGTGCCCAGGCTGAGCGCGCCGCGCAGGCCGAAATGGCTCTCGCCGGCCTGGCGCGGCAGCGGCTCGTAGTCCAGCGCCACGCTGGGAAAGCCGACCCAGGCGTACAGGCCCTTCATGAAGCGGTGGCGCTCGGGCAGGCGCAAAAGCGCCTGCACCACGCGCCGGTCCATCAGGCGAAAGTCCCCGGCATTGCGCGGTATGCGCACCCGCCCGCCCCAGTTGACGACGCCGTAGAAGCCGGCCACCAGGCGCCGGTGCAGCGCCGACTGGTCGTCGCGCGTGCGCCGCACCGCATAGACCACATCCACGCCCTCGCGCCAGTGGCGCAGCATCTCGGGCAGCAGGCTGAGCGGGTGCTGGCCGTCGGCGTCCATCAGCACCACCACCTCGCCGCGCGCGGCGGCCAGGCCGGCGCTCAGCGCCGCCTCCTTGCCGAAATTGCGCGACAGCTGCACCAGGCGCAGCGCCGGCTCGCCGGCGCACAGCCCGCGCAACACCGCCTCGGTGTCGTCGCGGCTGCCGTCGTTGACCACCACCAGCTCCACGCGCGGCGACAGCGCACGCAGCGCCTGCAGCGTGCGGGCAATGAGCTCCGGCAAGCTGGCCGCTTCGTTGTAGGCCGGCATGACGCAGGAAATCGACGGTGGCGTGTCCGCTCTCTGGTGCATGGGATACCCTGGAAACAAAAGGCCTGCACGATGCGCGCAAGCCGCAGCCCGATTTTGGCCGAGCACGCGTGCCGCTGCCGGCCGGCATGCGACAAACCCGTGCTTTGACTGCGCTTCAGATTCGGTATTTATAATCACGACGTGTCTTACAACCTGCAACGCAGGTCGCTCATGCCCGTGGTGCCTTTTGCACGCCGGCATGGAACACGGTCAGGCGCCTTGCCCCACGGGCACTTGCCGCCAGCCACGGCCGAAGCCTCGGCCTCGATGCTCCGGATGGGCCTGCCTGGCGTCTGACGCCGCGCCCCCGTCCGCGCACCGGCTCTTGCGCACCCCTTTGCAGCGTGCCATTCGAGCCAACCGGCTACCCCGGAAGGTAGTCACTATCCCCGGCAGCGTTCTCCGTGTGCGTCCCGACAAGGGCATGCACTTTGGGCGATGTCATCGCATCGGGGTTGGGTGATTTTCATGCTTCGGCCCTTTCGTGCCCTGCGCCCACCAGCGTGCGCGGGGCGAGTTCAATCCACAAGAAAGAACCCACCAGGTGGCCAAGTCAATCACTATCGACAAGGTATTCAAGGTCTTCGGCGACGCGCCCGAACAGGCGCTGCGCCTGGCCCGCGCCGGTGTTTCCAAGCAGCAGATCCTGGAGCGCACCGGCCAGTCCATCGGCGTGTTCAACGCCAGCTTCGACATCGCCGCCGGCGAGATCTTCGTCGTCATGGGCCTGTCGGGCTCGGGCAAGTCCACGCTGGTGCGCATGCTCAACCGGCTGATCGAGCCCACCAGCGGGCGCATCCTCGTCGATGGCGAGAACATCAACGACTATGGCGACAAGCGCCTGCGCGAGCTGCGCCGCAAGGACATCTCCATGGTGTTCCAGTCGTTCGCACTGATGCCGCACCTGTCGGTGCTGGAAAACACCGCCTTCGGGCTGGAGCTGGCGGGCGTGCCGCGGGCCGAGCGCGAGCGCGCCGCCACGGAGGCACTGGCGCAAGTGGGCCTGGCGGGCTGGGAGGCGAGCTACCCGGACGAGCTCTCCGGCGGCATGCAGCAGCGCGTGGGCCTGGCCCGGGCGCTGGCGGCCGACCCTTCCATCCTGCTGATGGACGAGGCGTTCTCGGCGCTCGACCCCATCATCCGCACCGAGATGCAAAGCGAGCTGCTGCGCCTGCAGGAGAGCAAGCGCCGCACCATCGTCTTCATCTCGCACGACCTGGATGAGGCCATGCGCATCGGCGACCACATCGCCATCATGAAGGACGGCCACGTGGTGCAGGTGGGCACGCCCGACGAGATCCTGCGCGCGCCGGCCGACGACTACGTGCGCGACTTCGTGCGCGGGGTGGACGCCGCCGCCGTGTTCAAGGCCAGCGACATCGCGCGCCAGGCGCTTACCGTCATTTCCGAGCAGGGCGACCGCGGCTGCCGCGCGGCGCTGCGCATCCTGGAAGATTCCGACCGCGACGTGGCCTACGTGCTCAGCCCGCGCAAGCACTACCTGGGCACGGTGTCCTCGCAGTCGCTGCGCGAGGCGCTGCGCGGACACCAGGGCGCACTGGGGCTGAAAAACGCCTTCATGCGCGAGGTCGTGCCGCTGGAAGCCAACGCGCCCGTGGCCGAGCTCTACGGCGCCATGGTGCATGCGCCATGCCCGCTGCCGGTGATCGACGACGCCGGCCAGTACCTGGGCGTGGTCAGCCGCACCACGCTGATGCGCTTCCTCGACCGCGACACCCCCCCGGTGCTGCCCGAGCAGCCCGAAGTGGCCCCGCTGCAGCTCAACCCGCAGTTCCCGCACCAGGCGGCCGAGCCCATCGTGCGGGCCGCATGACAAGAAAAGGACAAGACCATGGCCGATGAAGCCACGACCGACCCCTGGAGCGCCGCCAGCGCGCCCCCCGCCACCCCCGCCGAACCCGACGCCTGGGGCAGCGCCATGGACGGCGCGCAAGGCGGCGCGGGCTGGCTGGACGCACCCGCCGGCGCCGCCGCGCCCGATGGCGGCGGCAGCCTGGCCACGCTCTGGCAGCAGATCAGCACCGACGGCCTGCCGGTGCAGGGCCCGATCAACGACGGCCTGGCCTGGGTGGTCAGCCACTTCAGGCCCTTCTTCCAGGCCGTGCGCACGCCGATCGACGCGATCCTCTCGGGCATCACCGACGGCCTGCTGGCCGTGCCCTGGCCGCTGATGGTGCTGCTGATCGCGCTCGTCGCCTGGCAGTTTGCCGGGCGCTGGCTGGCGCTGGGCACCGCGCTCTCGCTGCTGGCGGTGGCGCTGCTGGGCATCTGGGGCGACACCATGGTGACGCTGGCCCTGGTGTTCACCTCGCTGCTGTTTTGCGTGCTCATCGGCCTGCCGCTGGGCGTGCTGCTGGCGGCCAGCGACCGCGCGCAGCGCATCACCCGCCCGATTCTGGACGCGATGCAGACCACGCCGGCCTTCGTCTACCTGGTGCCCGTCGTCATGCTGTTCGGCATCGGCAACGTGCCGGGCGTGATCGTCACCATCGTCTTCGCGCTGCCGCCGCTGGTGCGCCTGACCAATCTGGGCATACGCCAGGTGCGCCCCGATCTGATCGAGGCCAGCCGCGCCTACGGCGCCTCGCCCGCGCAGCTGCTGCTGAAGGTGCAGTTGCCGCTGGCCATGCCCTCCATCATGGCCGGCATCAACCAGGCACTGATGCTGAGCCTGTCCATGGTGGTGATCGCCTCGATGATCGCCGTCGGGGGCCTGGGGCAGATGGTGCTGCGCGGCATCGGCCGCCTGGACATGGGCCTGGCGACCGTCGGCGGCCTCGGGATCGTGCTGCTGGCCATCGTGCTCGACCGCATCACCCAGGCCATGGGCGAGCCGCGGCGCGGCGGCCAGCGCTGGTACAGCGGCGGGCCGCTGGGCCTGTTGCAGCGCAAACCTTCAAAAACATAGCTGTCAGCGCTTGCCCAGCAAGCGTTTGAGCCCTGTTTCATTCATATTTTCATTTCCACTTTTCACCCAAGAAGGAGCATCCCATGTCCCGTCTCTCCCCTCTTCGCCGCCTGCTGGTGCTGGCCACCGCGGCCAGCACCTTCGCCATCGCCGCCAGCGCGGCCGACCTGCCCGGCAAGGGCGTCAAGGTCTTGCCGCTCAAGAGCTCGATCGCCGAGGAAACCTTCCAGACCCTGCTGGTGATGAAGGCGCTGGAAAAACTCGGCTACGAGGTGCAGCCCATCAAGGAGGTGGAATACCCCACCGCGCACATCGCCATCGGCAATGGCGACGCCACCTTCCTGGCCGACCACTGGAACCCGCTGCACGCCGACTATTACAAGAACGCCGGCGGCGACGCCAAGCTGTTTCGCGAGGGCATCTTCTCGCCCAACGCCGCCCAGGGCTATCTGATCGACAAGAAGACCGCCGACGCGCACAAGATCACCAACATCGCGCAGCTCAAGGACCCGGCGATCGCCAAGCTGTTCGACAGCGACGGCGACGGCAAGGCCGACCTCACCGGCTGCAACCCCGGCTGGGGCTGCGAGGCGGTGATCGAGCACCAGCTCACCGCGTTTGACCTGCGCAAGACCGTCACGCACCAGCAGGGCAGCTATTCGGCGCTGATCGCCGACACCATCACGCGCTACAAGGCCGGCAAGCCCATCCTCTACTACACCTGGACGCCCTACTGGGTGAGCAACGAGCTCAAGCCCGGCAAGGACGTGGTCTGGCTGGAAGTGCCGTTTTCCTCGCTGCCCGGTGAGCAGAAGGACATCGACACCAAGCTGCCCAACGGCAAGAACTACGGCTTCGTAGTGAACAATCAGCAGATCGTGGCCAACAAGGCCTGGTGCGACGCCAATCCGGCCGCGGCCAAGCTGTTTTCCATCATGCAGCTGCCGATTGCCGACATCAACGCGCAAAATTACCTGATGAGCCAGGGCCAGAACAAGGCCGCCGACATCGAGCGCCACACCGACCAGTGGATCAAGGCGCACCAGGAAACCTTTGACGGCTGGATCGCCCAGGCCCGCGCCGCCGCCCGCTGATGCCTGCCCCGCCGGCCCGTGGGCCGGCCGTGTTTCGCCCCCGACTGGAGTTTTGCCGCGTGCACCGCTTTCTTTCCGTCCTGCTTCACCTCTTCCTGGCGCTGATGCTCGGCGCCGCCACGCCGCTGGCCGCGCAGGCGGCGGAGTTCGTCAGCATCAAGGGCAACGCCGTCAACGTGCGCGCCCAGCCCAGTACCCGCGCGCCGGTGCAGTGGGAACTGGACCAGGGCTACCCGCTGCGCGTGCAGCAAAAGAAGGGCCGCTGGCTCAAGGTGGCGGACTTCGAGGCCACGCTGGGCTGGGTGTACGCACCGCTGACCGAGCACACGCCGCACCGCATCGTCACCGCCTCCAGGGCGCGGCTGCGCGCGGGCCCGGGCACGGGCCAGCGCATCCTGGCGACGCTTGCCGGCAACGAGATCGTGCGCACGCTGACCACGCGCGGCGGCTGGGTCCAGGTACAACGCAGCAACGGCCAGCGCGGCTGGGTGGCCAAGCGCCTGACCTGGGGCTGGTAGCGCCTGCCTGCGCCCGGCCGCTGCGGCGCGGCGCGGCCCATGACTTCAGGCACTGGACAAGCCGGCGTTTTTCGGGGCCAATTCAGGCACCCGGCCGTCCGCCCCCGCCCTGCCGCCACCGCCATGATCCGCTGCGCCGACACACCCACCTCCGACAACCCCGATCTGTCCGGCGCGGCACGGCCCGCGCGCGCCATTTTGCTGGTGGACGACCACGAGTTGGTGCGCCTGGGCTTTCGCGCCCTGGTGGCGGCCCGGAGCGGCGAAGCGGGTGAACCGCCGCTGTACGTGCTTGGCGCCACCACGCTGGCCGAGGCGCTGCAATGCTACGAGCAGCAGCGCGCCTGCATCGCCGTGGTGGTGCTGGACCTGAACCTGCCCGACACCGAGGGCCTGAGCGGCCTCATCCGCTTTCGCCAGGCCTGTCCGCAGGCGCCCGTCGTCGTGCTTTCGGGCACCGCCAGCGCGCAGATGGCACAGGACGCGCTGACGCTGGGCGCACTGGCCTTCTTCGAGAAGTCGGGCGACCTCGGCGCCATGCTGGGCTTCGTGCATGCCTGCGCGCATGCAGATGCGCCGCACCCGGGCGGCCCGCGCCCGCACCTTGCCCACCCGGGCAACGTGCACGGCACCGCGTTTGCCGGTGCCCATGCACGCCGCGACGCGCTGGCCCAGCTCACCACGCGCCAGCTGCAAATTCTGCAATGGGTACTCGAAGGCAAGAGCAACCGCGAGATCAGCGAGATTGCCCACCTGACCGAGGGAACCGTCAAGAACCACGTCTCCATGCTGCTGCTCACTTTCGGCGTGCGTTCGCGCACCCAGCTCATCATCAAGCTGCACGCATGAGCGCAAGCACCAGCGCGCCCGCCGCGCCGCCATCGCCTTACGCCGAAAAGGTGCTGCGCGAGCAGGTAGCCATGCTGTATTCCACCATCCGCACCGCCACGCTGGGCGACTTCCTGCTGGCGCTGGCTTTCGGCAGCGCGATGTACTGGCAAATGCGCGCCTGGCCCATCCTGGCCTGGATGCTGCTGCACCTGTACAACACCTCGCGCATGCCGCTGCTGACGGCCTACTTCAAGGACCCGCAGGCCGACCAGCGCCTGCAGCACTGGGCCGACACCTATTGCCGCGAACTGCGCCTGAACAGCCTGACCTGGGGCTTGGCCCCGCTGCTGTTCCTGCCCGACAGCCTGCCGCTGACGGCGCTGATGATGCTGGTCATGATGGGGCTGTGCGCCGCCGGCGTGTCGGCGGTGTCGCCGCTCGCGCGGGCCGCACGCCATTACCTCATTCCCATGCTGGTCTGCCTGATGCTGGCGCTGCTGATCCGCCCCAGCGCCATGCACGTTTTTCTGGCGGTGTGCTGCGCCATCTTCCTCGGCTCGATACTGCGCTTTGCGCGCGCGCAATCCGAGCTGCTGGTGCAGGCGCTGCACGCCCGCTTCGAAAAAGAGGCGCTGGCCGCGCAACTGGCACGCCAGATGCGCGCCACCGAGGAAGCCAGCCAACAGAAAACGCGGTTTCTCGCCTCGGCCAGCCACGACCTGCGCCAGCCGCTGCACGCCATCGCGCTGCTGGGCGCGGCGCTGCAAAAGCAGCTGGCCGGCCATGCGCAGGAGACCACCGCCGAGCGCCTGATGCAGGCCGTTGGCACACTCACCCATTCATTGGACGCGATGCTGGACGTCTCACGCCTGGACGCCGGCGTCGTCGCGGCCAAGCGCCGGCCGATCGCCCTGCAGGAGATCTTCCAGTCGCTGGGACAGAGCTTCGTCAACGCCGCCAGCGAAAAGGACATCACGCTGCGCCTGCGCGCCACCGAGCTGTGGGCCGACAGCGACCCGCAGCTGCTGCGCCGCCTGCTGTCCAACCTGCTGGACAACGCCATCAAGTACACCCGCGAGGGCGGCGTGCTGGTGCTGGCGCGCGGGCGGGCCACGCAGGTCTGGATCGAGGTCTACGACACCGGCATCGGCATCGCGCCCGAGCAGCAAGGCCGCGTCTACGAGGAGTTCTACCAGGTGGGCAACCCGGGGCGCGACCGCGCGCTGGGCCTGGGCATAGGCCTGTCCGTCGTCGCCAGGCTGGCGCGGCTGCTGGAGCATTCGCTGCAGCAGCGCTCCACGCTGGGCAGGGGCACCCGCTTTCGCCTGGTGCTGCCGCGTGCCACGCCGCTTCGCACCCGCGCGGGGCCCGCCCTGCCGCCCGCCACCGCATGGAGCGTAGCCGCCGGGACGCGGCCGCTGCCCCGGCGCGTGCTGCTGCTCGACGACGAGGCCGACGTGCGCAGCGCCATGACGCAGCTGCTGCAGGCTTACGACGTCGATGCCCACGCCGTGGCCGACGAGGCGCAGGCGCGTGCGCAGCTGATGCAGGCGCAGGCCGCGGGCAAGCCCTTCGCGCTGCTGATCTGCGACTTTCGCCTCGCCGGCGACGCCGACGGCCTGCAGGCGGGCGAAGCGCTGGCGCGCGAATTCGCGCCCCTGGCGCTGCTGCTGGTCACCGGCGAGACCGCACCCGAGCGCCTGCGCCACGTGCGCAGTGCCGGCGTGCCGGTGCTGTTCAAGCCGGTGGGGAGCGAGCAGCTGCTGCAGGCCATCGCGGACACCCGCGGCTGAGGCGCGGCGCGGCGCTGGCCCGGAACAGCGCCCATCCATGCATGACTTTGGTCACTGGTGGCGCCGCGCTGCAGCTGGCATGCTCGGACCCGCAGCGATACAAGAAGAGCGAGGGAGGGAGAAGAGCCGCCGCCGTGGCCATGTTCCTGGTGGGGAAGGTGGCTGGCAGACCCGGGGCCGGGCGCAGAGGCCCGGCCCCGGGTTTTGCGCCGGCCTCGGCTCGCGCCGGCGCCACCAGAGTCCGGAAAATGCCAAGGGCGCCGCCCGCTGCCGGGAGGGCGCCCTTTCCCTGTGCGGCTGCCGTCGGCGCCGCAGCGGCGACTACTGGCGCAGGAAATCGATCACGATCTCGCCGGGCTCGCGCTGGCGGTATTCGATGGCCACGCCCTCGCCGTAGCGCATCTCGATCTGGCTCAGCAGCGGCAGCGGGTCGTGGTCGTTCATGAAGCGCATGGTCTCGCCCGGGTGCAGCGCATCGAGCGCGCCGAAGATGGCCGAATGGCGAAAGCGCCGCGCAATGCCGCGGGCATCAAAGGGGTAGATCGCTTCAGCGCTGGTGTGGTCGTGCATGGAATTGAAGGTGCATTTGAAATGACACTTCAGTGTAGGCCGGCGCCCCGCCCGGCACCAGCCGTGGCCCTGTTGCAAATGCGGGCAAAGGCCGGCCTCACTGCATGAAGCGGCGCAGTTGCGGCAGGCCCGCGTGCGCGGCGCGCCGGCCCTCCTCGATCGCCTCGGCGGCGCGGTGAAAATCAAGCAGTCCCAGGTGCGCAAGGCTGGGTGCGATGACCACCTCGGGCGGATCGCCCGCCATGCGGCTGCGGGTGATGCGCATCTGCATGATGCTCACGCTGGTCATGACCACGTCCAGCACCGACGGTGGCTTGGCCCGCGCCGGCGCACCGCTGGCGTGCCATGCGGGCAGCCAGGCGCGCAGACGCTCGCGCCAGTGGGGTGGCGCCATTTCGGCCGGCACCGGGACTTCGGGCTCGGCCGGCCCGGGCTCGGGCTGCGTGGCTTGGGCTTCAGCCTCGGGCGCAGGCGCCATCACGGCCAGCGGCTGCATGTGCCGGTGCAGGATGTCGGCATTCAGGTCCACCGCGATCACGATGTCCGCGCCCATGGCGCGCGCCAGCGAGGTGGGCACGGGGTTGACGATGCCGCCGTCCACCAGCAGCCGCCCGTCGCTGCGCTGCACCGGCGTGAACAGCCCGGGCAGCGCGATCGAGGCGCGCACCGCGTCGGCGATCGAGCCTTCGCGCAGCCAGACCTCGGCGCCCGAATGCAGATCGGTGGCCACCGCGCCGAAACGCATGGGCGAGTCTTCGATGTTGAAGTCGGCAAAGTGGCTGCGCCAGAAATCGATCAGCCTCTCGCCCTTGAGCATGCCGCCCGAGAGGCGAAAGTCCATGAAGCCGAAGACCTCGCGCATGCCCAGGCTCTGCACCCAGTCGGCAAAGCGCTCCAGCTCGCCGGCCGCATAGGCCGCACCCACCAGCGCGCCGATCGAGGCGCCGCAGACCACGTCCGGGCGCACGCCCTCTTCCTGCAGCACCTGCAGCACGCCGATGTGCGCCCAGCCGCGCGCCGAGCCGCTGCCCAGCACCAGGCCCAGGCGCGGAGTGCGGCGCGCGAGCGCCATCAGAGCCTGCCTTCGAGCAGCGCGTGCAGGCCGGCCTCGTCCAGCACCGTGAGGCCCAGAGCCTGCGCCTTGACCAGCTTGCTGCCGGCGTCCTCGCCGGCGACGACGTAGCTGGTCTTCTTGCTGACCGAGCCCGCCACCCTGGCGCCCGCGGCCTCGAGCAGCGCGCCCGCCTGCTCGCGCGTGAGCGTGGGCAGCTGGCCGGTCAGCACCACCGTCTTGCCCGCCAGCGCCAGGCTGGCGGCGGGCGTGGGCTCGGCCTCCTGCGGCTGCACGCCGGCCGCCAGCAGCGCCTGCACCACCTCGCGGTTGTGCGGCTGGGCGAAGAAGGTGTGGATGGACTCGGCGACGATGGGGCCGACCTCGGGCACCTGCATGAGCCGGTCGGTATCGGCCTGCATCACGCGCGCGAGCTGGCCGAAGTGGCGCGCCAGGTCCTTGGCGGTGGCCTCGCCGACGTTGCGTATGCCCAGCGCGTAGAGGAAGCGCGCCAGGCTGGGATGGCGCGAGCGATCGAGCGCGGCACGCAGGTTCTGCGCCGACTTTTCGCCCATGCGCTCGAGCTGCGCGAGCTGCTCCGCGCCGAGCGCATACAGCTCGGCCAGGCCCTGGATGATGCCGCCGTCCACCAGCTGGTCCACCAGCTTCTCGCCCAGGCCCTCGATGTCCATGGCCTTGCGGCTGGCAAAGTGCAGCAGTGCCTGCTTGCGCTGCGCCGGGCAGAACAGGCCGCCGCTGCAGCGGTGGTCGGTCTGGCCCGGTTCGCGCACCACGGCCGAGCCGCAGACCGGGCAGCTGCGCGGCATGTGAAAGTTCGGCGTGTAGTGCGCGCGCGTGCCCGAGACCACGCCCACCACCTCGGGAATCACGTCGCCGGCGCGGCGCACGATCACCTGGTCGCCCACGCGCACGCGCTTGCGCCGCAGCTCGAAGAGGTTGTGCAGCGTGGCATTGGTCACGGTGGCGCCGCCCACGAACACCGGCGCCAGGCGCGCCACCGGCGTGAGCTTGCCGGTGCGCCCCACCTGCACGTCTATGCCCTGCACCGTGGTCACCATCTCCTGCGGCGGGTATTTGTGCGCCACGGCCCAGCGCGGCTCGCGCGTGACGAAGCCGAGCCGGTGCTGCAACTGCAGGCTGTTGAGCTTGTAGACCACGCCATCAATGCCATAGGCGAGCGCGGCGCGCGCCGTGCCCATGGTGGCGTGAAACGCCACCAGCTCGTCGGCGCCGCGGGCGACGCGCACCTGCGGGGCAACGGGAAAGCCCCAGGCCTTGAGCTGCTGCAGCAGCGCGTACTGCGTGGTCCATTGCGGCCCGCCCGCCTCGGGCGGCGTGGACTCGCCGGTGCCATAGGCGAAGAAGGACAGCGGGCGCTGCGCGGCGATGCGCGCGTCGAGCTGGCGCACCGAGCCGGCCGCGGCATTGCGCGGGTTGACGAAGCTCTTGTCGCCCGCATCCTGCTGGCGCGCGTTCAGCCGCTCGAAGTCGGCCCAGCGCATGTAGACCTCGCCGCGCACTTCAAGCAGGGCCGGCGCGTCTGCCGGCAGGCGCAGCGGGATCTGGCGAATGGTGCGGACGTTGTGCGTCACGTCCTCGCCCACCTCGCCATCGCCGCGCGTGGCGGCCTGCACCAGCTGGCGCTCTTCGTAGCGCAGGTTCATGGCCAGGCCGTCGAACTTGGGCTCGGCGCAGTATTCGACCGGCGCATCGCTCTCCTGCAGCCCGAGTTCGCGACGGATGCGCGCATCGAACGAGCGCGCGCCGCTCGCCTCGGTGTCGGTCTCGGTGCGTATGCTGAGCATGGGCAGTGCGTGGCGCACCGGCGCCAGACCCGGCAGCACGCTGCCCAGCACGCGCTGGGTGGGCGAGTCGGGCGTGGCCAACTCGGGGTACTGCGCCTCCAGCCGCTCCAGGCGCTGGTAGGCGCGGTCGTATTCGCCGTCGGGCACGCTCGGCGCATCGAGCACGTAGTACGCGTGCGCCCAGCGGCGCAGCTGGGCCTTGAGCGCATCGATTTCAATAGCTGCTTGCGCTTGACTGGCGGGCGTTTGCACCGAAAAAGTCTCTGGATTCATCAACTGAACACGCGCCGCGCAAGCAGGGAGCCGGCCGAGAGTTCGCGCTCGTCAAGCTGGTCGTAGAGCTGCTCCAGATCGGCCGCGATCGGCTCCATCGCCATCACCGGCAAGGGCTGGCCCTCGGGGTCGCAGAGCACGCCGTCCATGTTCCGGCACAGCTGCGCGGCCACTTCGCGCAGGCGGGCGAAGGGCTGTTCCTGGCGCGGCACCTGGGGCACGTCCAGCGCCAGGCTGATCTCGCGCAGCGCCGAGCGTTCGGGCTCGTCGGACATTGCGGCCTGGGCGTCGTAGCCCAGCGTGAGCAGCGGCGGTGAGCCGGGCTGTGCGGCAGGCAGCACCAGGCGCCCCGGCATGGTGCCGATGACAAAGCCCAGCGGCGCCGCGCTCTGCTGGATGTAACCCGGGCTCCAGGCGGCCTGGCGCGCGCGCAGCGTGAAGGTGAGCTGCGCGTCGTGGCTGCTGGCGAACTGGTCGAGCTCGCGCGCGCGCGCCACCTCGTGCAGCATGTCGGGGAATTCCGGTGCGGCGTTGATGGCGTCGGCAAAGGCCTGGCTCTTGGCGACGAATTCCGAGAACTCGATCTCGTTGAGCGCGCCCAGCCGGTTGGCCAGTTGCACGCCGGCCTGGAACTGCCGGTAGCGCTGGCCGGGGCGCGGTTTTTCCCATTGCTGGGTGGTCTCGTTCAGGCCTTCGACGGCAAAGGGCTTGCTGCCGACGCGCCGCGTGTGCGGCAGCGCGGCCAGCGCCGCGTCGCCCGAGACTTGCTGCTCGGCGGTGATGGGCACGATCACGTCCACCAGCGCATCGAGCGCGCCGCGCTGCGCCGCTGGCGCGCCCTCCAGGCCCGGCAGCGGCGCCGGGTCGATCTGCAGCTCCTGCCAGTCGTGGGCAGCCTCTTCGCCGTCTGGCGCAAGCGCGGGCGCGCCGGCGTCCAGCAGCGGTTCGCGCCGCCCGGGCTCGGGCGCGGCATGGCCCGCTCCCACCGGCGCACGCGCACGGCGCGGTGCGTGCCGGCGGGTGTTCCAGGCGTTGTAGGCGACGACGGCGATCAGGACGATCGCGCCGATGATGACCAGGGACGTCTGAAAGGAGCTCATGGCGGTGGTGTTCAGGCTTGGGCCATCGTCAAGGCGTTGGCCATGTCCACGGCAACGATACGCGAAACGCCTTGCTCCTGCATGGTTACGCCGATGAGCTGCTCGGCCATTTCCATCGCGATCTTGTTGTGGCTGATGAAGAGGAACTGCGTGCCCCGCGACATGCTGGCGACGAGCTTGGCATAGCGCTCGGTGTTGGCGTCGTCCAGCGGCGCATCCACCTCGTCGAGCAGGCAGAACGGCGCGGGGTTGAGCTGGAAGATGGCAAACACCAGCGCAATCGCGGTGAGGGCTTTCTCGCCGCCCGAAAGCAGGTGGATGGTCTGGTTCTTCTTGCCCGGCGGCTGGGCCATGACCTGCACGCCGGCGTCCAGGATCTCGTCGCCCGTCATGATGAGCTGGGCGCGCCCGCCGCCGAAGAGCTCAGGGAACATGGTGGAAAAGTGCTGGTTCACCGTCTCGAAGGTGCCCGACAGCAGGGTGCGGGTTTCCGCGTCGATGCGCCGGATGGCGTCCTCCAGCGTGCTCATGGCCAGCTGCAGGTCTTCGTCCTGCGCCTGCAGGAAACCGTGGCGCTCGCGCGCCAGCTCCAGCTCCTGCAAGGCGGCGAGGTTGACCGGGCCAAGCTGCTCGATGGCGCGCTGCCATTGCTCGATCTGCGCCTGCAGACCCTCGGGCTGCACGCCGCCCTGGGCAATGGAGAGCTCCAGCGCGGCCAGGTCGGCGTCGGCCTCGGTCAGCAGGGTTTCGTACTGCTGCAGCGCCAGGCGCGCGGCCTGCTCTTGGAGCTGCAGTTCGGTGATGCGCGCGCGCTGGGGCTCCAGCTGGCGCTCGGTCTGCATGCGCAGCTCGTCACTGGCGCGCAGGCGGGCCGTGAGCGCGTCGTAGTCGCTGCGCTGGCTGGCCAGGGCTTGTTCAAATTCCAGCTTGGTTTGCAGCGCCTGCTGCAGGCCGCCCTGGGCGGCGGCGTCGGACAGGCGGGCAAGCTCCTCGCGGGCGCGCTCGCTCTCTTGCGCCAGCGCCTGGCTTTGCTGCTCGGCCATGGAGACTGCGCGCTCCAGCTCGCCGCGGCGCGCCTGCAGGCTGCGCTGGGCAAATTGCGCCTCTTGCGCGCGCCGCTCCAGCTGGCGCTGCTGCTCGCGCCACTGGGTCAGCTGCTGCTCGGCGGCGATGACCTGGTCTTGCAGCTGGGCCTCGCGCTCCTGGCTGTCGGCCAGTTGCATGTCCAGCTCTTCAAAGCGGCCTTCGGCGGTGGCGGCGCGCTCTTGCAGTTCTTCCAGCCGGGCCTGCACCTCCTGCAGGTCGCTTTCCAGCTGGCGTCCGCGCTCGCGCGCCTGCTCCACGGCCTGGGTCAGGCGCAGCAGCTCCACTTGCTCGGCATGGGCCTGAGTCTGGGCTTCGGCGGCTTCGCGGCGGGTGGTGAGCAGCTGGGCGTTGGCCTGCTGGTAGCTGCTTTCAGCGCGCAGCAGGGCGCTACGGGCTTCTTCGGCCATCAGGCTCTGGGCGCGCAGCTCCTTTTCCAGGTGCTCGATCTCCTGCGCGCGGGCCAGCAGGCCGGCCTGCTCGGAATCGGGCGCGTGAAAGTCCACCGCATGGGCGGTGACGGCGTGACCCTCGCGGGTGTAGATCACCTCGCCCGGCTGCAGCTGACCACGGCGCGCCAGGGCTTCATCCAGCGAGGCGGCGGTATGGCAGCCGTGCAGCCAGTCGGCCAGCACGGCGTGCAGGGCGGCGTCATCGGTGCGTACCAGATCCACCAAGCGGCCGGAGCCCGGGGGGGCCGCCGGTGCATCGGTGCGGCTGTAAAAGCTCAGGCGCGCGGGGGGCGTGCCGCCAGCGCTGGCAAAGCCGCGCACGCGCTCGAGCTGCCCCACGGGCAAGGCCCCCAGGCGCTCGCGCAGCGCGGCTTCAAGGGCGGACTCCCAGCCAGGCTCCATGCGCAAGTGCGTCCACAGGCCTTGCAGGCCATCCAGGCCTTGCTCGGCCAGCCAGGGGGCCAGCTTGCCGTCGGTTTTCAGGCGCTCTTGCAAGTCCTTGAGCGCGCCCAGGCGGGCGGTGAGCTGCGCGTGGCGCGCGCTCTCGTCGTTGACGGTCTGCTGGCAGACACGGCGCGCTTCGTCGCGCTCCGGCAGCTCCTGCTGCAATTGCTCCAGCCGCGCCTGCATTTCCTCGGCCAGCTCGGCAGCGGCGCTGCTGCTGGTCTGCAGCTGGGCCAGGCGGGTTTCGTCGGGCAGGCTGAGCGCACCCTGGTCGGCGCGCAGGCGCTGCAGGCGCGATTCGTGCTGGCGCTGCTGCTCCTGCATGCTGCGCTGCTCGGCGGCCAGCACCTGAATCTGCTGCTGCACCTGGGCCACCTGCTGGCGCTGGGCTTCGCTCTTGGCGCGCGCCTGGTGCAGCGCGTCTTCCAGCTCGGGCAGCTCCCCGGCCTGCTCTTCGGCCTGGGCGGCCAGCAGTTCGGCCTGCTCCTGGGCGTCGTCGCCACCGGCGGCCAGGCTCTCCAGCTCGGTGCGCGCGTCGCTCTGGCGGGTGCTCCATTCCTCGATCTGCGTGGCCAGCTGCACCAGGCGCTGCTGCACGCGCTCGCGCCCCTGCACCACGTAGCGGATTTCGGCCTCCAGCCGCCCGACTTCGGCGGTGGCTTCATAGACCTTGCCCTGGGCCTGGTTGACCGCATCGCCCGCGGCGTAATGGGCCTGGCGCACGGCCTCCAGCTCGGCCTGCACGCGGCGCAGGTCAGCCATGCGCGATTCGAGATCGTTGACGGCCTGCAGGCCCAGGGTGCGCACCTGCTCCAGCTCTTGCGCCGCGCTCTGGCGCTTGAAGAACCAGCTTTGCTGCTGGGCAAGCTGGGCCTGCGCCTGCAGGCGGTGGTAGCGCTCGGCCACCTCGGCCTGCTTTTCGAGCTTGCTCAGGTTGCCCGAGAGCTCGCGCAGGATGTCCTGCACGCGGGTGAGGTTCTCGCGCGTGTCGGCCAGGCGGTTTTCCGTCTCGCGCCGACGCTCCTTGTACTTGGAAACGCCCGCCGCCTCTTCCAGGAACAGGCGCAGCTCCTCGGGCCGGCTTTCGATGATGCGCGAGATGGTGCCCTGGCCAATGATGGCGTAGGCGCGCGGGCCCAGGCCCGTGCCGAGGAACACGTCGTGCACGTCGCGCCGGCGCACCGGCTGGTTGTTGATGTAGTAGCTGCTGCCGCCGTCGCGCGTGAGCACGCGCTTGACGGCGATTTCGGCAAACTGGTTCCACTGCCCGCCCGCGCGGTGGCTGGCGTTGTCAAACGCCAGCTCGACGCTCGCGCGGCTCGCGGGTTTGCGGCTGGTGGTGCCGTTGAAGATCACGTCCTGCATGGACTCGCCGCGCAATTCGCTCGCACGCGACTCGCCCAGCACCCAGCGCACCGCGTCCATGATGTTGGACTTGCCGCAGCCGTTGGGCCCGACCACGCCCACGAGCTGGCCCGGCAGCTGCAGCTGCGTGGGCTCGGCAAAGGACTTGAAGCCGGAGAGTTTGATCGAGGTCAGGCGCACGGCGGGCGGTGCAGGGCGAGCACGAGGGCAGGCAAGGCGGCAATCATACCGTGGGCGCCGCGCCTGTATGTTTCAATAAAATACGGTCCTAGCCCTTGCCGCGCCTGCGCTGCAAGCTATCAAATACGGAGTTTGATCCCTGGACGCGCATGCCGCGGACAGACTTGGCCCTGCGCGTGCTCAAGGCTCGGCGCCCGGCGCCGGAGTCCTGGCATGCACCAGCGCCTCGAATGCCGCCAGCGACACCGGCTTGCTCAGCAGATAGCCCTGCCACATGTCGCAGCCGTTGCGCTCCAGGAACACGCGCTGCTCTTCGGTCTCCACGCCTTCTGCGATCACCTCCAGATCCAGGCTCGCGCCCAGCGCGATGATGGTGCGGGCGATCGCCGCCTCGTTGGGGTCGGTGAGCACGTGGCGCACGAAGCTCTGGTCGATCTTGATCTCGTCCAGCGGCAGGCGCTTGAGGTAGGACAGCGAGGAATAGCCGGTACCGAAGTCGTCGAGCGAGAAGCGCACGCCATAACCCCTGAGTTGCCCCATCTTGGTGATGGTGGCCTCGATGTCGCCGATCAGCATGCTTTCGGTCAGCTCGAACTTCAGCAGCCGCGTCGGCGCTCCGGTGGTCGCGAGCGTGGCCAGCACCTGCTGCGCGAACTCGGGCTGGCGAAACTGCAGCGCGCTGACGTTGACGGAAACGCTCAGGTGCCCGAGCACCGGGTGCGTGCTCCAGCGCGCCAGCTGCTCGCAGGCGCTCTTCATGACCCATTCGCCCAGCGGCAGGATCAGGCCCGACTCTTCGGCCAGCGGCACGAACTGCAGCGGCGACACCAGCCCGCGCTCGGGGTGGTTCCAGCGCACCAGCGCCTCGGCGCCGATGATGCGTCCCTGCTGCACCTTGGGCTGGTAGTAGAGCTCGAACTGCCCGGCCTCGATGCCGCTGCGCATGTCGCTTTCCAGCTGCACGCGCTCGGCCACCGCCACCTGCATCGCCGGGTCGAAGAAGCGCAGCAGCCCGCGCCCCGCCGCCTTGGCCGCGTACATCGCCATGTCGCTGCGCTTGAGCAGTTCTTCAGCGGTCACGGCCTCGCGCCCGAAGCGCGCCACGCCCACGCTCAAGCTGGCCTGCAGCGGCCGGCCCTGGCCTATCTTGTAGGGCTCGGCCACGGCTTCGAGCAGCCGGTCGGCCAGGTTCTGCACCGCCAGCGCCGCTTCCTCCGCACTGCCCGCCAGGTCGCCGAGGACGACGACGAACACGTCCCCGCCATGGCGCGCCACCGTGTCCTGCGCGGGCACGCGCCCGCTCAGGCGCCGGGCCACCAGCGCCAGCAGGCGGTCGCCGACCTCGTGGCCGAAGGTCTCGTTGATGGTCTTGAAGCGGTCTATGCCCAGCATCAGCACCGCGCCGTACTGGCCGCTGCGCTCGGCGCGCTCCACCGCCTGCTGCAGGCGTTCGAGCAGCACCCGGCGATTCACCAGGCCGGTAAGCACGTCGGTACGCGCCAGATAGGCAATCTCCTGCTCGGCACGCTTGCGCTGGCTCTCGTCCACCAGCACCACGATGTGGCCCGTGTCCGCGGCCATGCCCGAGAGCTCCACCTCGCGGCGCGTGCCGCCCTTGGCGGTGAGCACGAAGTTGACCGGACGTATCGTGCCATCCACCTCGAACTGGGCCGCGTCGCGCGCGGCCTGCCAGGCGGCGCGCGCACGCTCGCGCTCCTGCTCGTCGGGCACGACGCAGCGCCACCACTCGTCGATGTCCGCCACGTCGTTCATCGAATAGCCGCAGATCTGCACGTGCCTGTCGTTGAGGTAGAGGATCTGGCCCTGGTCCACGTGCGCCACGCCCACCGGCATGTGGTTGAAGATGTCGCGGTAGCGCTCCTCGCTGCGCGCGAGCTCCAGCTCCATGCGCTTGCGCGCGCTGATGTCCTGGGCGATCACCAGGTGCGAGGCGGTCTCGTCGCCGGCGGCCTTCATCAGCGTGGCCGAGATGTCCACCCACACCACCCCGCCGTCCTTGCGCCGGTAGCGCTTTTCCAGTCGCGAGCCTTCGGTCTGCTGGTTCACCAGCTGGCTGAAGGCGTCCCAGCTCAGCTGCATGTCGTCGGCGACGGTGTAGTCGGAAAAGCGCATCTGCTGCAGTTGCGCCTGCGAATAGCCCAGCAGGTCGCAGAAATACCGGTTGGCACGCAGCACCTTGCCGGTCTCGGGGTGCAGCTGCACGATGCCGACCGAGGCCTGGTTGAACACCGCCTGGAAGCGGTTTTCCGAGCTCTGCTGGCGCGCCAGCGCCGCGTCCGCATCCTGCAGCGCGTGCAGGCGGCGCAGCGCCAGCACCGCCACCAGCGCGGCCAGCAACAGGGTGATGAGCACGCCCGCGCCGGCAGCGGTGGCGGGGCGGTAGCGCTCCACTTCCGAGAGCAGCTGCGGCTCGGGCATGAAGCGCAGCTGCCAGCGCCGCCCGCCCACGGGCAGATCGATCTCGCGGCCGCTGGCCGCGTCCCAGGGCGTCTGCGTGATGGCGGCCATGGAGCGCGGCTCGGACGGCTGCGACGCCGCGACCAGCCCCCGGTCGGACAGCTCCAGCGACAAGCCATCGGTTTCACTGTTCCGCCGCAGGATTTCGAGCAGCCGCGGCACGTTCACGGTCAGGCCTATGGTGCCGATGAAGCCCTGCTCCATGCTCAGGTCCTGGGTGTGGTCGAACACCGGCAAATTCAGCGTCACTCCCACCGCGCCGTGCTGCATGAAGGGCGCCGAGGCCGCGAGCTGGCCTGTGCGCCGGGCGCGCGAATAGGCTTCGAGCGCCACCGGTTGCGAGTGCAGCTCCAGCCCCAGGCGGGCCTCGTTGCCCGACACCGGCCAGGTGAAGTCCACCACGAAGTACTCGGGCAGGGTCTGCGCCGGATGCACCTTGAAGCCCAGTGGCGGGCGCCCGCTCAGATGGGGCTGGCCCAGCGCCAGTTCTTCAAAGCCCGCACGCTCCTGCGCCGGCACCTGGCGCACGAAGTCGATGTGCTCCACGCTCGGGTGCGTGCGCATGACGTCGAGCTGCCCCAGCGCCCACTCGAAGTCGCGCCGGCTCAGGTGCGGCTCCACGCTCATCAGGTTGCGCAGGCCCGACAGCAGATCCACCTGCAGCTCCACCTGCTGCTGCAGCGCCGCGGTGACGTTGGCCACCTTGGCCTCGAAGCGCTCGCGCACCAGTTCCTTGGTCAGGGTGCTCTGGTAGCGCCATAGTCCGTAGCTGCCCAGCAGCCCCAGGGCGAGCACCAGCGCCACGGGCAGCCAGTGCCAGGGGAAATGCTGTGAAGGGCGGCTTGGATGCACTTCGGACGGTGCGGTTGATGCAAAAAGCGTGCAGCATAACGGATGGCGATGCTTCTGAACACCGTTTACAAGTAGCTTTACAGACCCCGTGCCGGCCGCTCAGGGGCGCAGCCGCGCGGCCTGCGCCTGCCCCACCTGCTTGAGAAATTCCCATACCGCCTGGATGCGCGCCTGGTGCTTGCCCTCGGCCGGCATGCTCATCCAGAAGGTGCGGGTAAAGCGTGCCAGCGCGGGCAGCACGCGGGTGAGCGAGGTGTCGCGGTCGGCCAGGAAGGCGGGCAGCACCGCCAGGCCCGCACCCGCGCGCACCGCCTGGTACTGCGCCATGATGCTGGTGGAGCGCAGCGTGAAACGCTCGGGCGGAAACACGTCTTCGAGGAACTGCAGCTCCTTGGAAAACAGCAGGTCGTCCACGTAGTTGACGAACTCGTGCTGGCGCAGGTCTTCCAGGCGCGTGATGAGCGCGCGGCGCGCGAGGTATTCACGCTGGCCGTAGACCATCAGCGTGTAGTCGGCCAGGCGCGTGACGATGACCGAGCCCTGCTTGGGGCGTTCCAGCGAGATCACGATGTCCGCCTCGCGCCGCGACAGGTGCAGCATGCGCGGCACCGCCAGCAGGTCGATGGACAGGTGCGGATGCTGGCGCGTGAGCTGCGCCAGCTGCGGCGCCAGGATCAGCGTGCCGAATCCTTCGGTCGCGCCCACGCGCACCAGGCCGGCGGGCCCGCTGCTGGAGGCGCCCCGGGCCGCCACGCGCTCCACGCCCAGCGCGGCGGTCTCCATCGCCTCCACCGAAGGCAGCAGCTGGCGCCCCGCCTCGGTCAGGCGGTGCCCCGCCGCCTCGCGCACGAACAGCGGCGCGCCCATGCGCTTTTCCAGCTGCTGGATGCGCCGCGCCACCGTGGTGTGCTCCACGCCGGTGCGCCGCGCGGCGGCGGCCAGCGTGCCGCTGCGCGCCAGCTCCAGGAAGTAGCGCAGATTGTCCCAATCCAGCGAGGAGAGTTTTTTCATGTGCGAAATTGCAAAGCGAAAGTGCAGTATTGTCTATTGCATATTCAAATTTGCACAACTAACATGGTGCCGATCCGCTTTCGATCACCCCCGTTTTCACAGGAGACATCTGCCATGGACGCATCCACCTCACAGGGCGTACTCGCCCCCACCGTCAAGCTCTTGATCGGCGGCAAGCTCGTCGAATCCAAGACCACCCAGTGGCACGAGGTCATCAACCCCGCCACCCAGCAGGTATTGGCGCGCGTGCCCGAATCCACGCCGGAAGAAATCGCCGCCGCGGTTGCCAGCGCCAAGGAAGCCTTCAAGACCTGGCGCAAGACCTCGCTGATGGCGCGCGGGCGCATCTTCCTGAAGTACCAGGAACTGATCCGCGCGCACATGAAGGAGCTGGCCGCCATCCTCACGGCCGAACAGGGCAAGACCCTGCCGGATGCCGAGGGCGACGTGTTCCGCGGCCTGGAGATCGTCGAGCACGCGGCCAGCATAGGCACGCTGCAACTGGGCGAGGTGGGCAACAACATCGCCACCGGCGTCGATACCTTCACCATGCTGCAGCCGCTGGGCGTGTGCGCCGGCATCACGCCGTTCAACTTCCCGGCGATGATCCCGCTGTGGATGTTCCCGATGGCGATCGCCTGCGGCAACACCTTCGTGCTCAAGCCCTCGCAGCAAGACCCGATGGTGACCATGCGCCTGTGCGAACTGGCGATCGAAGCGGGCGTGCCCGCGGGCGTGCTCAACGTCGTCCACGGCACGGCCGACGCGGTCAACGCGATCTGCGACCACCCGGACATCAAGGCCATCTCCTTCGTCGGCTCGACCAAGGTGGGCACCCACGTCTACCACCGCGCCAGCCTCGCCGGCAAGCGCGTGCAGTGCATGATGGGCGCGAAGAACCACGCCATCGTGATGCCCGACGCGAACAAGGAACAGGCGCTGAACGCGCTGATCGGCGCGTCGTTTGGCGCCGCCGGCCAGCGCTGCATGGCCATCTCCGTCATGGTGCTGGTGGGCGATGCGCAGAAGTGGATTCCGGACATCGTCGCCAAGGCCAAGGACCTGAAGGTGAACGTCGGCACGGCCGACGGCACGGACCTGGGCCCGCTGATCACCTGCGCCGCGCGCGACCGCGTGGAAGGCCTGATCGAGCAAGGCGTCAAGGAAGGTGCCAAGCTGGAGCTCGACGGCCGCAACCCGACGGTCAAGGGCTACGAGAAGGGCAACTTCGTCGGCCCGACCATCTTCAGCGGCGTCAAGCCCGGCATGACGATCTACGACCAGGAAGTCTTCGGCCCGGTGCTGTGCATCGTGCAGGCCGACAACTTGGACGAAGCGATCGAGTTCATCAACGCCAACCCCAACGGCAACGGCACCGCCATCTTCACCCGCTCGGGCGCGGCGGCACGCCAATTCAAGGAGGACGTGGACGTCGGCCAGGTGGGCGTGAACCTGCCGGTGCCGGTGCCCGTCTCGCTGTTCTCCTTCACCGGCAGCCGCGGCTCCAAGCTCGGCGACCTGGGCCCCTACGGCAAGCAGGTGGTGCTGTTCTACACCCAGACCAAGACCGTGACCGAGCGCTGGTTTGACGAGGCGGAACACCACGCGATGAACACCACCATCAGCCTGAAGTAATGTGCGGCTGCCCCCCGCCGGGGAAGGCGCCCTCCTGGCTCCCTCCCCCCGCTGGGGGCCCCTCTTGGCTCCCCCCCCTCTGGGGGAGGGCAGGGGTGGGGGCCAGCGGCCTTGGCATGAGCACGATGCCTGGTCAAACACCCCAAGCCCCCACCCTACCCTCCCCCAAAGGGGGAGGATGAATACAAGCAAAATCGGGCTCCAGCCCTTGCCCATCAAGCGCCAACAGCTATAAAAAACAGGAGACGCCCCGCATGGATTTCGAACTCTCCGAAGACCAGCGCGCCTTTGCCGAAACCGCACGCCAGTTTGCCCAGAGCGAGCTGGCCCCGCACGCGGCCCAGTGGGACGAGGAAGCCATCTTCCCGGTTGATGCGATTGCCAAGGCCGGCGAGCTGGGCTTCTGCGGCCTGTACGCGCCCGAGAACGCCGGTGGTCTGGCTCTGCCGCGCCTTGATACCACGCTGGTCTTCGAGGAACTTGCGGCCGTCGATCCCTCGACCACGGCCTTCATCTCCATCCACAACATGGCCACCTGGATGCTGGGCACCTGGGCCACGGACGAGGTGCGGGACGCCTGGGGGCCGCAGCTGACCAGCGGCCAGAAGCTCGCCAGCTACTGCCTGACGGAACCGGGCAGCGGCTCGGACGCCGCCAGCATCAAGACCCGCGCCGAACTGCAGGGCAACGAATACGTGATCAACGGCGGCAAGGCCTTCATCAGCGGCGCCGGCTCCACCGACCTGCTGGTGCTGATGGCGCGCAGCGGCGACGCGGGCGCGGGCGGCATCTCCGCCTTTGCCGTGCCCGCTCAGCTTCCCGGCATCGGCTACGGCAAGAAGGAACACAAGATGGGCTGGAACAGCCAGCCCACGCGCACCATCAGCTTCGACAACGTGCGCATCCCGGCCAGCCACCTGCTGGGCCGCGAGGGCGAAGGCTTCAAGATCGCCATGAAGGGCCTGGACGGCGGGCGCATCAACATCGCCACCTGCTCGGTGGGCGCGGCGCAAGGGGCGCTCACGCACGCGCAGCGCTACATCCAGGAGCGCAAGCAGTTCGGCAAGCAGCTTTCCAGCTTTCAGGCGCTGCAATTCAAGCTGGCGGACATGGCCACCGAGCTCGTCGCCGCGCGCCAAATGGTGCGCCTGGCCGCCAGCAAGCTGGACGCCGGCGCGCGTGATGCAACGACGTACTGCGCCATGGCCAAGCGCTTTGCCACCGACACCTGTTTCGACGTGATCAACGAGGCCCTGCAACTGCACGGCGGCTACGGCTACCTGCGCGACTTTCCGCTGGAGCGCCTGCTGCGCGACGCGCGCGTGCACCAGATCCTGGAAGGCACGAACGAGATCATGCGCGTGATCGTCGGGCGCAGGATGCTCGACGGCGATGCGCCCGATGCCATCCGCTGACGTGACAGAGAGCTCCCTCCCCCTTTGGGGGAGGGTTGGGGTGGGGGCCAGCGGCGCCAGCACAAAGCCCGCCCCCATCCCCACCTTCCCCCAAAGGGGGAAGGAGTAAAAACCCGAACCCGACAACTCTTACCACCCCACAGGAGACAACACCATGCAAATCGCTTTCATCGGCCTGGGCCACATGGGCGGCCCCATGGCCATCAACCTGCACAAGGCCGGTCACAAGGTGCAGGCCTTCGACCTCGCCACTGCCGCCTGCGAGCACGTCAAGGCCGCGGGCGTCCAGATTGCCGCCAGCGGCGAAGCGGCGGTCAAGGGCGCCGAAGTCGTCATCAGCATGCTGCCCGCCAGCCAGCACGTCGAGGGCCTGTACCTGGGCCGTGACGGCAGCGGCGGCCTGCTCGCGCACATCGCCAAGGGCACGCTGGTGATCGACAGCTCCACCATTGCCGCCGCCACCAGCCAGAAGGTGGCCAAGGCGGCGCAGGCCGCGGGCCTCGCCTTCATCGACGCGCCGGTTTCCGGCGGCGTGGGCGGCGCGGTGGCCGGCACGCTCACCTTCATGGTGGGCGGCTCGGACGCCGACCTGGAGCGCGCCCGCCCGGTGCTGGAAAAGATGGGCGCCAACATCTTCCACGCCGGTGCCATCGGCGCGGGCCAGACCGCCAAGATCTGCAACAACATGCTGCTGGCGGTGCTGATGATAGGCACCAGCGAGGCCATGAGCCTGGGCGTGGCCAACGGCCTGGACCCCAAGGTGCTGGCCGAGATCATGCGCCGCAGCTCGGGCGGCAACTGGGCGCTGGAAAAGTACAACCCCTACCCCGGCGTGCATGAGAACGCCCCGGCCAGCAAGGGCTACGCCGGCGGCTTCGGCACCGACCTGATGCTCAAGGACCTGGGCCTGTCGCAGGAAAACGCCACCGCCATGCGCGCCTCCACGCCGCTGGGGGGGCTGGCGCGCGCGCTGTATGCCGCGCACAGCCTGGCCGGGCATGGCGCCGAGGACTTCTCCAGCATCATCAAGATGGTGCAGAAGAAGGGCTGAGCGCGCGAGCTTCGTGCCCAGGGTGTTGCCGGCGAAGGCAACACCCTTTTTTCATGCCAGGCCCGCCTCCAGCACCGGCTTGGCCCAGTCGGGCGTGCGCGCCAGTTGCTTCAGGTCGCCCGGCACCGGCCAGACCAGCCGCCCCTCGCGAAACACCGCCACGGGCAGCGGGTCGGGCACGGGCTCACCCGCCGCGACGCTGGCACTGTTGTCGAACAGGCGCGCTTCGAGCAGGTGCGGCAGCAACGCGATCAGGTGGGTGATGGCGCTGGTCCAGCGTTCGCGGATCTTGGCTTCGGGGATGTCGTGGCCGCCCGCGGCCACGCGCTCGCGCACGCGCTGCAGGTGCAGCTCGGGGCTGGCCAGGCCGCAGAACCAGACCAGCACGTCGTGCGTGCGGCAGGCGCCGCGCAGCCGCGCGGTCACGCTCTCGCCCCCGAGCGTAGTTTCCAGGGCGTGGTTGCGCCCCTGCGCGACGGCTTCATCCAGGCGGCGCATGCCTTCGCTCCAGGCGGCGGCGTTGGCCTGGGTTTGCTCGCCCATGCCGGCGGCCATCAGCTCCCGGGCATAGCTGTCGGGGTTGAACCAGGCCAGGCCGGCGCGACTGAGGAAATGCCCGCCTATCGAGCTTTTGCCCGCGCCATTGACCCCGGCCAGAACATAGATGACGGGGCGGGAAATCAGCATGAAAAACGGCCTCAGCGCCCGTGTATCAAGCGCTGCAAGCTATCAAAAGAGTTGAATCGGATCAGCAGGTCTGCCCTGCGCGCACCTGCCCCGCCAGCGACAGGGGCTGCGCCAGCAGGCCACGCAGGCGATCAGCGGCGTCGGGCGCCTGCAGGCTGGCCAGGCGCTCGTCAAAACGTTCGCGCAGCGCCTGCAAGGCATCTTGCTGGATGGCGCGCGCGGCCTCGGCGGCCTTGAGCAGGCGCTGGTATTCGGTGGTGGACAGGATCACCGCCTCCGGGCGGTCGTGGTTGGTGACCAGCACCGCGCCCTGCTCGCCCACCACGCGCATCACGCCGCGCCAACCGAGCTTCTTGACATCGGACGCCGGCGTGTGCGCCAAGGCGGAAAACGCGGGGACTGCGAGTGCAGCGGCAGCAGCGGACATGGCCCATCTCCTTGCAAAAGGCATTCTGGGTATTTTACCCATAATTGGAAAATTTCCCTCTTCGCCGTGCCGCCCATGCATCCACGCAAGCGCAGGCACGCTTCAGCCCGGCACGGCGGGCAGGGCCGGGAGCCAGGGTGCCAACACCTGTTCGGCATGCTGCGCCCAACTGCGGTTGGCTACCGGGTTGGCGGGGCTGGGGTGCAGCAGGTAGTGCACCGGCACCGCGTCCCCCAGCACGGTCTGCAGCTGCTTTTGGGCATAGCGCCCGAAGGCGACCACCGCCTGCGGCTGCAGCCGGCGTACCACCTGCACCAGCGCGGCATTGCACGGCGCTTCCAGCGCGCGCTGCTCCGGCGACTTGAGTTGGGACGGAATCAGGTTGTGCCCCTGGCCCAGGAAGAGCAGCGGGCAGTAGTTCCAGACGAAGAAGCGCGCGAAGAATGCCTCGGGCGTGCCCACGCGCTGCGCCGCCCAACCCCACAGGCGTTTGCCGCTGCCTTCGTCGCGCTGGCACTGCATGCCCAGCAGCGGGTAGCGAGGGTGCTGCGGCGGCAAGACACGCGCCAGTCGCGGCTGCATGCCAAACCAGTCGCGCACCGCGCCCACGCTGCCAAAGGGCACGCCGGTCTGGGCCATGCCCCAGGGGCCGGGGTTCATGCCCACCAGCAGCACGCGCCCGCTGCCCGCGCTAAAGCGCTGCAGGTATTGGCGGTGGCCGTCCCAGGCGTAGATCAGCGGGTTGTAGACGTGGCTGGGCGTGTGCCAGCTCAGATGATCCAGGTCGCGCGCCAGGGTGCGCGCCACACGTTCAAGGGAAGCGCCAGAAGCCATGGCCCCATGTTAAGGCGAAGCCCGACCCCGACACCGCGAATGTATCCGGCGTGCGCAAGCGGGCCGCCTGGATGCAGTTGCGCACCCCAAACCCCGCCGGCACCGACAGCCGGAGCCCGCATGCCGGCTCGCAGTGGCGCTTCTACACTTCGCACCCATGAAAGCCGCCCCGTCATCCCGTCGGCTGCGCCAGGCACTGCTGTGCGCAACCCTGCTGCCCCTGGGCCTTGCAGGCCACGCCTGGCAGAGCCAGGCCGGCACGCCCGCATTGCCGCTGAGCTACGAACAGTCCGCCCTGCTGCTGACCGAGCGCTCCGACGCCCTGCTGGGCGCCAGCCGCAGCACCGAGGCCGCGCGCCAGCAGGCCGAGGCGCTCAAGGCGCTGGCCATGCCGCGCATCCACTTCGACATGCAGGGCCTGTACTACCAGAAGACGGTGACCGTGTCGCTGGGTGATCTGCGCGAGCGCGCCCAGGGCGCTGCCGGAACCGTTCTGGGCCAGATGGCCGACCGCGGCCTGCCGAGCATCGACCCGGGGGCGGTCAGCCAGGTCATTGATCAGGTGCAGGCAGCCTTGCCGAGCATGTTCCGCCCCATCCCGGACGAGATCAGCGCGCGCAGCCGCCAGAGCCTGTGGCACCCCACGCTGTCCACCGTCGTGCCGCTGTACACCGGCGGCGCCATCACCGCCGCCAGGGCCGCCGCGCGCTCGGGCGTGGACGTGGCCCAGGCCGCGGGCGACGGCCTGCACGAGGCCCAGCGCTTTGCCCTGGCCAAGGCCTACTTCGGCCAGGTGCTGGCCGAGCAGGTGCTGGTCGTAACGCGCGACACCCTGGCGGGTTTTGACGAGCATCTGGGCAACGCCCGCAAGATGCAGGCCCAGGGCGTGCTGAGCCAGGCCCGCGTGCTGCAGGTGCAAGTGGCGCGCGACAGCGCCGAACGCGGCATGCAGCGCGCCCAGGGCGAACACGCCGCCGCCGTGCAGACCCTGCAGCAGCTGCTGCGCAGCGAACAGCCGGTGGCACCCACCAATGCGCTCTTCCTGCAAACCCGGCCACTGCCTGCGGTGGACACCTTCCTGGCTGCCGCGCAGGACGGCCACCCCGGCCTGCGCCAGGCCCGCGCCGCCCAGCAGGTGGCCCACCAGGGCACGGCACTGGCCCAGGCAGCCAGATACCCCACGGTCTATGCCTTTGGCAGCGTGAACCTGAACCGGCGCAACGCCTTGCTGACCGAGCCGGACTGGATCGTTGGCGTGGGCCTGCGCTACACCCTGTGGCCGCAGGTGGACCGCAGCAGCAACGAAGCCGCCGCGCAAGCCCGCGAGGAAGCCGCCCAGGCCGCCACGCGCGAAGCCTGGACGCAGATCCAGATGGCCATACACCAGAGCTGGCAGGTAACGGAGGCGGCGCGACGCGAATACCTGTCGCTGGCTTCCAGCATCGCCTCGGCCACCGAATCGCTGCGCGTGCAGGAGGTCTCGTTTCGCGAAGGCGTGGGCACCATGAGCGAGCTGATCGACGCGCGCAACGCCCTGGCCCAGGCCCGCACCGAACGCGCCGCCGCGGCGTACAAATACGATCTGGCCCTGGCCTCGCTGCTGCTGGCCAGCGGCCAAGGTGAGCAGTTCCAGGACTACCTGCTGCGCGCCGATGAGCATCTGAGCACCCCATGAACACACACACCGCCCCCGCTCCGGCAACCCCCGTATCGCCCCCTGCACCGGCACCGGCGTCCGCCGCCCCCAAGGCCGGCAAGCTGCGCACCCTGGCCACCGCACTGGTGCTGCTGGGCTTCGTCATCTTCATCGCCTGGGGCCTGTGGCAGGCCAGCCGCCCCGCGCCCCAGCAACTGCAGGGCATGGTGGACACCAGCCAGATCAACGCCGCCACGCGCATGACCGGGCGGGTGCTGGAGGTACTGGTGCACGAGGGCGAAGCGGTCACCGCCGGCCAGCTGCTGGCGCGCCTGGAAAACCCGGAAATCCGCGCCCAGGAAGACCAGGCCCAGGCGTCCCTGGCCAGCGCCGAGGCCTTGCGCGAGCGCACCGACACCGGCCGACGCGAGGAGGACGTGGCCTCGCTCAAGGCCACCTGGCAAAGCGCCCAGGCCCAGGCCGACCTGGCGGCCGTCACGGCCCGGCGCATGCAGACCCTGTTTGCCGAGCAGGTCATCTCCGCGCAGCGGCGCGACGACGCCGTGGCCGCGCAGAAGGCCAGCGAGGAAATGGCCCGCGCCGCCCATCTGCAATACCTCAAGGCCCTGGAAGGCACGCGCGCCGAAGACAAAAAAGTGGCCGCCAGCCAGGTGGCCGGAGCCCAGGCCCGGCTGCGCGGTGCCCAGGCCATCAGCGCCGAGATGCAGCTGCTGGCCCCCGCCAGCGGCGAGGTGGACAAGATCTTTGCCCACCCCGGCGAAATCGCCCTGCCCGGCGTGCCCGTCATCACCCTGGTGGACCTGAGCAAACTGTGGGTGGCCTTGAACGTGCGCGAAGACCAGTTTGCCGGCATCGCCATGGGGCGGCAGCTGCGCGCCAGCATCCCGGCGCTGGGCCTGCAGGACGTGGCCTTCAAGGTCAGCCACATCCGCTCCCAGGGCGACTTTGCCACCTGGCGCGCCACGCGCCAGTCCAGCGGCTACGACGTCAAGAGCTTTGAAGTGCGCGCGGTGCCGGTGCAGCCCGTGGAGGGTCTGCGCCCGGGCATGAGCGTGCTGTTCGCGTGGCCGCAGGCAGACTGAGCTGGCTGCAGGCCGCCGCCGCGCTGCGCCGCGAGCTGGGGCTGCTGGCAGGCAGCCGGTGGGACCAGTTTCTGCTGCTCGGCCTGCCGCTGCTGGCCGTCGTCACGCTGGCGGTGATGTTCCTGCCCGGCAGCTTCAACCAGGTACCGATCGCGGTGGTGGACGCCGACCACTCCGCCCTGAGCCGCGCCGCCGTGCGCCACCTGCAGGCCACGCCCAAGCTGCAGGTGGCCGCCAGCCCCGTGGACCTGCCCCAAGCCATGGGGCTGATGCGCGCGGACCGGGTGTATGCGGTAGTCTATCTGCCGCCCGGCCTGCAGGAGCGCCACGCGCGGCGCGAGGACGAGCGCGCCATCATCTACTTCAACGCCGCCTTCCAGACCGTGGCCACGCAGGCGGCGGATGCCGCCCAGGCGGCGCTGGGCCAGGCGCTGCGCCCCAGCCTGGTCGCCGAGGTGGCGCAGCTCGCGCACATCCAGCCGCCGCGCATCCAGGTCAACATCGTCGGCAACCCGCAGGCCAGTTTCGAGCTCTTCCTGCAAAGCCTGGCCACGCCCCTGGTGCTGGCCATGCTGCTGGGCTGCGCGGCGGTGTATGCCGTGGGCCGCGAATGGGCCGACGCCAGCCTGGCCGACTGGCTGGCGCACAGCGACGGGCGCCTGCTGGCCGCGCTGCTGGGCAAGCTCGCGCCCTATGTGCTGGTGTTCTGGCTCTGGAGCGTGGTCTTCACGCTCTACCTGGCCGGCGCGCGCGGCTGGCAGGTAGCGGGCTCGCTGCCGCTGCTGCTGCTGGCGCAACTGCTCTTCTACGCCGGGGTGGGGGCGGTTTCCGCCCTGCTCGTGGCGCTGCTGCGCGACCTGGACACGGCGCTGTCGGTGTCGGCCTTCTATCTGGGTTCGGGCCTGTCCTTTGCCGGTGCCACGCTCACGCTCAACGGCGGCTCCTGGTTCGTGCGTGCCTGGTCGGCGGTGCTGCCCAGCACCAGCTACGTGCAAATCCAGGAGCAGCAATGGGTGATGGGCTCGCCCCTGGCCAGCAGCGCCATGCCGCTGGCCGTGCTGCTGGCCTTCATCGTGCTGCCTCTGGCGCTGGCCTTGCCCCTGCTGGCGCGCATGGCGCAACCGGGCGCGCGCCAGCCCCGCCTGCATGCGCCGCCCACACCCGGCGGCTGGCTGGCGGCGGCCACCCACACGCTGCGCACCGCGGCACTGAACCGCCCCATCGTGCTCACCGCGGTGGCGGCGGTGGTGCTCTACGGCTTCTACTACCCCTCGGCCTACACCATGCAGACGGTGATCAAGGTACCGGTGGCCGTGGTGGACCTGGACCGCAGTCCGCTCAGCCGCAGCCTGCTGCGCAAGCTGGACGCCACGCGCGAGGTACGCCTGGCGGCCCAGCCCGACTCCATCGCCGAAGGCCAGGCGCTGCTGCAGGCAGACAAGGTGGACGGCCTGATCGTGCTCACCGGCGACCTGCAGGCCGGCGTGCTCAAGGGCGCACCCGGCGGCGTGAGCGTGTACCTGAAAGGGGCCTACCTGGTGCGCGCGCGCTTCATCGGCGAGGCGCTGCGCGGCGCCATCGGCGCGGCGGTGCAGGAAAGCATCCACCCGCTGGCCGCGCTGCTGCCCCCCGGCCACGTGGGGGTGCAGCAGCGCGCGCTGTTCAACCCGGACAACGGCTACGGCAGCTACGTGGTGCCGGGCGTGGCCTCCATCATCCTGCAGGCCACGCTGCTGTTTGCCGTGGCCATGTTCATGGGCCTGAAGCGCGAAAGCGGCGACTGGCGCATGGGCCACCGGGGCTTCCTCGGCACCTGGAGCGCCTTCACCCTGCTGGGCAGCCTGATGGGCTGGTTCTTCTTCGGCTTCATCTTCTGGTGGCAGGACTACCCGCGCGGGGGCAACCTCGTCGGCCTGCTGCTGGCCGTGCCGCTGTTTGCCGCCAGCGTCTCGGCGCTCGGCCTGCTGGTGGGCTCGCTGTTCGAACGCCACGAGCGCAGCATGCAGATCCTGGCGGGCACGTCCATTCCGGTGTTCTTCCTCTCGGGTCTGTCCTGGCCCTTTCTGGCCATGCCGGCGCTGATGGTGGCGCTGGCCAAACTGATTCCCTCCACCACGGCGGTGCTGATGTTCGTGCAGCTCAACGCCATGGGCGCAACGCTGGCGGAGATCGCCCCCAGGCTGGCGACCCTGGCCGCGTTGGCGCTGCTGTACGGCGCCGCAGCCTGGCTGCGCCTGACCCGGCCGCGGCGCGTGCGGGCAACCGCACCCGCCAAGCGGCTTTGCACGCCCGCGCCGCGGCCAGCGCAGGCGGCTGATAAGCTCGGCAATCATTCCCATTCGCAGCCTCTCGCCAGGCCGCCACTACAGGGCACCACCATGAGCACCTTGAACGAAACCCACGACCCCGCGCTGCGCAGCTGGCTTGCATCCGCCCATGCCGAAGGCACGGACTTCCCCATCCAGAACCTGCCGTTCGCGGTGTTTCGCCGCAGGGGCAGCACCGAGCCCGCGCGCGGCGGCGTGGCCATAGGCGACCAGATCATCGACCTGGCCGAACTGCACCAGGCCAAGCCCTTCAGCGGCCGCGCCGCCGAGGCGCTCGCCGCCGGCAGCCAGAGCACGCTCAACGCGCTGATGGCGCTCACCCCCGCGCACTGGAGCGCGCTGCGCCTGGCGCTCTCGCGTGCGCTGCGCGAAGGCGCGCACGAGCAGGCCGTAGTGCAAATCTGCCTGGTGCCCCAGGCCCAGGTGGAATACCTGCTGCCCGCGCGCATTGGCGACTACACCGACTTCTACACCTCGATCCATCACGCCACCAACGTCGGGCGCCTGTTCCGCCCGGACAACCCCCTGATGCCCAACTACAAGTGGGTGCCCATCGGCTACCACGGGCGCGCCTCCAGCGTGGTCGTCTCGGGCCAGAACTTTGCCCGCCCCTGCGGCCAGCTCAAGGCGCCAGAGAGCAGCGCCCCGGTCCTGGGTGCAAGCCAGCGCCTGGACATCGAGCTGGAACTCGGCGTGTTCCTCGGCCAGGCCAATGCCCTGGGCGAAGCCGTGCCGATCACCGAGGCGGAAGACCACGTGTTCGGCCTGTGCCTGCTCAACGACTGGTCCGCGCGCGACATCCAGGCCTGGGAATACCAGCCGCTGGGGCCCTTCCTGGCCAAGAACTTCGCCACCAGCATCTCGCCCTGGGTGGTGACCCTGGAGGCGCTCGCACCCTTTCGCACCGCGCCCGAGCGCCCGGCGGGTGACCCCCAGCCCCTGCCCTACCTGGACAGCGAGCACAACCGAAGCGCCGGCGCACTGGACGTGCAGATGCAGGTCACGCTGCAAACCCCGGCCATGCGCGCGCAAGACCCGGCCAGCGGCGCCGTCATTTGCACCACCAGCTACCGCCACGCCTACTGGACGCTGGCGCAAATGGTGGCGCACCACAGCGTCAACGGCTGCAATCTGCAACCGGGCGACCTGCTGGGCACGGGCACGCTCTCCGGCCCCACGCTGGACCAGGCGGGTGCGCTGCTGGAGCTCACGGCCGGTGGCAAGAACCCCATCAAGCTGCCCAATGGCGAGCAGCGCGCCTTCCTGGAAGACGGCGACACGGTGGTGTTTCGTGCCTGGTGCGACAAACCCGGCCAGGCCCGCATCGGCTTTGGCGAATGCCGCGGCCAGGTGCTGCCCGCGCGCAGCCTGTGAGAGCGCGCGCGATGAAGCTCTACAACTACTTTCGCAGCGGCACCTCGCACCGCACGCGCATTGCCATGGCGCTCAAGGGCGTGCAGGCACAGTACGTGGCGGTCGATTTGCTGCACGAGGCGCACCTGCACGGCGATTTCCACGAGCTGAACCCGCAGGCGCTGGTGCCCGCGCTGGTGCTCGATGACGGCACGGTGCTCACCCAGTCGCCCGCCATCCTCGAATGGCTGGAAGAGACCCATCCCGAGCCGCCGCTGCTGCCCGCCGAGCCCCGGGCCCGCGCCCATGTGCGGGCGCTGGCCGCCCTCATCGGCTGCGACATCCATCCGATCAACAACCGGCGCATCCTGCAATACCTCAAGCACCAGTTCGGCGCCGACAAGGCCGCCATCGAGCGCTGGTGCGGCGAATGGATCAGCACCGGCTTTGACGCCTACGAAAAACTCCTGGGGGCCGACGGCGAGCGGGGCGACTTCAGCTGGGGCGGGCGCCCGACGCTGGCGGACTGCTACCTGATTCCGCAGGTGGCCAGCGCCCGGCGCTTCAACGTGGACATGGGGCGCTGGCCCTTGATCAGCGCCATCGACGCCGCTTGCGCCAGGCTGCCCGCCTTCGAGCAAGCCGCCCCTGCCAACCAGCCGGACGCCCCCAGAGACTGAGCCACATGCAGCCAGAGCGCGCGGCAGCCTGAGACAATCGCCGCATGGCCGACAACGCTCCCACTACCGCCGTCCTGCTGTGCAATCTGGGCACGCCGCAGGCACCCACTACCGCCGCGCTGCGCAGCTACCTGGCCGAATTCCTGAGCGACCCGCGCGTGGTGGAAATCCCGCGCGCCGCCTGGTGGCCCATCCTGCACGGCATCATCCTGCGCACCCGCCCGGCCAGGTCCGCTGCCAAATACCGCAGCATCTGGACGGCCGAAGGCTCACCCCTGCTGCTGTGGACGCAAAAGCAGGCACTGATGCTGCAGGGCTGGCTGGCCCAGGCGGGCCTGCCCACCACCGTGCTGCCCGCCATGCGCTACGGCCAGCCCGCCATCGCCGCGCAGCTGCAGGCGCTGATGGCCCAGGGCGTGCAGCGCGTGCTGGTGCTGCCGCTGTACCCGCAGTATTCGGCCACCACCATTGCCAGCGTGAACGACGCCGTCAACCAGTGGAGCACCGGCGTGCGCGCCCTGCCCGAGCTGCGCTTCGTCAACGGCTACCACGACCAGAGCGACTACATCGCCGCGCTGGCGCAGAGCGTGCGCCAGCACTGGCAGCGCGAGGGCGGACGCGCCGAGAAGCTGCTGATCAGCTTTCACGGCATCCCGCAGCGCAACGTGCGCCTGGGCGACCCCTATGCCGAGCAATGCCACGCCACCACCGAACTGCTGGCCCGCGAGCTGCAGCTCAACAGCGGCGAATACCAGCTCAGCTTCCAGTCGCGCTTTGGCCGCGCCGAATGGCTGCAGCCCTACACCGAGCCCACGGCAATCGCCCTGGCCCAGGGCGGCACGCGCAGCCTGGACGTGATCTGCCCCGGCTTCACCAGCGACTGCCTGGAGACGCTGGAAGAAATCAACCAGGAAGTGCGCGACGCCTTCCTGAAGGCCGGTGGCCAGAGCTTTCGCTACATCCCCTGCCTGAACGACAGCCACGCCTGGATCACCGCGCTCTCGCGCATCGCCCAGCAGCACCTGGCGGGCTGGCCGGTGGCAGACAAGAATACCAGTCAAATCGCCGCCTAGCCCTTGCCCAGCAAGCGCCAGCAGCTCTTCTTTTCATAGACCATGGCCGTCCCACCCGAAACCATGCGCCTGGACAAATGGCTGTGGTGCGCCCGCTTCTGCAAGACCCGCGCCCTGGCGGTGCAGGAGATAGACAAGGGCCGCGTGCAGGTCAACGGTGCCAACGCCAAGCCCGCGCGTGAGCTGCGCCCGGGCGACACCGTGGCCCTGCGCCAGGGGCCGGTGGCGCGCACCGTGGTAGTGCGCGCGCTCAGCGCGATGCGCGGGCCCGCGCCGGTGGCGCAGCTGTTGTACGAGGAAACCGCCGAGAGCCTGCTTGCGCGCACGCGCGCTGCCGAGGCCCGGCGCCTGGCGCCCGAGCCGGCCGACACGCTGCGCCAGGGCCGCCCCACCAAGCGCGACCGGCGCACGCTCGACGACACCCGCCGGCGCGGCTGGGGCGAGCGCTGGAGCGCGTCGCTGGACGACGAATAGGCGCTGCTCGAGCTCTGCGCAGACCCTGACCCCGACGATGGCCGGCGCCGCCGGCGTTCAGCGCGCGAAGAAGCGCTCGACCCAGCCCAGCTGATCGGGCACATTGAGCGCCGGCGCGTGGCCGCAATCGGGCACCTCGATGACCTGCAGCCGGCCACGCGCACCGGGGCCGCGCTGCTTCATCCGCGCGATCGTCCCGGGCAGCACCAGGTCGGACTCCACGCCATGCAGGCAGAGCACGGGAACGTCCAGCCCGTCGTAGACGGCCCACTGGTCGTAGTCGCGCGGGTGCACGGTGAACTGGCGCACCATGGCCGGGTCGTAGTGCGGCGTCACGCGCCCGTCGGGCAGGCGCCGGGTGCTGGTCTCGGTCAGGCGACGCCACTGCGCATCGCTCAGCCAGCCGTAGGGCGCATAGACCTGGCGGAAGAAGGCTTCGAGCTCGGTCACGGTATCGAAGGCGGGCGGCTGGCCGGCATAGGCCTTGATGCGCTGCACGGCGGCGCCGGCCAGCTCGGGTGCGATGTCGTTGAGCGCCAGGTGCGTGATGCGCCCGGCCAGCACGCCGCCGGCCGCCGCCATGCCGATGGCGCCGCCCATCGAGGTGCCTATCCAGCGCACCTGCGCGACGCCAAGCTGGTCCAGCAGTTGCGTGGCCAGACGGGTGTAGAAGGCCAGGCAGTATTCCTCGTCCGGCGCGCGGCTCCACTGGCTCAGGCCGCGGCCCAGGGTGTCCGGGCAGAGCACGCGGTAGCCGCAGCGCGCCAGGTGCCCGGCGAGCTCGTCCATGTCGCGCCCGGTACGCGCCAGGCCGTGCCAGGCCAGCACCACGGGGGCCTCGGGTTCGCCCCAGTCCATGAAGTGGATCTCGTAGCCCGCCAGGCGGGCGTAACGGGAAGCGCATGCAATCATCGCGAGGCCTCGGCAAGGGGACGCGGCGCGCGCCGCGCCGCGCGCAGCCTGCCCACCACGCCCGTGGGAAAGTAATAGACGGAGAGCACGAAGAGCAGCCCCAGCCAGAGCAGCCAGCGGTCGGGCGAGAGCAGCGCCGAGAGCCAGGGCAGCGCGCCCACCGCCTCGCTCGCCAGGCGCAGCAGGTCCTGCAGATAGCTTTGCGCCACCATGAAGAGCACCGCGCCGATGGCCGCGCCGTAGACCGTGCCCATGCCGCCGATCACGACGATGAGCAGCACGTCCATCATGATCTCGAAGGACAGTGAAGTCTCCGGCCCGTTGTAGCGCAGCCAGAGCGCCAGCATGCAGCCCGCCAGCGTCGCGAACAGCGCCGAGATGACGCTGGAGAGCGTGCGATAGACCACCACGCGGTAGCCTATGGCTTCGGCGCGGAATTCGTTTTCGCGTATCGCCTGCAGCACGCGCCCGAAGGGCGAATTGACCACGCGCAGCATCGCCAGGATCAGTACCACCGCGCAGACGAAGAGCAGGTAGTAGCAGAAGATCTTGCCGTCGATGTCCACGCCGAGGAAGGGGTTCTCGAGCGGCTCGAAGCTCGGCGAGAGCACCTCGGGGACCTTGAAGCTCAATCCGTCCTCGCCCCCGGTGAAATCCGACAGCTGCGAGGCCAGCGTCTGGAAGGCCGCCGCCACCGCCAGCGTGATCATGGCGAAGAAGATCGCCCGCACGCGCAGCGAAAACAGCCCGATCAGCAGCGACAGCACCAGCGACACCGCCAGCGCCGCCAGCGTGCCCACGGCCAGCGCCCCCCAGGTGGGCCCCAGGCGCGTGGTGGCGATCGCGATGCCGTAGGCGCCGATGCCGAAGAACATGGTGTGGGCAAAACTCACGATGCCGGTGTAGCCCAGCAGCAGGTCAAAACTTGCCACCAGCACGGCAAACACCAGCACCTTGGCCGCGACGTTGAGCGCCTTCACGCCCGGAAACAGGAAGGGCGCAAGCAGCAGCCCGACCAGCACCACCGCCAGAATCACCGCCAGCACGCGGCTGCGCGGCAGGTCGCCCGAGAGGATGCGTTGCAACATGGCCCTCTGCTCCTTCCTCAGCGCTCGGTCAGCGGGTAGACGCCGCGCGGGCGCCACAGCAGGATGGCGACCATCAGCGCGATGTTGGAAAACAGCGCCACCTTCGGCAGCAGAAAGCCGGTGTAGTTGGCCATCAGCCCCACCAGCAGCGCCCCGATCAGCGCCCCCGAGGTAGAGCCCAGGCCACCGATGATGAGCACGATGAAGATCAATATCGTCACCTCGTTGCCCATCTGCGGCACCACGCTCTGCTGGTACAGGCCCCACATCACGCCGCCCAGGCCGGCCAGCGCGCTGCCCGCGACGAACACGCCGACGAACAGGCGGCGGATGCGGTAGCCCAGCGCCTCCACCATCTCGCCGTCCTGCACCCCGGCGCGTATCAGCAGGCCCACCTTGGTGCGCGCCAGCACCCAGACCAGCGCGGCAAAGACGACGAGGCCCACCACCACCGCCACCAGCCGGTACTTCTCTATCGCCGCATCGCCAATGAGGATGGAGCCGCGCATGCCCATGGGCAGCGGCAACGGAATCTGCTGCGGCCCCCAGATGACCTTGATCAGCTCCTCGCCGATGATCATGCCGCCCATGGTGATGAGAATCTGCTTGAGGTGGTCGCCATACACCGGGCGCACCAGAAAGCGCTCGAAGGCGATGCCCACGGCCCCCGCCACCAGCATGGCCACGACCATTGCGGGCAGCACCGCCAGCAGGTTGCGCCAGAGCTCGCCCGAGCCGGTCCAGTCGCCCATCAGCCCGAGCACGCTGGTGGCCACGAAGGCCCCGAGCGCGATGAACACGCCGTGGCCGAAGTTGAGCACGTCCATCAGGCCGAAGATCAGCGTCAGGCCGGAGGCGATGATGAAGATGATCATCCCCATGGCCAGGCCCGCCACCGTGAGCGTCAGCCAGGTGGAAGGCGAGGCTATCAGCGGCAGCACCCCGAGCGCCAGCAGCGGCACCAGCGCGAGCGGCTTCCAGTCCAGGTCGCCCAGCTTCATGCGCACCCTCCGGTATTGATAGCTGTCAGCGCTTGCTGCACAAGGGCTGGAGCCGTATTTGACTCATATTTCATAGCGACAGCCCCAGCAGCGAACGCTGCAGCGCCTCGTCCTGCGCGAGCTGGGCCATCGGCCCCGCATGCACCACGCGGCCGTTGTCCATCACCGCCACGCCGTCGCCCAGCCGCTGCGCGAAGCGGATGTTCTGCTCCACCAGCAGGATGGTCACGCCGCCGCGCTTGAGCTGCTCGAAGGCGGCGATCATGTTGTTGACGATGGCCGGCGCCAGGCCCTTGCTGGGCTCGTCCACGATGAGCAGATCGCGCGGCTCGACGATGGCGCGCGCCACCGCCACCATCTGCTTTTGCCCGCCCGAGAGCTTGCCCGCGGCCTGGTTCCAGAACTTTTGCACCGCCGGGAACAGGCCGAAGATCCACTGCAGGCGCTCGCCGTCCATCTGCGCCGCGTTCGCCGCGCTGCGCGCGGCCAGCAACAGGTTTTCCTTGACGGTGAGGTCCGCGAAAATGCCCATGTTCTCGGGTACGTAGGCGATGCTGCGCTGCGCGATGCGCGGGGTGTCGAGCCGCGTGATGTCCTCCCCGCCCAGGCGGATGCTGCCCTGCGACGCATGCCACAGGCCCATGATGGTGCGCAGCGTCGTCGTCTTGCCCGCGCCGTTGCGCCCGAGCAGCAGCGTGACCTGCCCGCGTGGCACCACCAGGTCCACGCCGTGCAGGATGTGGTAGGCCCCGATGTGCGTGTGCACGCCCGAGAGTTCCAGCAGCGCGTCGCTCATGGCTGCTCCTCCCTCCCCCGCTGGGGGAGGGCCGGGGTGGGGGCCAGCGGGGCCGTGGACGCCGCGCCGGCCCCCATCCCTGCCTTCCCCCAAAGGGGGAAGGAGCCGATATCTGCGCTCATGCAGCCTCCTCCCCGTCGGCGCCCACGCCCAGGTAGGCCTGCTGCACCACGGGCGAGGCAATCACCTCGGCCGGCTCGCCGTCGGCCACGAGCTGGCCATTGGTCAGCACGATGATGCGGTCGGCCAGCTCGCGCACCACGTCCATCTTGTGCTCCACCAGCAGGATGGTCTTGCTCTTGTCCTTTTTCAGCTCGCGGATCAGGTTCAGGATCACCGGCGCCTCGTCGTGGCCCATGCCGGCCGTGGGTTCGTCGAACATGTAGACCTGCGGCTCCAGCGCCATCAGCAGCGCCACCTCCAGCTTGCGCTGGTCGCCGTGCGGCAGGCTGGCGGCGGCATCGTCGCGCCGCTCCCACAGCGCCACGGTGCGCAGGATGTCTTCGGCGCGCGCGGTGAGCTGGCGGTGGTCGCTCCAGATGCTCCACAGGTTCAGCCCGCGGCGGTGCGCCCCGGGGCGCATGGCCTGCACCGCCAGGCGCACGTTCTCCAGCACCGGCAGCTTGGGAAACAAGTTGGTCAGCTGGAAGGCGCGGCCCAGGCCGGCGCGGGCGCGCTCGGCAGCGGGCAGGCCGCCGAGCTCGCGCCCGTTCAGGTGCACGCTGCCGCTGCTGGCCTTGAGCTGGCCCGAGATCAGGTTGAAATAGGTCGTCTTGCCCGCGCCATTGGGTCCGACGATGGCCGTAAGCGTGCCCGGCGCGAACGCGCAGCTCACCGCGTTGACGGCCACATGGCCGCCAAAGCGGATGGTGAGGTCTTGGGTTTCGAGCATGAAAGGCAGCAGGACAGTGGACTCCTTCCCCCGCTGGGGGAAGGTTGGGATGGGGGCGTTCGGCCGGTCGGCGCGGTGACGTGGCGGGATGCAGAGAGGCGCGGCTGCCCCCACCCCGGCCCTCCCCCCGAAGGGGGAGAGAGCAAGGCATCAGCGCTTGTTGCGGATGGGCACCTGCATCTCTTCAGGCTTGATCTCGCGCACCAGCTCGGGCACGCCCCAGGCGAAGGCCGGGTCGTCCTTGATGCGGAAGTGGTACATGCTCTGCATGGCCTGGTGGTCTTCGCGCCGGAAGGTCATGGTGCCCTTGGGCGTCTCGAAGCTCATGCCTTCCATGGTCTTGATGAGCTTGTTGGTAGCGGTGTCGCCGCCGGTCTTCTTCAGCGCGGTGACGATGGCCATGGCGGCCGAGAAACCGCCGGCGGTGAAGAAGTCCGGCGGGCTCTTGAATTCCTTGTAGTGCATGGCGACCATGGCGTCGTTCACCGGGTTCTTCGGGATGCCGAAGTAGTAGTAGGTCGCACCCTCCATGCCCGGGAAGTTCTTGTAGGCGGCCATGGCCGGCAGGATGTTGCCGCCGGTGAACACCTCGATGCCGTAGCGCTTCTTCAGGTCCTGCGCGGCCAGGGCGTTGAAGGGCGGCGTGCCGCCGGCCCAGATCACCTCGATGGCCTTGCGCCCCGGCTTGTCCTTGAGCACGTCCACCAGGCGCTGGATGCCGGCGGTGAAGTCGGTGGTGGTCTGCGGCAGGTATTCCTCATGCACTATTTTTGCGTGCTTGAGCGCGTCCTTGAAGGCCTTCACGCCGTCGCGCCCAAAGGCGTAGTCCTGCGCCAGCGTGGCCACCGACACGCCGTCCTTGTCCATCGCCACCGCGTTGCTGATCGCGTCCTGGCTGGAGTTGCGCCCGGTGCGGAAGATGTACTTGTTCCACTTGTCGCCGGTGATGGCGTCGGCCACGGCGGGCTCGACCAGCAGGATCTTCTTGTATTCCTCGGCCACCGGCAGCATGGCCAGCGCCACGCCCGAGCTCGTCGGGCCCACGGCCAGGTCCACCTTGTCATCGGCGTAGGCCGCGGCCAGCAGACTCTTGCCCACGTCAGGCTTGCCCTGGTCGTCCTTCTCGATGACCACGATCTTGCGCCCGTCTATGCTCATGCTGCCCTGCGTGGCGTAGTTCAAGCCCATCATCAACCCGGTTTGCGTCTGCTTGCCATAGGCCTCCAGCGGGCCGGTCTTGCTGTAGACATGCGCTATGCGGATGTCCTTGGACTGGCTGAATGCCGGCAGACCGACGGCGGTGGCAAGTGCGGCCAGGGCGACCAGGGTACGACGTTGCATGAGGGAGCCTCCTGTATGGAATGCCCATGTGCATGCACAAGCCATGCCAAGCCCGAAGCGCCGCAATAACGACAGTTCCAGCACAAAATGCCTTGAAAACAGACGTTTATTGCCCAATAATCAGACAATTGTCTTTTAAAAAGACAATCCTCGTGCCCCATCCCGGCTTGGCCGGACTACCGTCCCGCCTCTGCGTTTTCACCTTCGTGGCGCAGAGTTTTGCCGGGCCTATGGCGATGGACACGAGGCGCCGGGACGCCACGAGCACAGTTGGGACGCTGCGTCAAAAGACAGGCCAGACGCCAGCCCAGCCCCCACCTACACTGAGCGACGGACCACAAGAACAGGAGCATTCCATGGGCGCCAACACACTACCCCACCGGCTGGAGCGCCGCCAGCTGCTGAAATACGGCGCGGCGGCACTGGGCACCCATTTGCTGGCTGGCTGCGGCGGTGGCGACGACGCTTTGCCCGATTGCCAGCCGCTTTACGATGAGACCGGCCAGTGGGTCAGCGATACCTGCTCGCACGGCAGCGGCGAGCCGGCACCAGGGTATTTCTCGGTGGAGGGTCGGCAAATCCTCAAGGATGGCGTGCCCTTCTTTGCGCAGGGCGTGTGCTACGCACCGCAACCCGTGGGTGCGAGTTTCGCTTCCCTGCCCTGGGGTGATTTCTTTATCGATTTCTGGGACCAACTCTTCATGCGCGACCTGCCCATGATGAAAAAAATGGGCATCAACACCGTCAGACTCTATTCGACGCTGCCATTCAGCGACATCAACGCCGTGTCGGGTGCGGCGCAAAGCCACAAGAAATTCCTCGACGCCTGCCTGGACAACGGAATTTGCGCCTGGGTGGGCTACCCCATCGATGGCGGGGTTTATCTCAATCCGCAGGTCAAGGCCAGAGTGGAAACAGGGGTGAAGGAGATTGCGCGGCAGATAGGGTCGCACCCCGCGGTGATGGGGTTCGTCATGGGCAACGAGGCCAATTTGTCCAGCGGCTTTTCAGCCGCCGAGGGCCGGCAGGTTCCCATCAAGAGCGCACCCGGTTTCTGGGCATGGATAGACAAGCTGGGAGAAGTGACGAAACAACAGGCGCCGGAGAAGTTGACGATGACCTGCCTGATCGACGATTCCATGGAAAGCGTGGACTACGCGATGCAGTTCGGCGGGCTTCCCCACATCGACGTCATCGGCATCAATTCTTACCGCGGCAATGTCACCAATGGGTTCGACAACCTGTTTTCCCGCTTTGAAGAATCGACCCGCGCCCACCCGCATGCCTTGCTGATCACCGAATTCGGATGCCCCGCTTCCACGCGCAATGGCACGGTCGCGGTGGAACTGCCAAACCATGCCCAGGAGCAGGCGGATTACATCAGCGTGCATTGGCAGGACATCGTGAAGAACAAGGCAGTGGCATCGGGCGGCTATGTGTTTGCATGGTCCGATGAATGGTGGAAGGCCGACGATCGGACGGTGCACAACGTCAGGCCCGGCGCGGACAGAATAGACCAATTCCCGGGGCATTATTGGGATGAGGAGTGGTTTGGCATTTACTCCATCGAGCCAGACCCACGCCGCGACCCTGCAAATCCGGTCAATCCGGGCGGGAGCTACTACCCGGACATCCTGACGCCCCGCGCCGCCGTGGCCGAACTGACCAAGCTGTGGACCGCGCCGCAGTAGGGGCCAGGGCAACGCCGAACACGAACTTGTCCGTCAATTGTTTGGCGCCCCAAACCAAAGGGCTGTGCTCTTTTCGGGCGGGCCGCGAGACGCAGCGCGCGGACATGGTCGCAGCCATGGCGAGCATCTGCAACGACGCGTACCGCCCGAGCCAGGAATACGCCGCGCACGTGTGACTTGGTCAGCGTCGTCCTAAGCGGCGCCCTCGCGCATGCGCTTTTCGAGTTCGTGGCGCATGATCTTGCCGGTAGTGCTGCGCGGCAGGAAATCATCCTGCACGAAGTGCACCTCCTTGGGCAGCTTGTAGCCGGCGATGTGGGCGCGGCACAGCTCGATCAGCGCCTGCCCGCTGAGCGTCGCATCCTTGCGCACCACGTAGGCGACCGGCACCTCGCCCCACCTGGCGTCGGGGCGGCGGATCACCACCGCGTCGGCCACGCGCGGCTCGGTGAGCAGCACGCGCTCGATCTCGGCCGGGTAGATGTTCTCGCCGCCGGACTTGATCAGGTACTTGCACCGGTCCACGAAGGAGAGCGTGCCGTCCGGGTTGCGCACGAACACGTCGCCCATGTGAAACCAGCCGCCGCGAAAGTCCTCGGCATTCGCCTCGGGGTTGTTCCAGTAGCCTGAAAACAGCGTCGGCCCGCGCATTGCCAGCTCGCCCGGCTCGCCGTCGGCCACCTCGCGGTCGTCGGCGTCCACCAGCTTGATGCGGCAAAAGCTGCTCTGGACCTTGTTCAGGCTGGCGGGCACCTGGCCCACCGCGATGGTGTGGCGCGTGGCCGGCGGCAGCCCGGTCTCGGTCGAGCCAAAGGTGTTCAGATAGGGCGCGCCCACGAGGCGCGTGACCTCGGCGATCTGCTCGCGCGGCACCAGGTCGGCCATCACGCCCACCCAGCGCATGCCGGCCACCGGCTGGCCAGTGGCGCGCAGGGCGTCCAGAAAGGGCGTGATCATGCCGGGCATGAGCGTGAAGCGCGCCAGGCGCTCGCGCACCGCGATCCGCGCCAGCGCGGGTGCGTCAAAACCGTCGGTGACGATCACCTTCGCGCCTTGGATCAGCGTCATGAACACCGTGTCGGTGGAGACCATGTGAAACAGCGGCGCCCAGGCAACGAAGTGCTCGTCGGGCGTGCTCGGCAGGTCGATCATCTGGTTCTGCGCCCGCGCGATCTCGGCGCGCTGGCTGATCAGCGCCCCCTTGGGCATGCCGGTGGTGCCGCTGGTGTAGAGGATGACCACGCCATCCTCGGGTTCGCACGCATCGGGCACCGCGGCGGCGCTCTGCCCGGCCAGCGCAGCCTCGTAGTCAGCGCCGAAGCTCAAGCCGGGCGCCAGCCCGGCGTAGCGCGCGGCAATGTCGGCGTGGCGCGCCGAGGCGTGGATCAACTTGGGCGTCACCAGGCTCAGGCAGTGGTACAGCTCGCGCTCGGCCAGGCGCCAGTTCTGGCAAGCGGCAATCACCCCGAGCTTGGCCGCCGCCACCAGCACCTCCACGTACTCCATGCAGTTTTCCGCCAGCACCGCCACCCGGTCGCCCCGCGCTATGCCGCGCGACATCCAGTAGCGGCACAGGCGGTTGCTGCGCTCGTCCAACTCGGCATAGCTCAGCTGGCGCTCGCCCTGCTGCAGCGCGATGCGTCCGGGGCCCAGGCGCACGCTCAGGGCAAAGAGCGCACCCAGCGTCAAGCCCGAGGCCTGGCGCGCAAGTTCGAAATCCACGGGCGACACGGCATGCTGCTGGGGCATCTCTTCCTCTCACAATCAACCTTGACGCCCCGGATCATGCGCCAAAACATGCGCGCACCGAAGCCCTGCCCGGCGCGTGGCGCGCTCCGCAGCACCGCCTGGCGCCCGGGCAATTCGTCGGGGCGGTGTGCGGGGTGGTGGCTTACGCTGGCAGCCGGCCCGTGCCGTCAATGCCCGTGGTCTGCGAGCATGCACTCGAGCAAGGCCTGCAGCTGCTGCTGGTCCTCGGCGCACAGCTTCTGAATGCGCGGCAGCAGGGCCTGGTGCGCCTGCTTGCGCAGCCGCTGGACGAGTTCGGCTCCCTCGCTGGTCAGAAACACCTCCATGGCGCGGCGGTCGTCGGCGTTGGGCGCGCGCGCCACCAGGCCCCGCTTCTGCGCCCGGGCGATCAGGCCCGACATCGTCTGCTTCTCCAGGCCCAAGTGCTCGGCGAGCTCGCTCATGCGCGGGCGTCGGTCCCAGAGGATGCCCAGGACGCGCACCAGCGAGAGAGACAGATCGTGCTCGGCACCGATCCGGTTGATGGCAGCCATGGTGACGAAGGAGGCCGTCACCAGCGCGTCGACGACGCCCTCATCGGCGGACGAAGAGCGGGAATCCGGGGACTGGCTTCTCGGGACTTGTCTTTTCATCGCATCGATCTTGACATGGTTCGTATGACGAATCAATAATTGGTTCGTAACAAGTACTTTCTATTCCACCATTCTGAAGGAAAAACCGATGAAAGCCGCCGTCATCTCCAGCTCTGGCCAGGCCCCGCATTACCGGGACATCGACGAGCCCCTCGCCGTCAAGCCCGGGGAAATGCAGATACAGGTTCTCGCCGCCGGGCTGCACCACCTGACGCGCGGCATGGCCGCTGGCGCGCACTATTCCAGCCGCGGCCACGCGCCGCTCGTCGCCGGCATGGACGGCGTGGGGCGCGGCAGCGACGGCAAACTGCGCTACTTCGTCCAGGGGCCGGGACAGCCCGGCACCATGGCCGAGCGCACGGTCATCGAGCTCCACCACAGCATCACGCTGCCCGACGACTGCGACCCGGTCCTCATCGCGGGCACCATGAACCCCGCGATGGCATCGTGGATGGCCTTGCGCTGCCGCCTGCCCTCCTTCCGGGCGCGCCTGCCGCTGCAAAGGGGCAAGCGCGTGCTCATCCTGGGCGCAACCGGCTGCTCCGGCCGCCTGGCGGTGCAGATCGCCCGGCATCTGGGCGCATCACAGGTGCTTGCCGCGGGGCGCAATGCGGCCAGGCTCGCGGCGCTTCCCGCGCTGGGTGCGACGGGCACGGTGACGCTCGGCGCAGCCGAGCTGGGACACCTGGCCAGCGAGGTGGACGTCGTGCTCGATTTCGTCTGGGGCGAGTGCTGCGTGCGGACGATGGAAGCCATACTCCGGCAACGCAGCAACCGCAGCCAGCCCCTGGACTGGCTGCATGTGGGCTCGATGGCCGGCGACGTCGCGCCGATTCCCGGCGCTTTCCTGCGCTCGGCCAGGCTGCAGGTCATGGGCAGCGGGCTGGGGGCGATTTCAGGCCGCGAAATGCTCGCCGAATTGCCGGAACTGGTGCGCACGATTGCCCGCGGCACCTTCAAGACCGAGGTGCGCGCCCTGCCGCTGAGCGAAGTGGAGCGCGCGTGGAGCGACGATGACGCCCCTGCTGGCCGCATCGTCTTCACGCCCTGAAGCGCGGAGCCGGCTGCCCTGGCCCGCCGCCCCGCGCCACCGCCAGAGGGCTGTCAGGCCCCCGCGCGGATCAGATGGTCAAACGCCGCCAGCGCCGCCGTCGCGCCCGCCCCCGCAGCGATCACGATCTGCTTGAACGCCACCGTGGTGCAGTCGCCCGCGGCGAACACGCCCGGCACATTGGTCTGGCCGCGCGCATCAACCATGATCTCGCCGGTATGGGACAGCTCCACCGTGCCCTTGAGCCAGTCGGTGTTGGGCAGCAGCCCGATCTGCACGAAAACACCCTCCACCTCCAGACGCTGCTGCACGCCGCTGATGCGGTCCTTCCAGGCCAGGGCATTGACCTTGCCGCCCTCGCCCAGCACCTCGGTGGTCTGGGCGTTCAGGATCACGTCGACGTTGGGCAGGCTCTTGAGCTTCTTCTGCAGCACCGCGTCGGCCTTGAGCTCGGGCATGAACTCCAGCACCGTCACATGCGCCACCACCCCGGCCAGGTCGATCGCCGCCTCGATGCCGGAATTGCCGCCACCGATCACCGCCACGCGCTTGCCCTTGTACAGCGGGCCGTCGCAGCTCGGGCAGTAGGCCACGCCCTTGGTGCGGTATTCGTCTTCGCCGGGCACGCCCATGTTGCGCCAGCGCGCACCGGTGGACAGCACCACGGACCTCGCCTTGAGCACGCCGCCGTTTTCCAGCTCGACCTCGATCAGACCGCCGGGTGCCGCCGCGGGTCGCAGCGCCCTGGCGCGCTGCAGGTTCATCACGTCCACCTCGTACTCGCGCACGTGCTGCAGCAGCGCCGAGGAGAACTGCGGCCCCTCGGTGTGCGGCACCGAAATGTAGTTGTCGATATCGAGCGTGTCGTTCACCTGCCCGCCAAAACGCTCGGCCACCAGGCCGGTGCGTATGCCCTTGCGCGCCGCGTACACCGCCGCTGCCGCACCTGCCGGGCCGCCGCCGACGATGAGCATGTCGAACGCCTCCCTGGCCGAAAGCTTTTCGGCATCGCGCCGGGCCGCGCCGGTATCGAGCTTGGCGACGAACTGCGCCAGCTCCATGTGCCCCGCGGAAAACATCTCGCCATTGAGGTAGACCGTGGGTACGGCCATGATCTCGCGCTCGCTCACTTCCTTCTGGAAGGCACCGCCCTCGATCACCGTGGTCCTGATCTTCGGGTTCAGGATGGCCATGAGCGAGAGCGCCTGCACCACGTCGGGACAGCTGTGGCAGGTGAGGCTCATGTAGACCTCGAAGTTCAGCTCGCCGTCGAGCTGCCTGACCTGCTCCAGCAGATCGGCCTCTTCCTTGGGCGGGTGTCCGCCCGACCACAGCAGGGCCAGCACCAGCGAGGTGAATTCATGCCCCAGCGGCAATCCGGCAAAGCGCAGCCGCCCCTCGTCGCCCTCGCGCACCAGCGTGAACGAAGGCTTGCGCGCGTCCTGCCCGTCCTCGCGCAGCGTGATCATGTCGGGGCGCATGCCGGCAATGGTCTGCAGCATCTCGCGCATCTCGGTCGAGGTGGCGTCGTCGCCCAGCGAGGCCACCAGCGTGAACGGACGCACCACGCGCTGCAGATAGGCGGCGAGCTGGGTTTTCAGTTGGTCATCAAACATGTTTCTTCTCCTTCACGGGGTGGTTCTGGGCATGAAAAAGCCGGACGGCAAGGCGCACGCGCGCCCTGCATCCGTCCGGCAGGCGGCGGGTGTCGATCAGATCTTGCCGACCAGATCCAGCGAGGGCGTCAGCGTCTTCTCGCCTTCCTTCCACTTGGCCGGGCACACCTGGTCGGGGTGGGCGGCGGTGAACTGGGCGGCCTTGAGCTTGCGCAGCGTCTCGGTCACGTCGCGCGCGATTTCGTTGGAATGCACTTCCATGGTCTTGATCACGCCATCGGGGTTGATCACGAAGGTGCCGCGCAGCGCCAGGCCTTCTTCGGGGATGTGCACGCCAAAGGCGTTGGTCAGCTGGTGCGTGGGGTCGCCCACCAGCGGGAACTTGGCCTTGCCCACGGCGTCCGACGTCTCGTGCCAGACCTTGTGCGAGAAGTGCGTGTCGGTGGTCACCGCATAGACTTCGGCGCCGGCCTTCTGGAATTCGGCGTAGTGCTCGGCCGCATCCTCGATCTCGGTCGGGCAGTTGAAGGTGAAGGCTGCCGGCATGAAGATCAGCACCGACCATTTGCCCTTGAGCGTTTCATCGGTCACTTCGATGAACTCGCCCTTGCCGCCACGGTTGACGTAGGCGTTGACCTTGAAGGGCTGAACCTGGGTGTTGATGAGAGACATGCATTACTCCTTGTGAAATGGGCTAAGTACAAACCCTAGAATAAGGCCGAAGCTCGATTTGTCAATTTGATATAGCCAATTCTCATGATTGGTTTGTTCAATTTTCGCGGCGCGCCAGCCGCCATTTCACCTTGGTCGGCGCGCTTGTCATCACATCACCGCACACCCACAATCGCGTGTGCCCACCGGACCGAAACCAAGGAGCCATCATGCAAGGGGACCCTCAAGTCATCCACTGGCTGCAGGCGCAGCTCAAGAACGAACTCACTGCCACCAACCAGTACTTCATGCACTACCGCCTGCTCAAGCACTGGGGGTTCGATCGCCTGGCCAAGAAGGAACGTGAAGAGTCGATAGGCGAGATGAAGCACGCCGACCGGCTGATGGACCGCATCCTGATGCTCGACGGCCTGCCCAATCTGCAGGACCTGGGCAAGCTGCAGATCGGTGAAGACGTGCCCGAGATCCTGCAGTGCGACCTGCGCCTGGAGCGCGCCGCGCAGGACACGGTCAAGCAGGGCATGGCCCATTGCGAGAGCGTGCGCGACTACGCCTCGCGCGATCTGCTCGGCGACATCCTGCGCGACACCGAAGAGCACATCGACTTTCTGGAAACCCAGATCGAGGTGCTGGCCAGGGTGGGCGTGCAGAACTACCTGCAGTCGCAGATGGGCAGCGTGGATTGAGGCCGGCGCGCCTGCGTCGCTGCCTGTGCCGATGCCGGTGCAGCGCCGGCGGCGCGACGCTCTAGAATCGGTTGGTGTTGCAGCGCACAAATACCGGCGGCCCGCGCCGCTCCGCAACGCACCCGCACGAAGGAGACGCCAGTGCCAGACAAGACCACCGAGCAGCAGACGCCGCCAGCCGGCGAGCCGCGCACCATCAAGAAGTACCCCAACCGGCGCCTCTACGACACCTCCACCTCTACCTACATCACGCTGGCCGAGGTGCGCCAGCTCGTGATCGACGGCGTGCAGGTGCAGGTGCGCGATGCCAAGTCGGGCGAAGACCTCACGCGCTCCATCCTGCTGCAGATCATCCTCGAAGAGGAAGCGGGCGGCACGCCGATGTTCACCGAAGCCGTGCTGGCCAACATCATCCGCTTCTACGGCCACGCCATGCAGGGCTTCATGGGTGCCTATCTGGAAAAGAACGTGCAGATGTTCACCGAGGTACAGGCCCGTCTGGCCGAGCAGGCCAAGACCATCACGCCGGAGATGTGGAGCCAGTTCATGAACCTGCAGTCCCCGATGATGCAAAACCTCATGGGCAGCTACATCGAGCAGTCACACAACGTGTTCCAGCACATGCAGGAGCAGATGAACAAGCAGACCGAGCAGATGCTGGGCGCCTTCGGCATCAAGAAGCGCTGAGCGCGGGCCGGAGGCGGCAAAGAGCCGACTGGCACTGCGGAAATTGCTTGGTGTTACGCTTTTTGCCCGTTCGAACCCACCCAGCGCACCGCCATGAACCGCACCGACACCGCCGTGCTCCAAACACCGCCCCGCCCTGTTTCCCTGCCACGGCGGCTGGCGCTGGACGCGGGCGACCCGCAGGCGTTTCGCCGGGCGCTGCGCAGCTATTTCAGCGAAACCTTCGACTGCACCGAGTCGCTGTTTCGCACCCTGGACTGCGACGAGGCCTGGTACCAGCGCCCGATCACGCTGCGCCACCCGCTGATCTTCTACTACGGGCACGTCGCGACCTTCTTCGTCAACAAGCTCATGCTCACGCGCATGATCGGCGAGCGCCTGGACCCGCACCTGGAGTCGATCTTCGCCGTCGGCGTGGACGAGATGAGCTGGGACGATCTGGACGACGCGCACTACGACTGGCCAGCCGTTGAGCGGGTGCAGCACTACCGCGACCGGGTGCGCTCTCTGGTGCTCGAGCTGATCGACCACGCGCCGCTAGCCCTGCCGATGGACTGGGAAAACCCCTGGTGGGCCATCGTCATGGGCGTGGAGCACGAGCGCATTCACATCGAGACCTCTTCGGTGCTGATCCGCCAGCAGCGCCTTGAGTGGGTGCGCTCGCGACCCGAATGGCCGGCCTGCCCCGACAGCAGCCCGGCACCGCAGAATTCGCTGGTCGAAGTGCCTGCAGGCCATGTGCGCCTGGGCAAGCCCTTTGACAGCCCGCGCTACGGCTGGGACAACGAATACGGCCACCACGAAGCCGACATCCCCGCCTTCGAGGCCGCCCGCCTGCTGGTGAGCAATGGAGAGTTCCTCGATTTCGTCAAGGCCGGCGGCTATGGCAACGACGCCTTCTGGGACGAGGAAGGCCTGCGCTGGCGCGACTTCGCCCAGGCCGAGCACCCCAGCTTCTGGGTACGCAAGGGCGCGCAGTGGCACCTGCGCCTGATGACGCAGGAAGTGCCCATGCCCTGGAACTGGCCGGCCGAGGTCAACTGCCTGGAGGCGCGCGCCTTCTGCCGCTGGAAGTCCCAGGAAAGCGGGCTCACCGTGCGCCTGCCGACGGAAGACGAATGGCAGCGCATCCTCGCCACCAGCGACTGGCAGCTCAACGAGGAGCTGCCGGCCAACGCCAATCTCTATCTGGAGCACTGGGCCTCGCCCTGCCCGGTCGATCGCTTCGAACAGGGCGCTTTCTGCGACGTGGTCGGCAATGTCTGGCAGTGGACGGAAACGCCCACCTACCCCTTCGAGGGTTTCAAGACCCACCCGATCTACGACGACTTCACCACGCCCACCTTCGACGAGCGCCACAACCTCATCAAGGGCGGCTCCTGGGTGTCGACCGGCAACGAGGCCGAGCCCGATTCGCGCTACGCCTTCCGGCGCCACTTCTTCCAGCACGCGGGCCTGCGCTACGTGGTGAGCGATGCGCCCATCGTCTCGGAGGCTTCGCACTACGAGACCGACGAGCTCGTCACCCAGTACATGGAGTTCCATTACGGCGCCGAATACTGGGACACGGCCAACTTTCCCAAGGCGCTGGCACGGCTTGCGATAGCGGCCATGGGCGAAGGCCCGCGGCGCAGCGCCATGGACCTGGGCTGCGCCGTGGGGCGCAGCGTGTTCGAGCTGGCGCGCCACTTCGAGCAGGTGGTGGGCGTAGACTTTTCCGCACGCTTCATCGACCAGGGCGTGGCGCTGGCGCGCGGCGACACGGTGCGCTACACCGTCACCGACGAGGGCGAGCTGGTGGAGTACAAGGCAGCGAAGCTTGCCGACCTGGGCCTGGCGGACACCGCCGCGCGCGTGCAGTTCTGGCAGGGCGACGCCTGCAACCTCCAGCCCCGGTTCACCGGCTACGACCTGATCCTCGCGGCCAACCTGATCGACCGGCTGTACGACCCGGCGCGCTTCCTGCACATGGTGCACGAGCGTCTGAACGCCGGTGGCCTGCTCGTGCTGGCTTCGCCCTACACCTGGCTTGCCGAGCACACGCCGCGCGACAAATGGCTGGGCGGCTTCAAGAAGGACGGCGAGAGCTGGCGCACGCTCGATGCGCTCAAGGCACTGCTGGGCGCCCATTTCGAAATGGCCGGCGCGCCACGCGAGGTGCCCTTCGTGATACGCGAAACGCGGCACAAATTCCAGCATTCGCTGTCCGAAGTGACGCTCTGGAAGCGCGTGCGCTGAGGCGCGGCAAAGCACTGCACGCCTTTCCCTGTCCATGCGGCGCCTTCCGTTTTGCCCTGGCCTGGCGAGTGCTCTGGCGCTGCTTGTTTGCGCCGCCGGCACGGCGGGCGGCGCGCGGGCCGGCACGCAGCCGCCTTCGGCGGCGATGCTGCGCCCCCACAGCGCTGCCGCGCCGCTGGCGCGCGAGCTGCGCCTCAAGGCGACAGGCCCCGAAGTGCGCGAACTGCAAATCCGCCTGCGCCACGCCAGGTACCTTGCCACCTACGACGCCCACGACAAGTTCGACGGCAGGACGCGCGCCGCGGTGGAGAATTTCCAGCGCGAGCACGGCCTGCGCCCCACCGGCGTCGTCAACCAGGCCACCTGGGAGCTGCTGCGCCAGAAGTCGCACGAGCCGACGGCGGCCGAGCTCAGCAACACCGACGTCGGCCCCTGGTTCACCGGCCCGCGCCATGCGGCCTTCGTCATGGAGCTGCAGTCGCGCCTGAAACAGGCAGGCAGCTACCGCGGACCGATCAGCGGCGAGCTCGACCGCGCCACGCTCGACGCCATCGCCGCGTTCAGGATGAAGGTGGGCCTGCCCGCTGCCGAGGTCATGGACGAGCGCACCTGGGCGCGGCTGCTGCCGCTCACGCGCAACCCCGGCTACAAGCAGCTTTTTGATGCCCCGCCCCAGGGCAATGCGGACCAGCAGCTCGATCCGCGCTGCACCAGCGGCAAGGTGGTGTGCATATCCAAGGGGCAGAAGAAGCTCTCCTACGTGGTCGACGGACAGATCAGGTTCACCCGCGAGGCGCGCTTTTCCCGCCCCGGCTGGGACAGCCCCGAAGGTGAATTTCGCATCTGGTACATGAACCGCGACACGGTCTCGTCGATCTTCGGCGAGCGCACGCCCATGCCCTACGCCATCTTCTACGACGGCAACGTGGCCATCCATTTTTCCGACGATTTCGCCGACAACGGCTACGCCAGCGGCTCGCACGGCTGCACCCAGATGCGCGACTACCAGGCGGCCAAGTGGCTCTACGAACAGGTCAGGGTGGGCGACCGCGTCGTGGTCTACCCCTGAGGCAACGCTGCCATCGCGCCACCCGCCTGCAGACAGCGCGCGCGGGCAGTACCCTTGCCTGACAAAGGAGTACAGGCATGGCACGGACACAATGGCAGGAGCGCGCCGCGGGCGCATTGATGGGCGCGCTCGTCGGCGAAGCGCTGGCGGTGGGGCCGCATTGGTATTACGACCTGGATGCGCTGCGCGCGGCCTTCGGACCCTGGATCAGCGACTACGCCGCGCCCAAGCCCGGGCACTACCACCACGGGCTCAAGGCGGGCGAGTCCTCGCAAGCCGGGCTGCTGCTGGAGCTGACCATGCGCTCGCTGGCCGACTGCGGCCGCTACGACGAGGCCGATTTCTGCCAGCGCCTGGACCGCGATTTCTTCCCGCTGATCGACGGCACCCCCAACCACGGGCCGGGCGGCTACACCAGCCAGTCCATGCGCGAAACCTGGCGCCTGCGCGTAGGCCTGGGCAAACCCTGGGGCCAGGTGGCCGGTTGGGCGGACACCACGGAAGCGGCCGAGCGCGTGCTGGCCATCGCGGTGCGCAACGCCCGCGACCCGCTGGCCCTGGCGCGCGACGCAAGCAGCAACACCGCACTCACGCAGCAGGACGCAAGCGTCGCTGCCATGACCACCGCCTATGCGCTCGCGCTGGGGCAGCTGGTGCAGGGCGCTCGCTTCGACAGCCAGATCAGCGAGCGGCTGATGGCGCTGGTGCGCGATGGCAAGCTGCCGTTTCACAGCGTCACCCGCCCGGACGGGGATGGCGTGCCGGACGGCCCGGAGCGCCCGCGCCAGGCGGGGCAGTTCCCCTCGCCGGACGCCCTCATAGGCATGGGCTACATCGCCGGCGCGGCGCTGGATGCGGGCGTGCGCATCGAGCCGGCCTGGAAGGTCTCGCAGGTCTATGGCATGCCCTGCGCGGTCTACCACCAGTTCCCGGCGGTCTACCACCTGGCCGCGCGCTTTGCCGACGATTTTGAAAGCGCGGTGCTGCATGCGGTCAACGGCGGCGGGCAGAACCAGGCCCGCGCGATGCTGACCGGCGCGCTGGTCGGCGCCATGGTGGGCGTGCAGGGGATACCCGAGCGCTTCATCAGCGGGCTGGACCGCCACGAAGAGCGCCTGCAGCTGGCGCGGCGCATCGCGGCGCAGTCCGAAGCGGCCTGAGACGACAGGGAGCAAGACATGGTGACCCGCTACGAGGTGAAGCTGCTGCACAGGCGGCAGGTGGCCGAACACACGATGGAATTCACGCTGGAAAAACCCGGGGGCTTCGAGTACCGCGCCGGGCAGTTTGGCGACCTGGTGCTGCCCGCGGGCAGCGGGCTGGACGAGAGCCACGCCAAGCACGGCTTTTCCTTCGTGAGCGCGCCGTTCGAGGACACGCTGCGCATGGCCACGCGCATGCGCGAGAGCAGCGCCTTCAAGCAGGCGGCAGCCAGGCTGCCCGAGGGCAGCAGGGTGGCGCTGCTTGCGCTGTGGGGCAGCTTCACCCTGCACAAGAACACCCGCACCCCGGCGCTGTTTCTGACCGGCGGCATAGGCATCACGCCGGTACGCAGCATCATCTGCCAGGCCTTGCACGAAGACAGCGGGCATGAGATCTCGCTGATCTACTCCAACCGCAGCCCCGAGCAGGCGGCCTACCACGCCGAGCTGCAGCAGCTCAGCCGCGAGCACCCGCGCTTTCATTACCTGCCGGTATTCACCGCCAGCCAGGGCCACGTGAGTGCGCAGACGCTGCGCGAGCACGGCGGCGACATCGCGCGTTCGATCTGCTATCTGTCCGGCCCCATGGGCATGGTCAAGGACATGCGCGCGCTCCTCGTGGAAGCCGGCGCGGACGAGGACCACATCCGCACCGAGGAGTTCGAGGGCTATTGAACGGCCCCCACGCCCCGCCGCATTCCGCGCGCTGGCAGCCCGCGGCACCGTTCGGCGGCCGGCAGAAACTACTGGAAGAATAGCTACTCCCGCTTTGCCGGCGGGCGTTACAAGGCAATTTGACCATTATTTCTCGAAGATCCGCCGCGGCCCCGCTCCCGGCAGGCGCGCCGCGAACCGGCGGTCACTGGCATTTGTCCGAGGGAGACAAGGCAAGCCTTCCCCCCTCGATTCCCGCTGCACCTCAGGCGAAGCCCACCGAAGCCCCGGCGACTTTGGCGCTGCGGGCGGCGTAACGGATGAACCACGGCACGCCCTCGTCGGGCGCCCCAGGCGTGGCGGTCATGTGCAGCACGCAGCGAGCCGGCGTCAGGGCGGCGCTGGCGATGCGGTGGACGGCGTCGAGCCAGGCCAGGGGCTGGCCCCGGGCGGCGCTCACCTGCACACGCCCAAGGGCAGTGTCTTCAGCGGCCTCAAGCATGTCGCCCTTTTGGTGAGGTTGCGGGCATTGAACGGAACAGCTTGCGACAGTTCAGCTGGTTTGAAGACAAAACGGCTTGAAAAGCTTGTCCAGCAAGCGCTGCAAGCTATCAAAACATGAAATTTCCGGGATTGCCCATGCAGGCCATTCCGGGTGCCAGCGGGCAGGCTGCCATCGAGCTGGCCGGCGAACCCAGGCGCAGCCACGCCCCTGACATCCGGCGGATGAGCGCCACCGCGCGCAAGCCGCCGTAACCGCGCCGCGCGCCGATTCAGCGCACCGGCGCCTGCTGCAGCTCGCCCGCCTGCCACACGCGCCAGCGCAGCTGCATGCCCTGGGGCACGAAGACCACCACCGGCAGCTTGCTGTTGTAGCGCAGCAGCAGCGGTTCGGCCTGCACGAAGCCCGGTTTTTCAGTGCCCGGCGGGCACATCATCATGGTGGAGCGCACCTGGCCCTGGCTCTTGAGCACCCAGTAGGTATAGCCCCAGCCGGGCACGTCCTGCGCCTCGAAGCCGCCGTCCATGCCGCGCGCGTTGCAGTCCAGCGTCATGGCCTTGCCGCCGATCAGCTCCAGCTTGCGCGTGCTCTCGTCGGCCAGCGCGGGCAGCTCGATCACATGGCGCTGGTGGCCGGGCAAGGCCGCCGGGAAGGCCTTGAGCTCCTTGGCGAGATCGGTGGATGCAGGCATGGGCTGGGCCGCGCAGGCGGTGAGCAGTACCGCCAGGCACGGCCATGCTGCGCGTTGAAGGTGTTTGGAAAAGCAGTTCATGCAGCCAATGTAGCCGCAGGGCGGACTACGCGCCGCACAGCAGCACGACGGCGCGCGCCTCCATCGCCAGGCCCTGGCCCACGGGGCCCAGGCGCTCGGCGGTCTTGGCCTTCACGCTCACCTGCTGCGCGTCCAGCCCCAGCACCTGCGCAATGCCTGCGCGCATGGCGGGAATGTGCGCTGCCAGGCGCGGGGCCTGGGCGACGACGGTGCTGTCCACGTTCACGATCTGCCAGCCTGCGGCGCGCACCACGCGGACGGTCTCGGCCAGCAGCACGCGCGAATCGGCCCCGCCCCAGCGCGGGTCGGTATCGGGAAAGTAGCTGCCGATATCGCCCAGCGCCGCCGCGCCCAGCAGCGCGTCGGTGATGGCGTGCAGCAGCACGTCGGCATCCGAATGACCGAGCAGCCCCTGGGTGTGGGCCACCTGCACGCCGCCCAGCACCAGAGGGCGGCCAGGCACCAGGGCATGGATGTCCCAGCCCTCGCCCACGCGCAGTTTGGGCAAATCCGTCATGTGGCTTGACCTTTCAATATGGCCTCGGCCAAGGCAAAGTCCTGCGGCCAGGTGACCTTCAGATTGAGCAGACTCCCCGGCACCAGCAGCGGAGCATGGCCTGCCAGCTCCATGGCGCCGGCCTCGTCGGTCATGCCGGCAAAGCCCGCGGCCCGGTGCGGCTCAAGGGCTGACAGCAGGGGGCCAAGGCGAAACATCTGCGGCGTTTGCGCCAGCCACTTGTCGCTGCGCTCCAGGGTTTGCACGGCCCGGCCCGCGCGCGCGACCTTGAGCGTATCCGGCAGGGGCAGCGCCAGCAGGCCGCCCACGGCGTCGGGCAGGCAGGCGTCGATCAGGGCATTGACCAGCGCAGGCGTGACAAGGCAGCGCGCGGCGTCGTGCACCAGCACCCAGTCGCTGGCATGGGCACCGTGCGCCAGCAGGTGCTGCAGGCCGTTGCACACGCTCTCGGCACGCGTGGTGCCGCCGCAGCGGGCCACCTCCCAGTGGGCAGTGGCAGACAGCTGCGCATCCTGCGGCGCCACCACCACCAGCACGCGGCCGATGCGCTGCACCGCCGCCAGCGCGGCCAGCGTGTGCTCCACCAGCGGGCGGCCCGCCACGCTCTGGTATTGCTTGGGCTGGACCGCGCCGGCGCGCGAGCCCGTACCGGCGCAGGGCACGAGGGCGATGAGGCGGCCCGTTTCACCCATGCAGCAGGCTCCACAGGCGCGCGGCGGTCACGGGCATCTGCAGCCGCGGGGCCGCATCGCCACGCCCCGCGCGTGCCAGCGCATCGGCCACGGCGTTGACCACGCAGGGTGCGGCGCCGATGGTGCCGAGCTCGCCCACGCCCTTGACGCCCAGCAGGTTGTTGCTGCAGGGCGTGGATTCGTCCATGTCCATGCGGAACTCGCAGGCGAAATCCTGGGCGCGCGGCGCGCAATAGTCCATCAGGCTGCCGGTGAGCAGCTGGCCGCTGGCATCGTCATAGACCACGCGCTCCATCAGCGCCTGCCCCGCGCCCTGCACCGCGCCACCCACGAGCTGGCCGCGCACGATCAAGGGGTTGACCACGCGGCCGATGTCGTTCACCCCGGCGTAGGCCACGAGGCGCACCACGCCGGTCTGCGGATCGATCTCCACCTCGCACAGGTGCGCGCCATTGGGCCAGGTGGGGCCGGCCACGGTGTGCGTGTGCTCCACATGGATATGCCCTTCGGGCTGGCGGGCGGCCAGGTCGAAGAGGCCGATGCTGCGGTCCGTGCCCGCGACGGTGAAGCGCCCTTGCGCGTAGCGGATGTCGGGCTCGGCCACTTCCAGCTCGCTGGCGGCCAGGCGGCGGGCGCGCCGCAGGGTTTCCTGCGCGCCCGTGGCCATGGCCGAGCCGCCGGTAAACAGCGAGCGCGAGCCCGCCGAGCCATAGCCATTGCCACGGTCGGTATCGCCCAGCACCACGCGCACCCGGGACAGCGGCACGCCAAACACGTCCACCACCAGCTGCGCGAGCGAGGTGGCTATGCCTTGCCCCATCTGGTTGACGGCGGAAAAGACCTCGATCACACCGTCTGCCTGCACCTGAAGCGTGACGCGCTCTTCAAACGCATTGCCGCCGGTCCATTCCAGAAAGGTGGCGAGCCCCAGGCCGCGCCACAGGCCGCGCTGGCCCGATGCCTCGGCGCGCGCCGCAAAGCCCTGCGCGTCGGCAAGCCGCAGCGCCTGGTCCAGCACATGCTCGAACCGCCCCACGTCGTAGACCTGGCCCATGGGGTTGGTGTAGGGCATCTGCTCTGGCCGGATGAAGTTGCGCCGGCGCAGGGCGACGCGGTCCATGCCGATCTGGCGCGCGGCCTCGTCCATCAGGCGCTCGATGTTGAAGATGGCTTCGGGCCGGCCCGCGCCGCGGTAGGCGCCGGTGGGCGCCTGGTGGGTGAGCACGGCGCGGAAATGAAAGTCGATCAGCGGGATGTCGTAGACGCTGGTCTGCACCCAGGGGCCGACAAGCAGCTGGATGGCGGTGTTGGTGGCGGTGGGAAAGGCGCCGACATTGGCATCCGAATGCACGCGCAGCGCCAGGATGCGCCCCTCGTCGTCGAGCGCCAGGGCGGCATGCGACTGCACGTCGCGCCCGTGGGTGGTGGAGAGAAACTCCTCGCTGCGCTCGCCCATCCAGCGCAGCGGCCGCCCCGAGGCACGCGCGGCCCAGGCCAGCGCCGCCTCTTCGGGGTAGGAGCCGACCTTCATGCCAAAGCCCCCGCCCACGTCGCCCACCTGCACGCGCACCGCCTCGGGCGCTAGACCCAGGGCGAGCGCGACGTTCTTGCGCACCGAGGTCGGCATCTGCGAGGAAATCTGCATCAGCAGCCGCCCGCCGTGCGCATCCCAGAGCGCACGCACGCTGCGCGGCTCCAGCGTCAGCGCCACCACGCGCTGATGCACCAGCGTGAGTTGCACCACATGCGCCGCGCGGGCAAAGGCCGCGGCCGTCGCGGCGGCGTCGCCATGGCGGGCTTCGCAGGCGATGTTGTCCGGCGCCTCGGGCGTGACCAGCGCCTCGCGCGCCAGCGCCGCCGCCAGGCTGGGCACGCAGGGCAGCGCCTCGTAGTCCACCTGCACCGCCTCGGCGGCGTCTTGCGCCTGCTGCAGGCTGTCGGCCAGCACCAGCGCCACCGCTTCGCCGACGTAATGCACGCGCTCGGCCGCAAGCAGCTGGCGCGCCGGCGCAGCGCAGGCCGAGCCGTCGGCGCGCCTGAAGCCGACGCCGGCCTTCATCGCCGGCACCCCGGCCGCCTGCAGATCGGCGCCGCCATAGACCGCCACCACGCCGGGCATGGCGCGCGCCGCGGACAGGTCCACGCTCCGGATGCGGGCGTGGGCGTGGGGCGAGCGCACGAACACCGCCCAGGCATCGCCCGGCTCGCACAGGTTCTGTACATAGCGGCCCCGGCCTTTCAGCAGGGCGGCGTCTTCCATGCGTTGGACGGCGCGGCCACTGCCAAAGCGGGTGGCCACGGAATCTGAAGCTTCGGTCATCGATGGTCTGGGGAAACAGGCAGGACGCACGGACTATAGAGCCTGGGCTGCGCCAGGCCCGTCGCGGCGCTCGCACAGGCGCTTGTGCTGCCTGCGGGCTCGCCGGCTCGCATCGCGCGGGGCACCGGTGACGTCAAGGCCGCTCAGGCACGGGGCTTGCAGGCAGACGCAGGCAGGGCCGCGCGTGCACCGGCTTGCCCACGCATGAAACCAGCAGGCTCGCGTTGCGCGCCGAGGCGCGCTCCCGCAAGCCTGGGCCATGGCAAGCGAGGCGAGCGGGGAGCATCCCGACATTTGCTACTTGTTGAATAGCTGCAAGCGCTTGTCAGCAAAGCGTTTCAGCCGTATTTGTCTCAAAATTTGTGAATTCCCATAGCGCCCTAAAATAGCCGCCACGCACCCCCGTCCAAACCGGCCGGGGGTTTTGGTCGTTTCCGCTGCACGCCGTCCCCATGCAATTACCCAAGCTCATCCCCGGCAAGCGCCACGCGCTGCCCCGCCCCCCAGGTTCCAGCGACGCACTCTTGCTGGCGCGGCTGGCACAGGGCGTGTGCGCCGAGGGGCGACTCACCACCATCGTCTGCGCCGACGCGGCCGACGCGCGCCGCCTGATCGATGAGATCAACTTCTTCGCGCCTGAGCTGCGCTGCGCCCTCTTCCCCGACTGGGAGACCCTGCCCTACGACAACTTCTCGCCCCACCAGGACCTGATCAGCGAGCGCCTGTCCACGCTGTGGCGCATCAACCAGGGCGAGCTGGACGTGGTGCTGGTGCCCGCCACCACTGCGCTCTACCGTCTGGCGCCTCCCTCCTTCCTCGCGGGCTATACCTTTCATTTCAAGACGGGGCAGAAGTTGAACGAAGCCCGGCTGCGTGCCCAGCTCACGCTCGCCGGCTACCAGCACGTCGCGCAGGTCGTGGGCCACGGCGAATATGCGGTGCGTGGCGGCTTGATCGACCTCTACCCCATGGGCGCTCCCCAGCCGCTGCGGGTGGATCTGTTCGACGACGAGATCGACTCCATCCGCACCTTCGACCCCGACACCCAGCGCAGCCTCTACCCCGTACCCGAGGTGCGCCTGCTGCCGGGGCGCGAATTCCCCATGGACGAGGAGGCGCGCACGCGCTTCAGGAACCGCTGGCGCGAGCTGCTGGAGGGCGATCCGACCAAGAGCCGCATCTACAAGGACATGGGCGCGGGCCTGGCCACCGCCGGCATCGAGTACTACCTGCCGCTGTTCTTCGAAGCAACCGCGACGGTTTTCGACTATGTCGGCGACGGTGCCACGCTGGTGTTGCACGGCGACCTGGAAGGGGCGTTCCAGCGCTTCTGGCAGGACACGCGCGAGCGCCACCGGCTGCTGGCGGGCGACCCGGAACACCCGGCGTTGCCGCCCGAGGCCTTGTTCCTGACCGCCGAGCAGTTCTACGGCCAGGCCAAGGCGCATGCGCAACTGGCGCTGCGCCCCGCCGCCGTGCTCCCTCGCCCCTCCGCGGAAGGGGGCGAGCCTTTACTCCCTCACCCCTCCGGGGAGAGGGCCGGGGTGAGGGGTGCAGCAGGACAAACCGCACCTGAACCGACCCCCACCCCTGCCCTCCCCCAGGAGGGGAGGGAGGAATTCACCGCCCTGCCCGATCTGACCGCCGTGCGCGGCGCGGAGGACCCGATCGCCAAGCTGCACGCCCACATCGCCCGCACGCCGCACCGCGTGCTGCTGCTGGCCGAAAGCGACGGCCGCCGCGAAAGCCTGCTCGACTTCCTGCGCGCCAGCCACCTGCACCCGCCGAGGTTCGAGTCGCTGGAGGAATTTCTCGGCGCCAGCGGCGAGCGCGTGGGCATTGCCACCTCCATGCTGGCCGCGGGCTTCGCCTGGCAGGGGGAAGGCATCGACCTCGTCACCGAAACCGAACTCTTTGCCGCCACCGGTGGCGGGCGCAGGCGCAGGAAGCAGGAGCAGACCAGCGATCTGGAATCCATGATCAAGGACCTCGCCGAGCTGCAAATCGGCGACCCGGTCGTCCATGCCCAGCACGGCATCGGCCGCTACCGGGGTCTCATCAACATGGACATGGGGCAAAAAAACCCCGACGGCACGCCCGCGCTGCAGGAGTTCCTGCATCTGGAATACGCCGACAAGGCGGTGCTCTACGTGCCGGTGAGCCAGCTGCAGCAGATCAGCCGCTACAGCGGCATCGCGGAGGGCGACGCGCCGCTGCACAAGCTCGGCGGCCACCAGTGGGAAAAGGCCAGGCGCAAGGCGGCCGAGCAGGTGCGCGACACCGCCGCCGAGCTGCTCAACATCTACGCCCGCCGCGCGGCGCGCGAGGGCTTTGCCTTCCGCTTCTCGCCGCAGGATTACGAACAGTTCGTGAGCGATTTTGGTTTTGAGGAAACCGCCGACCAGAACGCCGCGATCCACGCGGTCATCCAGGACATGATCAGCCCCCGCCCCATGGATCGCCTCGTCTGCGGCGACGTGGGCTTCGGCAAGACCGAGGTGGCGCTGCGCGCCGCCTTCATCGCAGTGACCGGCGGCAAGCAGGTGGCGCTGCTCGCGCCCACCACACTGCTCGCGGAGCAGCACTACCAGACGTTGGTGGACCGTTTTGCGCGCTGGCCGGTCAAGGTCGCGCAGGTGAGCCGCTTTGCCTCGGGCAAGGAAACCACCACCGCGCTCAAGGGCCTGGCCGAGGGCACGGTGGACATCGTCGTCGGCACGCACAAGCTGCTCTCGGCCTCGACGAAGTTCAAGAACCTGGGCCTGCTCATCATCGACGAGGAACACCGCTTCGGCGTGCGCCACAAGGAGGCGATGAAGGCCATGCGCGCCGAGGTGGACGTGCTGACGCTGACCGCCACGCCGATTCCCCGCACCATGGGCATGGCACTCGAAGGCCTGCGCGACCTCTCGGTGATCGCCACCGCGCCGCAGCGGCGCCTGGCGATCAAGACCTTCCTGCGCGAGGAAAACCCGGGCGTGATCCGCGAGGCCGTGCTGCGTGAATTGAAGCGCGGCGGGCAGGTGTACTTCCTGCACAACGAGGTGGAAACCATCGAGGAGCGCCGCGCCCGCCTGCAAGACATCCTGCCCGAGGCACGCATCGCCGTGGCCCACGGCCAGATGCCCGAGCGCCAGCTCGAGCACGTGATGCGCGACTTCATCGCCCAGCGCAGCAATGTACTGCTGTGCTCCACCATCATCGAAACCGGCATCGACGTGCCCACGGCCAACACCATCCTGATCTCGCGCGCCGACAAGTTCGGCCTGGCGCAGCTGCACCAGCTGCGCGGCCGGGTGGGGCGCAGCCACCACCAAGCCTACGCCTACCTGATGGTGCCCGATGTTCAGGGCCTGAAGGGCCACGCGGCGCAGCGTCTGGAAGCCATCCAGCAGATGGAGGAGCTGGGCAGCGGCTTTTACCTGGCCATGCACGACCTGGAAATCCGCGGCGCGGGCGAGGTGCTGGGCGAGAACCAGTCGGGCAACATGATCGAGGTGGGCTTTCAGCTCTACAACGAGATGCTGGCCGAGGCGGTGAGGAGCCTGAAGGCCGGCAAGGAGCCCGACCTGCTCGCGCCCATGCAGGCCACCACCGACATCAACCTGCACGCCCCGGCACTGCTGCCCAGCGACTATTGCGCCGACGTGCAGACGCGCCTGTCACTGTACAAGAAGCTGGCCACCGCACGCAGCACGGACCAGATCGACACCCTGCTGGAAGAAATCGTGGACCGCTTCGGCAAGCTGCCGCCGCAAACCCAGACCCTGATCGACACACACCGCCTGCGCGTGCTGTGCGAGCCCTACGGCATCACCAAGGTGGACGCTGCGCCCGGCGTGATCCACATCAGCTTCGTGCCCGAGCCGCCGGTGGACCCCATGGCCATCATCCGGCTGGTGCAGAAGAACCGTGACATCAAGCTCGCGGGCAACGAGAAACTGCGCATCGAGCGCGAGCTGCCCGGGCCCGATCAGCGCGCGCAGCTGGTGCGTGACCTGCTGCGCAGCCTGGGCGAACCGCAGCGCGAAGTGCTTGCCGCCTGAAGCGCTGCGCCCTGGGCGCGGGCGCTCTGGCCACGTCCGCGGCCGACGCGCCCGGGGCCGGACCCCCGTGAAATCAAGGGTTTTCCCGCATTCCGATGGCACCATGGCGCAGGACGCGGCTGGTACTAGCAGCAAGACGGCAAATGACCATGATGGGAAGAGGCCCAATCTGCCAGGAGGGAATCATGTGGTCACGTCTGCTCAGCTTCGTCGTACTGGCGTTCTGCCTCATGGCAGCACACCTTCCTGCCTCGGCAACGATCTGGGATTCCGTCCCTGACGAGCAGCTCAAGGCGCTCGAACTCAGCCGGGACGCAACGCCCAAGGAACTCTTCGACAGCCTCTCCAAGCGTTACCGCGCGGAGCTGACCAAGGGCAAGCATGCCAAGTTCTGGGAGCCCATCCCGATGGACATGTACCTGGCGCCGACGCTGTTCTACAAGGCGCCGGATCTGGACATGCAGGTCACGCGCGAACAGTGCGCCAGCTGCCACGAGAGCGTCACCCATGGCTGGGTGGCCTCCTGGGAAAAGAGCGTGCACGCCAACCTTGACAAGATCCGCGCGCTGCCCGCAGACGACGTGCGCGCGTACAAGAAGGACATCATCACCGAGGTGGAAGCCAACTTGCACTCGCAGGGCCTGCTCGAGCAAGGCGCCCAGCTCAAGGACGTGGGCTGCGCCGACTGCCACCTGGGCATAGGGGCCAAGGCCGGCAACCACAAGGACCTGCATCTGCCCGACCGCACGGTCTGCGGCAGCTGCCACCTGCGCCAGTTCGCCGAAGCCGAGTCCGAACGCGACACCCTCACCTGGCCGCAGAAGCAATGGGACAAGGGCCACCCCTCGCATACCGTGGACTACATGGCCAACGTCGAGACCGCCACCTGGGCCGCGCTGCAGCAGCGCGAGGTGGCCGCCAGCTGCACCATGTGCCACACCAACCAGACCAAGTGCGACAACTGCCACACCCGGCATGAGTTCTCCACCGTCGAGGCGCGCAAGCCCGAAGCCTGCGCAACCTGCCACAACGGCGTGGACCACAACGAGTTCGAGCAATTCATGCTCTCCAAGCACGGCACCAAGTACCAGACGCGCGGCGACTCCTGGGACTGGAATGCACGCCTTGCCGACCAGAACACCAAGGGCGGCTTCACCGGTCCCACCTGCCAGGGTTGCCACTTCGAGTTCAACGGCCAGTTCACGCACAACACCGTGCGCAAGGTGCGCTGGGGCTTCCTGCCGTTCCAGAACATTGCCGACAACCTGGACGACCCCTGGTTCCAGGACCGCAAGACCGCCTGGATAGGCACCTGCTCGCAGTGCCACTCGCCGCGCTTTGCCGAAACCTATCTGACCATGATGGACAACGGCATCAAGGAGGGCACCAAGCTCGTCGAGGAAACCCGCAAGGTGGTGCAGAAGCTCTACGACGACAAGCTGCTCGTGGGCCAGAAGACCAACCGCCCGGCCCTGCCGGCACCGGAGCAGGACGAACCCGGCGGCTTCTTCTCGCTGTTCTTCGCCCAGAAGAACCAGACCACTCTGGTGGACCGCACCTTCGCCGAGATGTGGGAGCAGCACGTGGCGCGCTACATGAAGGGCCTGGAGCACGTCAACCCCGGCGGCTGGACCTATTCGCACGGCTGGAGCGATCTGATCAAGGACCAGGCCAT